>JAAYUL010000089.1 GCA_012517675.1 Clostridiales bacterium | reverse complement strand
TCTTGCTCTTGATGCGGTTGAACGCGTCGTTTGCCTGTTCCTCGTTGATATCCTCGCCGTAAATGATGGTGATGAACGAGGTGGTGCGGTTCACCATGGAGCGTGTCAGCTTGCTGCAGGTGTGAACGATGTCTTTTTCGATCAGCTCCAGCTTGCCGTTATCCAGTCCGAGGATATCGCCCTTATGAATTTTATGCCCGCCGAATTCCGAGTCGCGCGCGGCAAAGGTAACGGTGCCCGTTGAGACATTGCCGGCGGCCTCCATCATGTTGACCGTATTGGTTTCAACGCTGACGTCCGGGTCGTAAGCGAGCATGGCGGACAGGCCCTGCGGAATGGTCCGGGTCGGCAACACAATGACCTTGCGGTCGGTGACCATGGGAATGGTCTGCTCCGCCGCCATAATGATATTTTTATTGTTCGGCAGAACCAGAACGGTTTTGGCCGGCGTTGCCCGCACCGCGGCGAGAATATCGTCGGTGCTGGGGTTCATGGTCTGCCCCCCGCCGACCACGTGCGTGCAGCCCAAATCGGTAAACAGGGTTTTCAGCCCATCGCCGGCGGCCACCGCAACAAACCCGATTTCTTCCACCGGGTCAGCGGGAGCGAAAGGGGCCTGTTCCGTTTTCGGCTTGTTCTGCTCGTTGGCCTCGGCTGCCTTCCTGTGCTGCTCCTTCATATTTTCGATTTTAACGGTGAGAAGCGGCCCGTAAGTCAGGCCGGCCTGCAGCGCGTTGCCGGGGTCTTCGGTGTGCACGTGGACCTTGATAATGTCTTCGTCGTCGACCATCACGGCGGAGTCGCCGATGCTTTCCAGGTAAGCCCGCAGGTCCATCGGGTCCTTTTTGCATTCCGGGTCTCTGCCGACGATGAATTCCGTACAGTAGGTGAAATTGATGACCTGGTCGAATTCCGCCGCCGCATTGCGGAAGAAATCGTCCGAGCCGTGGGCGCCGGCATTCTCGGCCGGGTCGTTTTGAATGATCACGTGGTCGCGGAACACGCTCATCATGCCGTCGAAAATATGGCAGAGCCCCTGCCCGCCGGCATCCACAACGCCCGCTTTTTTCAGCACGGGCAGAAGCTCCGGCGTTTGTTCCAGGGATTCGTAAGCGCCCTTGCAGATGGCGCTCCAGACGTAAACCACATCATCGTCAATGGCGGCCGCCGATTTTCCTTTTTCGCATGCGACGCGCGAAACGGTCAGAATGGTGCCCTCGGTCGGTTTCATGACCGCCTTGTAGGCGGCCTCCACGCCGAGGCCGAGCGCGTTGGCAAGGTCCGCGCCGCCGACTTCATTCATACCGGCAACGCCTTTGGCAAAGCCGCGGAACAGCAGGGAAAGAATGACGCCGGAATTTCCCCTTGCGCCGCGCAGAAGGGCGGAAGCCGCCGTGTGCGCCACGTCGCCCGCCTTGCCGCCCTGTGCCTTGGAAAGCTCCGCGGCGGCGGAACCCATTGTCATCGACATATTGGTTCCGGTGTCTCCGTCGGGAACGGGGAAGATGTTCAGCTCGTCCACAGATGTTTTATGTTTCAAAATATTGTTAGCGCCTGAAATTATCGCATTTCTCAGATCGGATCCGTTAATCACTTGGCAGCACTCCTCAAAAATAAAATTCATGGCAGCTTCAGTACCGAGATCATACCATAATTTTCATTCTATCATTATAACATAGAGTTCAGGCAGATTCAATGCAAAATTGTCCCGCCACGGCGGGGCGAAACAGACGCCCGGCGGAAAAAACAAAAAATCCCCACGTTTCCGTGAGGATTAATTGCCGTTTCAGCGGGGTTCCACGATCAGTTTAATGGCAGTGCGTTCCTCACCGTCGATGTTGACGGTCGCAAACGCCGGAATGCAGATGATATCCGTACCAGCCGGGGCAAGGTATCCCCGGGCGATCGCAACCGCTTTAATAGCCTGATTGGCGGCTCCGGCACCGACAGCCTGTAATTCAACCGTCCCCGTTTCACGAATGACTCCTGCGATTGCACCGGCAACAGAGTTGGGTGCTGATTTCGAAGATACTTTTAAGATTTCCATAGGCCACCCTCCAGACAAATGCAAATTCTTATATTATCATAATAAATCTAAATCCAAAAATTTGCAAGTATTATTTACAAAAAAGGCGAGGATGGTCAAAATAAAAATGTGAAAACCTAACTATTTTAACGAAGCTGCAATAGCTCAATGGAAAGCGTGCGGCCCGTCTTCTCGTCAACCTGAAAAAGAGCGCAGTCCATTTCGCATTCGCCGTCCGCCAGGTCGAACCGCACCGGCATTCTGGTGCGCATTTTCTGAATGACCAGCTCCGGCTTTACGCCCAGAACGGAATGGACCGGCCCGGTCATGCCGAGGTCGGAAAGATACCCGGTCCCGTTTTGCAGAATGCAGTCGTCCGCGGTCTGCACATGGGTGTGTGTGCCGAATACCGCGGAGACGCGGCCGTCCAGGTAATAGGCCAGCGAGCGTTTTTCCCCCGTCGCTTCCGCGTGAAAATCCACCAGCGTGATTTTCGGGAGCGGACCGGACAATATCCGGTCCGCCGTGTCAAAGGGAGGGTCCATGTTTTCCATATAAACAACGCCCATCAGGTTGATGACGCCCACCTGAACGCGGCCCATGTCCACCACGCACACCCCCCGGCCCGGCGCGGCGGAAGGGTAGTTTGCGGGGCGAAGCAGCGTTTCGCAGGAGTCGTAGCACTCGTAGCTTTCCTTCCTGCGGAAGCTGTGGTTCCCGGTGGTGACGACGTCCACGCCGCTGTCGAACAAAAACTGCGCCGAAACGGGGGTCAGCCCGTTTCCGTCCGCGGAATTTTCACCGTTTGCAATGACCAGGTCGATTTGTTTCATTTTTTTCAGAGCGGGGAGATGCCTGCGCAGAAAACGGCATCCAATGCTGCCGACAACATCTCCGATTGCAAGAATGTTCATGGTATTCCTCTTTTCCAAAGTGGTTCCGCGCACTCTGCTCCAATTGAAAAGGAGGAACAGCCCCGGCCGTTCCTCCTGAATTCTCCGCCTTTTCGGCGCGCAGGAATCCGTGCGCTATTTCGCGTATTCGATCGCGCGGCTTTCACGGATAATATTAACCTTGATCTGCCCAGGATATTCCAGATCGCTTTCGATTTTGTTGCAGATATCGCGCGCGAGCAGGGCCATTTTGTCGTCGCTGATGACTTCGGGCTTCACGATCACGCGGACTTCTCTGCCCGCCTGAATCGCAAAGCAGCGCTCCACCCCTTCAAAGGAAGAGGCGACCTGCTCCAGCTTTTCAAGGCGCTTGATGTAGTTTTCCAGGTTTTCACGCCTTGCGCCCGGCCTTGCCGCCGAGATCGCGTCCGCCGCCTGAACGATGCACGCGATGACCGTTTTGGCCTCCACGTCGCCGTGATGCGCCTGAATGGCGTGAATGACGGCTTCGCTTTCCTTATATTTGCGGGCCACGTCGACGCCGATGTCGACATGGGAGCCTTCGATTTCGTGGTCAAGGGATTTTCCGATATCGTGCAGCAAGCCGGCTCTGCGGGCTATGGTCGGGTCAAGCCCGAGCTCCGACGCCATTACACCGGACAAATAGGCAACTTCAAGAGAATGGTTCAGCACATTCTGTCCATAACTGGTGCGGTAACGCAAACGGCCCAGTAATTTGACAAGCTCCGGATGAACCCCGTTCACTCCGGCCTCAATGACGGCGCGCTCCCCTTCCTGCTTAATGGTGGCATCCACCTCGCGGCGGGCCTTTTCAATCATTTCCTCAATCCTTGCCGGGTGAATCCTTCCGTCGGAAATCAGGTGTTCCAGCGCGATTCGGGCGACCTCGCGGCGCACGGGTTCAAAGCTGGAAAGGGTGATCGCCTCGGGGGTATCGTCAATAATCAGGTCCACACCCGTCATAGTTTCAATCGCGCGGATATTTCTCCCCTCGCGTCCGATGATTCTGCCCTTCATTTCATCGTTCGGCAGCGGCACAACGGAAATGGTCGCTTCGGCCACATGGTCCGCTGCGCAGCGCTGAATTGCCATGGAAATAATTTCTCTCGCGGAGCGCTCCGCCTCCTCGCGGGTCTGCTGCTCAATTTCCATCAGTTTGACGGCTTTTTCATGAACCAGCTCGTTTTCCAGGTTCTTCAGCAGGTAATCCTTCGCCTGGTCCACCGTAAAGCCGGAAATGCGCTCCAGCATGTCGAACTGACTCTTTTTCACGGCTTCCGCTTCCGCAAGGCGCTCTTCCGCCTGCTTGTTTTTGTTGTTCAGGATTTCTTCCTTGGCCTCAAGACCTTCCATCTTTTTGTCAAGGGTTTCTTCCTTCTGCTGAATCCGGCGTTCCTGCCGCTGCACTTCTTTTCTGCGTTCGTTCAGTTCGCGTTCGGATTCGTTGCGCAGGCGGTGGATTTCGTCCTTGCCTTCCAGAACAACTTCCTTTTTCTTCGCTTCCGCAGATTTTATAGCATCGTTGACCATGCGTTTGGCTTCCTGCTCCGCAGAGCCGATGGTGAATTCAGCCTGCTTTTTCCGGTAGCTGATTCCGGCCAAAAACGCGACAACGCCGGCTATAATTGCGCAGATGAGCGCAATAATAATGCATGTTACAATATTTACGGACAAATGTTGGCACCTCCTTGTCTTCCTTAAATTTCATAATTTGAATTAATCATTCTGAAATGGGTGCGTTAATCCCACAAATGCATATTAATGCATTGTATCATTAATTGTATTACTTTTCACACTGATATGTCAAGGAATATCGATTACAATCCGTATAATATGCGATACAATTTATCAGAATGCTTTTGCTGAATTTTATCATGAAATAATGCGTGGAAAATACGACGGAGGGAAACAAGCCGCATAATTGTAAAAAATATTTGGAAAATCGCATTGTTTCTCCCGGCGGCTCTTGACAACACGGCCTGCCGGTGCTACGATAACATCAAACGGAACAGTCCAAAGCATTGACGAGGAAGCCGTATTTTACCCGCGGCAGAGAGCGTGCGCATCCGCTGAAAGCGCGCGCGGCGGTGTTAAGGTGCAATGGCTACCGCCTCCGAGCGCACACCGAACGCGAACGCCTAAGGTGAGCCGGCCCCGCGCCGTTATCCGCGGCAATGAGAGCGGCGATTTCAGCCGCTGAATCAGGGTGGAACCGCGAGTTTTGTCTTGCCCCTTTTTGTGGGGGCAGGGCTTTTTTATTTTTAAGGAGTGAAGAATATGTTGAAAGTAAATCTGAAAGGCGACGTCCGGGAATTCGAATCCGGCACAACGGTCGCCGAGATTGCGAAAAGCATCGGCGCCGGGCTTTACAAGGCCGCCTGCGCCGGAAAAATCAACGGCGCCGTGGTCGACCTGCGCACTCCCGTCACGCAGGACTGCGACCTTGAAATTTTGACCTTTGACAGTACGGACGGCAAAAAAGCCTACTGGCACACCACGTCCCACATCATGGCACAGGCGGTAAAGCACCTGTTCCCGGAGGCGATGTTCGCCATCGGCCCCGCGATCGACGAGGGGTTCTACTACGACTTCGATCTTCCGCGCACCCTGACGCCGGACGATCTTTCGGATATTGAAGCGGAAATGAAGAAAATCATCAAGGAAGACCTTCCGCTGGAGCGTTTTGAGCTGGAGCCGCAGGCCGCGAAGGAGCTCATGGAAAAGGAAAACCAGAAATATAAGGTGGAGCTGATCGAGGAGCATTCCGGCAAGGGCGAAAAAATCAGCTTTTACCGGCAGGGCGATTACACCGACCTGTGCGCCGGCCCGCACCTGATGAGCACGGGCCGCGTGAAGGCGGTCAAGCTGACGAACTGCACCGGCGCCTATTGGCGCGCGGATGCGAAAAACAAGATGCTGCAGCGCGTTTACGGGATCTCCTTCCCCAAAGCCGCGGAGCTGGAAGCTTATGTCACCATGCTGGAGGAAGCGAAAAAACGCGACCACCGCAAGCTGGGAAAGGAGCTGGAGCTTTTCGCGATCATGGAGGAAGGGCCGGGCTTCCCGTTTTTCCTGCCGAAGGGAATGATCCTGAAAAACCTTTTGATCGACTATTGGCGGGAAATCCACCGCAAGGCCGGTTATCAGGAGATTTCAACGCCGGTCATTCTGAACCGGAGCCTTTGGGAAAGAAGCGGGCACTGGGATCATTATAAAGGAAATATGTACACCACGGTGATCGACGGCGAGGATTACGCAATCAAGCCGATGAACTGCCCGGGCGGCATGCTGGTCTACAAAACGAAAATGCGCTCCTACAAGGACCTGCCGCTTCGCATGGGCGAGCTTGGCCTGGTGCACCGCCATGAGCTTTCCGGCGCGCTGCACGGGCTGATGCGCGTGCGCTGCTTTACGCAGGACGACGCGCACATCTTCATGACAAAGGAGCAGATCAAGGACGAAATCAAGGGCGTGGTCCGTCTGATCGACAGCGTTTATAAAACGTTCGGCTTTACGTACCACATTGAGCTTTCCACACGCCCGGAGGATTCCATGGGCTCTCAGGAGGACTGGGATATCGCGACGGAATCGCTGCGCTCCGCCATTACGGAGCTGGGGTACGATTACGAGGTGAACGAGGGCGACGGGGCATTTTATGGCCCGAAGCTGGATTTCCACCTGACGGACTGCCTTGGCAGAACCTGGCAGTGCGGAACCATTCAGCTCGATTTCCAGATGCCGGAGCGGTTCGAGCTGGAGTACACCGGCGCCGACGGGGAAAAGCACCGGCCGATCATGATTCACCGCGTGGTGTTCGGGAGCATCGAGCGCTTTATCGGCATTCTGATCGAACAGTATGCGGGTGCGTTCCCGCTTTGGCTCGCGCCGGAACAGGTCCGGGTGCTTCCCATCAGCGAACGCCAGCGGGAATATGCGGAAAAAGTTTCCGAGCAGCTTTCGGCGGCCGGCCTGCGGGCAAGCTGCGACACCCGCAGCGAAAAAATCGGCTATAAGATCCGGGAGGCGCAGCTGCAGAAAATTCCTTACATGCTGGTGGTCGGCGACAAGGAAGTGGAAAGCGGCGCCGTTTCGGTGCGCAGCCGCAAGAGCGGGGACCTTGGGTCCATGGAAGTGAGCGCGTTCCTTGCTAAAACGGACGATGAGATACAAAGTAAAGCAATAGACTGAGCTGGAACGGGCCGGCCGGATGTTTTCCGGCCGGCCCGTTGAAAAGTCCCGAACAGCCCGGTAGCGGCCGGACCGTTTTCAGAGGCAATCGCGGTCAAAAGATAAAAGCCCCTTGGCTCGGATATTGCTCCTCAGGAGCACATTCATTTGATCGCAGTGAAAAAGAATCTTGGAAACCGGAATATAATCTCTCCGTTCTTTTGCTTTGGATAGGCAGTGATAAGCTTATCGTAAATATCCTTTTCAAAATTAATTTTATCAGCTTCGGACAAAACGTTAAGATATGGGCGCAATCCGGTTGCGCGATACCATTTTATAATGTCGCCATGGGACTTCATTTTATGGAAATACGTTGTTTCCCACATACAAAAATCGGAAGCAATGTTCGACAGCAGATCATAATATTCGCTCTGCGTCAAATTATAAACAATCCGTGGATTTTCAAATTGGGAAGACCATTTATGACTTGCGGATATTTCCTTAATGATTTGATGGATCGGTTCCTGATAGTTCATTGGCGTTTGTATCGCGATTATTCCGCCGGGCTTCAGCAGGCACATCATGTTTTTCAGGAGTGTGTCATGATCGGGTATCCATTGAATACACGCATTAGAAAAGATAATGTCAAAATCTCTGTCCATGGTGCGTAAATCTCTATTCGCGTCACACTGCATGAACCGGATATCCGGATGCTGTATTTTGGCAGCTTCTATCATGGCCGGTGAGTTGTCGATGCCTAAAATATCCGCGTCCGGATAACGCTGCGCCAAAACTTTGGAGCTGTTTCCCGGCCCACAGCCGATATCCAATATTTTTTTCGGATTTTCACAATCAATCCGGTTAACCAGGTCAATTGCGGGTTGTGTCCTTTCGTTTCCAAATTTTAAGTACTCTGATGAATTCCAGTCCGCCATGGTATCTCTCCTTGTACTATAGATTTATTAATCATCAGAACATGCCATCATGCTCATTTTTCAAAAATCGTTGATTTCACTTTTCTTATTAATAGGGGCTGAATTAACGGATATGTTAGTTTTTCAGGAAGGCTTTTGAACAACAGCACCTTTTCCATTTCCAAATCCGGAAGTTGTCCGAATGCTTTTATTTCGGCATAATAGAGCATTCCATACATTTCGCCGCCACTGTCATTTACCTGGGTTTTTCCCACTACAGAATAAACACATATCGGTGTAATAGTAAAATCGATTGCTCCTGTTTCTTCATAAAGCTCTCTTCTGGCGGTTTCTAGAATTTCTTCGCTTTTTTCACGGTGTCCGCCTGGAATTTCATAGGTATCTCGTTCTTTATGCTTGCAAAATACCCATTTGTCATTTTGCCTTGCGACTATTACGGCAAATTTCAACAATTCGTCATCCACGGAATCATAGAAGTTTACTGTCATCCATTTTCCCTCTTTTTGTTTATAAAGAATACGAGCTTCGAGTTGTGCTCATAATCTATATTCCATAGGCGTATATCGTAAGCCGTTTGTGACTTGTTCTGTATCCATATCCGTAAATCCAAGATGATGATATACTGGTACGGCAAAAGGAGATGAGTTTACGGTTATTTTGCCACTAACATTATCGTGACAGACGCGTGTAAAAAGCGCCTTTCCAATTCCATGCTGTTGATATTTTTCGCTTACAAAAAATAAAGCAATATGGTTTCCATTGCTGCGTGTTGCGATAGTACCGACGATATCATTTTCCTCAAAGGCTCCATAAAGCCTTAACATACTTAAATATTCCGGGTCGTGAATACTTTTATGAAATTCCTTTACGCCCTGTTCATTATAGTCGGGAGCTTCAAATTTATCAAATACCGCCAATGCCAATTTTAATGCACTTTCTATTTCGTCTTTTTCTAGCTCTCGGACAAACATCATAATCTCTCACTTTTCAAATAATGATTTGGCTGAACTTTCGTTACACAGTGTATCAATAACACGAATTCAGTATACCATATTTATTGCCACGAAAAACAAGGAGGCGAAAAATAAAAGTGTGCTTTTACCTTTCCGGAAAGGGCCTGACAGACGAAAGAAGTGCTTACAGGGAGGGATAAACCCATCATGGCGTTTGATTACAAAAAGGAGTACAAGGAATTCTATCTGCCGCCGCGGCGCCCTCAGTTCGTGACGGTGCCGCCCATGAGCTATCTTGCGGTGCGGGGAAAGGGTGACCCAAACGAGGAGGACGGCGCGTATCAGGCGGCCGTCGGCCTTCTCTACGGCGTGGCCTTCACCGTCAAGATGAACAAAAAATCCGACCGCCGGCTCGAGGGTTATTTCGACTACGTCGTGCCGCCGCTGGAGGGCTTCTGGTACCAGGAGGGCGTGGACGGCTTCGATGGTACGCGAAAGGATCTGTTCCATTGGATATCGGTCATCCGCCTGCCGGATTTCGTCACGAAAGCGGATTTCGACTGGGCGGCTGCCGAAGCAACGAGAAAGAAAAAACAGGATTTCTCCAAGGTGGAATTTCTGACCGTCGACGAGGGCCTCTGCGTGCAGGCGATGCACATCGGGCCTTATGACGACGAGCCTGCCACCATTGCGGCCATGGACGAATTTGTGCGGGAAAACGGCTGCGCAAACGATTTTTCCAATGCGCGCCGGCACCATGAAATCTACCTTTCCGATGCCCGCAAGGTCGCGCCGGAAAAGCTGAAAACCGTCATTCGGCATCCGATCAGGAAAGGATGAAATGCAAAATGAACATTGTCGTCATCAACGGACAAAACCACAAGGGCAGCACCTATCATATCGGCAGAATGCTTGCCGATATGCTTGCAAAAAAAGATGAAATCACAGAGTTCTTTTTACCGCGCGATCTGAACCACTTTTGCCTCGGATGCTATTCCTGCATTGAGGATGAAACAAAATGTCCGTTCTGGAATGAGAAAAAGGTCATTCTGGACGCCATGGAGCGGGCGGATCTTTTGATCTTCACCTCACCCAATTACTGTCTTGCGCCTTCCGGAGCAATGAAGTCGTTTCTTGACTTGATGTTTGACTGCTGGATGGTGCACCGCCCCAGAGAATGGATGTTCCAAAAGCGCGCGGTTATCCTTTCCACTTCCGCCGGCGCGTCGAACGGCGGCGCGATGAAAATCGTCAAAAATTCGCTTTTCGGCTGGGGTGTGCCGTACATAAAGACCTACGGGATCGCCGTGCAGGCAATGAACTGGGACATGGTCAAGAACAAGAAGAAAGCCAAAATTGAAAAGGATATGACGGGCATCGCCAAGAAGCTGCGCTGTGAGAAAGCGCCCCGTGTGGGCGTTAAGACGAGGCTTATGTTCCGTATGATGGGCATGATGCACGCAGCCGGCTGGGATTCCTCTCCCACGGAGAAGCAATATTGGGCGGAGCGCGGCTGGCTGGGCAAAGGCAGACCGTGGAAGCAGAGCAAGTAACTCCTCCTCTTCACGATACCATGCGGCCCAATCCGGCTGATGGGGTGTCAGTTAAATCGGAAACAGCTGCAACAGCTCTTCCAGTGTCATTTCTGATAACGGTTTTGTCATATTGATTGCTCCCTCTTGGAGCGCGAACACGCTTGGCAATTTCTGAAACGCCCGGCCGAAAACAACATGCGTTCCGGCAGACGGCGGAAAGATTGCGCCCGTACCCACCCTGTTTGCGGTAAGAAATCCCCCGATCATGCTGTGATCGGGGGATTTTTTATGCGGAAAACCCGTGCTTTGCGGGGCGGTTTATTTCCAATGCGGCGCTTCCTTGTTTTCTGCGATTGGCTTGGCGGCCGATGCGGCGGAAAAGACGGAAGAAAAGGTCAGGCCGTTTTTGTGTCTGTCGGCGGCCGCGCCTCTTTTCTCCGGTTCGGAATCACGCCTTTTCCAATATAGACGGCCACGCAGGCGGCTGCGAAAATGATTCCCGTCGGATAGGCGATCGCGGTGGAAAGATGGAGGCACTCCGGCGCCATAAAGAAATACGTACAGGTTACGGCCGACATAAAGGCAGCCGGTACGGCGGCAATCAGCGAAGCCATGGACCCCTTTTTACATTTGCACAGGTAAGCCGCGGCCGTCCAGAGGACGATCATGGCCAAGGTCTGGTTGGAATAGGAGAAATAGCGCCAGATAATGCTGAAGTTCAGCTGTGTCAGGACCGCGCCGACCGCAAACAGCGGGATCGAAATTGCAAGGCGGCGGCCCACTTTTTTCTGGTCGATATGGAACCAGTCCGCAATGGTCAGCCTGGCGCTGCGGAACGCGGTGTCCGCCGAAGTGATCGGGCAGACGCCGACACCGAGGACGGTCAGGACGGCTCCGACCGGGCCGAGCAGTCCTTTTCCAATATTGAAAACCATGGCGGACTGATTGTTGTTGATGGCGTTTCCGGCTGCATAAAGGCCCTGGGTGCCGTTGTAATATGCGATGCCCACGGTTGCCCAGATCAGGGCGATCACGCCTTCGGCAACCATCGCGCCGTAAAAAATCCGGCGGTTTTTGCGTTCATCGTCCACGCAGCGGGCAATCAGCGGAGCCTGGGTGGAGTGAAAGCCGGAGCAGGCCCCGCAGGCTACCGTGATAAACATCATGGACCAGATCGGCGTTTTGGCGGGATGCTGATTTGCAAGCGATAGTTCCGGAAGGTTATAATGGCCGAACAGAACGCCGCCCATTACGCCCACGCACATGACGATCAGAAGCACGCCGAAAACAGGATACAATTTGCCGATGATTTTATCGATCGGAAAAAGCGTCGCGAGAAAATAGTAGACCAGCAGAACAACGACCCAGAGGTTTTTGGTAAAAGCCGCCGGAGTCAGTTGGGCAAAAAGCCCGGCCGGGCCGGTGGTGAAGGTCGCGCCGATCAATACGAGGAGAATGACGGAAAAAACACGCATGATCTGCAGCATCGTTTTTCCGAGCTGCCGGCCGGTCACTTCGGAAATGGAAGCACCGTCCTGCCGCATGGAAAGCGTGCCGCTTGCAAAATCATGCACGCCGCCGGCGAATATGGTGCCGAATACGATCCATAAATAAACAACAGGCCCCCACAGAGCGCCCAGCAGGGCTCCGAAAATAGGCCCGAGTCCGGCGATGTTGAGCAGTTCGATCAGAAAGGCCTTCGGGGTGCTGATCGGGACATAGTCCACCCCGTCGGGATGTGCCGCACACGGCGTCGGCGATTGATAAGGCTGAAAGACCCTGTCGACTACTTTGCTGTATGTAAAGTAGCCCGCAATCAGCAAAGCCAGCGCCACAAAAAAAGTAATCATTTGATCATGTCCTCCTTCTTCAGATTTTTGGTTTGAATTTTTTCGTTATTGAGTTTGTATCCGCCTCCCCGCATCATCAAGTGCTTCTCCGCCGTGAGAAACCCGCAAAAGCCGCATTGAACTGGAAATCGCATGGTTCGGGAGCTTGAATTTTCAATCGCAAAAACAATCTGCTGATTTATAATTCTTTCATTCATATTGTAATGCTCTGAACATAAGATTCAAGGCTTATTTTGCCTAAAATTACAAGCGGTTTTTTGCTTATTTAAATTTTTCGAAGGGAAATCAGGCGTAAAGATCGCGATGGATCGGGTTTGATGTGTTCCATTCTATCTTACGATATGAAAATGAAATAAGTTGTCAATATTTTTACCATGGCAAATAAAAAAAGCCTTCCGTCGGAATTTCCGAAGAAAAGCTTCTTGTAGTCTTTTAGCAGCAGCATATAAGCGAAACGATATCGCAGCCCTGTTGATTTCGGTTTCAAAATATCAATTAGAGAGCTTCCATGAGACACGAAGGGCTTTGGAAAGGGCGCAGCCCCCTCCCGCATCGATTCTCTTTCGCACAAGATTGCCTTCGATTTTCAGCTTGGTTACTATGCGAGAGGTGCCGGGAGGAGTACCGCCGCAAGGGGAAAAGCTCCGGGCATCTTGTGGCGCAGCAGATAAAACAATGCGTTATGGCAACGATTCCAATTTATGAGAGGCCGCGCGCAGATTTTTGTTTTACGTTCCGGTCTGCACCGCTTCTTTTTGATCTTCGCTTTGGCTGACCAGACGGTACCCCACGTTTTTGATGCACAGAATCTGCACCCAGGGGCATGTCTTCCGCATTTTTCTGCGCAGGTAGCTGATGTAAACTTCCAGATTGTTTTCCGCGCCGGTGTCGTAGCCCCACAGGCGGGTCATCAGCTCTTCCTTGCTGATGATGGTGTGGCCGTGCAGGAAAAAGTATTTCATGATTTCCAGCTCTTTATTGGAAAGCGAAACGGCCTGCTCCCCGGCGAGCAGCTGGTAGGTGCCGAGGTCGAGCGTGAGGTCGAACAAATGGAGCTTGTTGTCAAAAATAAATTCGCCTTTTCTGCGGGTAATGGCTTTCAGCCGGGCAATCAGCTCGTCGTCCGCGTAGGGACGCTCCACAAAATCGTCCGCGCCAAGGTCAAGCCCGCGCACCTTTTCACTGATCAGGCATTTGGGGGCAAACAGCATGACCGGGGTGTTGATCTGCGCTTTCCGGATTTGGCGGAGCACTTCGGGGCCGGAAACTTCCGGCAGCTCCGTTTCCAGAATCACGGCTTCATAAACGCCGGACTGGATTTCATCCAGTCCCGTTTCCCCATCCTGCGCGCAGAAGGTTTCAAAACGGTTTTTGGTCAGCAGGCGGACCAGCTTTGATTTTACTTTATCATCATTCTCAATCAGCAGTATCTTCATAATAGGAGGCCTCCTTTTCCCTGAGTTTTATTATAACAGGCGTGCAATTTCGCTGTGTGAACATCAGGTGACGGCTTGCTTAAATTTGTGTGAAACAGAAATTTGTTAAGGTTTCGTTCAGCTTTTCTCCGTATAATGAGTCTCAGAAAGCCGGAAATGGAGGTTGGCTATGAAAGCAAAAATTGGAAGTGTGTTTTCCTCGCACAAAAAGCTGTTTATTTTTCTTGCCTGCGGCCTTGTGCTCGCGGCGGCGGCCATTACCACGGTGTTCCTCTGGATGAATCAGAACAAGGAGGTCAATACCACAGCATCCTACCGGGAGTATACGGTGGCAAAAGGCGACGTGACGGTCGGGACCAGTGAAAGCGGAACGGTTTCCCTGGATCAGACCACGGTTTCCTTCCCGGTCGACGCAACCATCGACACGGTGAAGGTCAAGGCCGGCTATACGGTCAAAAAAGGCGATGTGATTGTTCAGCTGAACGAGAGCAGTATCGCAGACAGCACCTCGAGCACCACAACAAAGCTTACGCAGGCAAAACTTTCCCTGCAGCAGGCGCTTGCGGACCAGTCCAGCAAGCTGAAGGCCGCTCAGCTGGCTTATCAGTCCAGCAAGGCAAAAGCGGCCAGCGCCTATACCCAGCAGTCCATTACCCAGCAGGAAATCCAGAATTCGGTCACCCAGGCCAGCAACGCGCTGAAAGCCAAGCAGAGTGAGCTTGCGAAATATCAGTCGCTGCAGTCCAGCTTTTCCGCGGATTACGCAAAGCTGAACAACCTGAAATCCTGGCGCGACAGTGCGAAGGCGCAGCAGACCAGCTTCCAGAACCAGCTCAGCAGCTACATTTCGGCAAACAAACCGCTGTTTGACAAGCTGGATTCGCTGAAAAACGCGCAGGACAACGCATACTCCGCTCTTGTTTTCGCCAAGTCGCAGTCCGGCGCGAACGTAACCGCGGCGCAGGCCGCCTACGACAGCGCGAAAAAGGCATATGATGATTATGCGGCGTACATCAAGAGCTACACCGACCAGAAGTCGGAGCTGGAATCGAAGGTATCGCTTTACAGCGCGGAATATCAGAATTATTCCACCTCGTACGACGATTATAACCAGACCTTTTCTCAAAAATACGGAACCACCAACACGGCGGCTCTGATCGCGTCCAAAATTTCCTCGCTGAAAAGCGATGTGAGCGCCGCGGAGCTGAGCCTGAAAAAAGCACAGCTGAACGCGCAGAACAGCCTGAACGATGCGGACCAGCAGCTGCAGAACAGCCTGAGCGCCGGCAGCAGCGCGCAAAGCACCTACGACCTGACGGTGGCGCAGCTGGAGCAGGCGGTGGAAACGCAGCAGGCCACTTACGACAGCCTGAAAAGCCAGCTTGACGATGTGGAAAGCGCCATCAGCGGCAACGGAGCGATTACCGCTCCCTGCGACGGGATCGTGGCGAGCGTGTCCTACACGGACGGCAGCAGCGTAAAAGCCGATCAGGCGATTGTCACTATTGCGAAAACCTCTTCCGTCAATATGACGGTGTCGCTTTCCGAAGACGATATTTCGGACATTTCCATCGGGCAGGCCGCGCAGATCAGCCTGTCTTCTCTGGAAAACCAGACCTTTGACGCCACGGTGGTCAGCATTGCGTCTTCGCCCGCGCGCAGCAATTCCGCTTCCGTAACCTATTCCGTAACGGTCAAAATGACCGCGGACAACACGGAAAAAGTTCTGGACGGCATGAGCGGCGACGTCACCTTTATTCAGAAGCAGGTGAAGGATGTGCTGTATATTCCGGATCAGGCCGTTTCGTTTTCCAACGGGATTTCGAGCGTGCTTGTAAAAAGCAGCGACGGAACGCAGACGGAAACGACCGTGACCACGGGCTTTTCCAACGGGCGTTATGTTGAAATCCTGAGCGGACTGCAGGAAGGGGATACCGTACTGGCGGAAAGCGCGGTGGTAAAATGAAGTTCAGCGAGATCCTCCATCTGGTTTGGATCAATATCCTGGAAAATAAAACCAAGGTGCTTTTGACTTCCCTCGGCGTTGTGGTCGGCGCTGCCACCATTGTGCTGGTCATCGCCATCGGCCACGGCGGCGAGCTCGACGTGGAAGATCAGTTTAAAACCCTGAATGTCGGCGCGATCGACATTACGGTCAGTACCTCCGCAGACATTACGGACCAGTATGCCGGCATGATGCAAAACGGCGGAGCGTTCGGGGGGAACGGCGGAACTACCGGGGACAACGGCGGGAATGCCGGTGGGAACAGCACCCAAAGGAGCGGCGGAACTACCGGGCAAAGCGGCTTTTCCGGCGGGACCGGAACCAACAGGACTTCCGGCTTTCAGGAGCAGTCGGGCAGCAGCTATTCAAAAACACAGCGCGGCGTGACGCTGACCACTACGGATGTGGACGATATTCTTTCCCTTGTTCCGAACGTGTCTTCCGCTTCCATTGTCCTGAGCGGGACCGGAGCGGTCCTGGGCGGCAATCTGGACTCGGAAACCGACGAAACCATTGTCGGCTGCCTGCCGGATTACCAGAACATCAGCAATCTGAAGCTTTTGACGGGCAGCTTTATTTCGGATGACGACCAAAGCGACAAATCAAAGGTTGCGGTCATCGGTTCCACGCTTGCCAAAACTATTTTCGACAGTGCGTATTACGCTTACGGCGACGTCCTTACGATCGAAGGGAAAACTTACGAGATCGTGGGCGTTCTGGATGAGGTCGGAAAGGTTTCCTCCGGCGTCAGCCCGGACGATTCGATCTTTCTGCCCTATTCCACCGCTCAGAAATATGTTCTGGGCAGCACGGCGACCCCGAGCATCACGGCGATTGCCTCCGATGTAAATCAGGTTACGACGGTCATACAGAATATCAAGACGGTCCTGACGGAAAATTACCCCAGTGGGCAGTTTACCCTCAAGGATGCCGGAAGTGAAAAGGAAGCGGCGGAAACCTCCGCGAACACGCTTTCCATGCTTCTGATCGCCGTGGCCATCATCGTGTTCATCGTGGGCGGCATCGGCATTATGAACGTGCTGTTCGTCTCCGTGAAGGAACGCACGCAGGAAATCGGCATTCTCAAGGCGCTTGGGTGCAGCAAAGGGGCGATTCTGCTGGAGTTTCTGGCGGAAGCCTGCATGATCGGCACATTCGGCGGCATTTTAGGCGTCGGGGCCGGGTACGCGCTTGTCCCGGTCATCCGGTTTACCGGGATGACCGTGGAACCGCTTGCGGTCGGCGGCGTTCTGGCGCTGGTTTTTGCTGTGGTGACCGGTACGCTGTTCGGTTTTTACCCGGCGTACAAGGCGGCCCAGCTGATGCCGATCGAGGCTTTGTCACAGGAATGAAGGAGGATACTATGAAATTTTTCGGCAAAACGATTTGCGGAGTTCTCGCAATGGTTTTCCTGCTCGCTTCGGCGGCGGGGTGCTCTTCCGGCAGCAGCTCATCCCAGAGCGGCGGACAGGGGCAGTACGGCAACGCTCAGGGAGGGCCGCAGGGAGAAAACGGTCAGAACGGCAATTTTGGAGGGCGCTCCCGTGACAACCAGACGGACAGCACCTCTTCGGGCGGCACACAGGCGAATACGCAGGGGCAGAACGACAGCGGCACGGGGGACTCTTCCCAAACCCAGATCATCGGAAGGGTGACGTCCGTGGTCGGCAATCAGGTGGAGCTGGCCATCGGCACCCTGTCGGACAGCGACAGCAGCTCGGACATTACCCTGACCGGTGAAACCAAAACGGTTTTGATTCCGGTGGGACTGACCCTTTCCACCTCCGGCAGCGGGTTCTCCATGTCGGGCATTACGGGCGGCTCCGGCAATACGGCGAGCGGGACCTCCTCCGGCAGCACCCGCGTCAAGAGCACAGCGGCGTCGGGAAATTATTCGGGTTACACCAAAACGTCCGGCAGTACCTCGGGCAGTACGGGGAACACGACGAACGGAACGGTCACGGGCGGAACGACGACGCAGCGTTCCAGCGATTTTTCCAGCATCACCAAGGGGATGATCCTGCGCATCACTGAGAAAACAATCAATGGAACGCTGACCGTCGTGCGAGTGGCGGTTGTTTCCAAATAAGCGAAAGGGCGCTTACAATGGAAAATATTATCCAGATGAGCCATGTTCACAAGTGGTATGAAATCGGAGGCGGAAAACTGGAGGTCCTGAAGGATGTTTCACTGTGCGTGAACGAGGGCGAATACATTGCCATACTCGGCCCTTCCGGCTCCGGAAAAAGCACGCTGATGAATATACTCGGCTGCATGGACCGCTTCCAGACCGGGGAGTATTTTCTCACCGGCGAGCCGGTCCACAAGCTGAAGGACGCGCAGCTGACCCGCCTGCGCAATCAGCAGATCGGGTTTATCTTTCAGAAGTATCATCTGATCCAGAAGTACAATGTGCTTCAGAACACCATGATGCCGCTGCTGATTCGGGGCATGCCGCGCAAAGAGGCCGCGAAAATCTCCATGGAAAAGCTGGAGATGCTGGAAATGGCCGAACGGATCCATCACAAGCCCAACGAACTTTCCGGCGGGCAGCAGCAGAGGGTGGCGATCGCGCGCGCGCTGGTCGGCCAGCCGAAGCTCCTTCTGGCGGACGAACCCACCGGCGCGCTCGATTCCGCGACCGGGCGCGAAGTGCTCCGTCTGTTCGGTCAGCTGAATCGGATGGGCAACACCATTGTCATGATCACGCACGATCTGAAGGTGTCCAGCTACGCAAAGCGTGTCATCAAAATCGTCGACGGAGTGCTGTATGAAAATGAAAAATTTGAACCGGAAACTCTGGAAGGAGGGACTTCGGATGAAAAAGCGTAAGGCGCGGATTTTGATTTCCGCGGCGGTGCTTGTGGTCTTTACGTTTTCCATTGCCATGCTTGCCAATGCGGCAACCGCGGGGGAAACCAGCGTGTCTTCCGTTTCGCTGGGCGCGCTCGTGCTGTCACAGAATTCCAGCTATGTCAGCGGCGATTATTTTGGAATTATGAAGGTTAGCTCCGACAACACCGCGGTTGCGGCCGCGTCCGCGGATTCCCTCGGGCGCGTGGTGATCACGGCGGTCGGCGCGGGCACGACCGATGTGCATTATTGGTTCCGCACCTCGGAATCCGGCGGATGGACCAGCGCGACGGTTCCCGTCACCGTACCCGGGACCGCCGCGCAGAATTCGGAGGACGGCGTCGGCGGGCTGGCTTTTGCCGGCAGCAGCGTCAGCCTGCCGAAGGGGAGCGGCTACACGGTGGCGGACATCACCCTGAACGGCAAAAAGGTGGAGGCTTCCAGCCTGCTTTGGGTGTCCTCCTCGTCCGCCGTTGCAAAAGTGGAAGCGGATACGGGAAAAATCACCGCCGTCGCCTCGGGTACAACGGTTGTTTACGCAATCGACCCCGCGACAAAAGCCGCCGCTGCGGTAAGCGTGACGGTGCAGTAGACGGGAACGGAGTTTATCCGCGCGGACAATACGGATGAGGAAAACCGCGGAATTTTTAAAAAACAGACAAACCGGCGCGCTTTACAGGCGGCGCCGGTTTTTGTGTTGCAGGTGTTTTCAGGCTCCTGTTTTTTCCTTGAAGTAGCAGGTGGGGCATGGTATAATAAACGCAAAGCGTTTTTCGGCGGCAAGTTGAATGGCCGCCGACCGCGCCTGATTCCGCGTATTTTGTCGCAGCCGGCGTTTTTCGCTGTTTTGGCCGTCGCGCGCGTTTTGCCGCGTTTCGTCAAATAGACGGCCGTTTTTCGGTTAAGATATGGTTGTGGCGGGAAGAAGCGCCCGCCGGTATCCGCGCCGCGCCGGAAGACGGCCGAAAACCGGACGGCGGTGCGTTTGTTTTATTGGAGGGATTCCTTTTTGTCAGATATGATTCCGGTCCGCACACAGGAGCAGTATGTCCGCGACGTGGCGGAAATCATGGCGATTCGCGCCCGCGGCGCGGCGCCGAAGGCGCTGGTGCACACCTATGGCTGCCAGCAGAATGTGGCGGACAGCGAAAAAATAAAAGGTTTGCTGGAACAGATGGGGTTTTCCTTTACCGAAAAGGAAGAGGAAGCGGACCTGATTCTGTTCAACACCTGCGCCGTGCGCGAACATGCGGAGGACCGCGTGTTCGGCAATGTGGGCGCGCTGAAAAACGTCAAGCGCCGCCACCCGTCGCTGATTATCGCGCTGTGCGGCTGCATGACGGAGCAGGAGCATATCGCGGAAAAGCTCCGCGTCAGCTTTCCTTTTGTCAATCTGGTGTTTGGCACGCATGTGATCCATAAGCTGCCGGAGCTGCTGTTTTCCACCCTGACGGATGGGCACCGCGTGTTCGCCCGCGGCGACGACAGCGAGGACAGGCGAATTGTGGAGGGCCTGCCCGTCCACCGCGACGGAGACATCCGGGCATGGCTCACGGTCATGTACGGCTGCAATAATTTCTGCTCCTACTGCATCGTGCCTTATGTGCGCGGCAGGGAGCGCAGCCGCGCGCCGGAGGCGATCCTGTCCGAATTCAAAGGGCTGGTCGCGGCCGGTTACCGGGACATCACGCTCCTGGGGCAGAATGTGAACTCCTACGGCAAAACGCTCGAAAATCCCGTCAGTTTCGCGGCGCTTCTGCGCATGCTGGACGAGGTGCCGGGCGATTACCGCATCCGCTTCATGACCTCGCACCCGAAGGACGCCACGCGCGAGCTGATCGACACCATCGCGGGCGGAACGCACATCAGCCACCACCTGCACCTGCCGTTCCAGTCCGGCAGCGACCGCGTGCTGCGGGAGATGAACCGCGGTTACACCTCTGCGCAGTACCTTGCGCTGGTGGATTACGCGAAGCGGAAAATTCCGGACCTTTCGCTCACCTCCGATGTGATTGTCGGCTTCCCCGGTGAAACGTACCCCGAATTTCAGGATACGGTGAGCCTGATCCGGCAGGTGGAGTTCACCTCGCTGTTTACCTTTCTCTATTCCCCGCGCGTTGGAACGCGCGCTGCGAAAATGCCCGACCCGGTTCCGGCGGAGGAAAAGTCGAAATGGTTCCGCGAGCTGTGCGCCGCGCAGGAGGAGATCGCCGCAAGGCGCTGCGCCGCCATGGTGGGAACCGTTCAGCGCGTTCTGGTGGAGGAGTGCCGCGAAAAAACCGGGCTTCTCACCGGCCGGACCGACGGGAATGTCATTGTGGATTTTCACGGAAACCCCGATTCCGTCGGCGCGTTTGCCGATATTAAAATCACTTCGGCCCGCAACTGGATTCTGGCGGGCGAACAGATTACAAAATGAAAAAGGAGTTTATTACAATGGATATGATCAGCCTTGCAAGGGAAATCGGAAAAGAACTGCAGAAGGACGAGCGCTATCTGAACATGCAGACGGCGAAAAAGAACAGCGATGAAGACACCGGGCTGCAGAACCTGATCGGGGAATTCAATTTAAAGCGGATGGCGATCAACCATGAGGCGCAGAGCGAATCCCCGGATTCCGAAAAAATCCAGGCGCTCAATCAGGAGCTGCGCGGCGTTTACACGCAGATCATGCAAAACGCCAACATGATCGCCTACAATCAGGCCAAGGATGAGCTCGACGCCCTGCTCAAGCGCGTCAGCGCAATCATCGGCCAGTCCGCGGACGGGGAAGACCCCGAAACCACCGATCTGGAGGAAAGCTCCTGCGGCGGCGACTGTTCCGCCTGCGGCGGCTGCCACTGATTCGACTTATTCTCTGATTCCTTTTCATTTACCAATCAACGGGAGGCGGAAAACCGGCAATGGCAAATTTATCCCCCATGATGCAGCAGTATTTTCAAATCAAAGAGCAGTATCCGGACACGATACTGTTCTTCCGCCTCGGCGATTTTTACGAAATGTTCTACGACGACGCAAAGCTGGTTTCACGTGAGCTGGAGCTGACCCTGACCGGCCGCGACTGCGGGCAGGAGGAACGCGCGCCCATGTGCGGCGTTCCGTTCCACAGCTATGAAAGCTACCTTGCCCGCCTGGTCGCAAAGGGCTACAAGGTCGCCATCTGCGAACAGATGGAGGACCCGGCGCTGGCCAAGGGGCTTGTCAAGCGCGACATCGTCCGCGTGGTGACCCCCGGCACGGTGCTGGAAAGCAGCATGCTCGACGAAACCAGAAATAACTACATCTGCTCGCTCTGTGTGGAAGCCACCGGGGCGGGCGTCTGCTTTGCGGACATTTCCACGGGAGAGCTGCACGCGACCGTGCTTCCCGCGCAAAATCTGGCCGAGCAGCTGAAAAACGAGCTTTCGCGCTATTCCCCGCGCGAAATTCTGCTGAACCCGGGCGCGCTGGAGCTCAGGGAGCTGCCGAAATTTATCCGGGAGCGTCTTTCCGCCAGCCTGGAGCTTTTGAAAAGCGGCGAATATGAACCGGCCGCCTGCACCGGCGAAGTGCTGGCGCAGTTCGGCAAAGAAACCCTGGAGGCGCTTGGCCTGGAAGACCGCGGGGAAATCGTGCGCGCCGTCGGCTCGCTGCTCGGCTACCTCAAGCGCACCCAGCGCACCGGGCTGGAGCGCATGACGGAAATCGACCTTTACACGGGCGCGCAGTTCATGCATCTCGACCTGAACGCGCGCCGCAATCTGGAATTGCTCGAAACCATGCGGAATAAGGAAAAGCGCGGCTCGCTGCTCTGGGTGCTCGACAATACCCGCACCGCGATGGGCAAGCGCCTGATCCGCAGCTGGATCGAACAGCCGCTGCTGGGACCGGCGCAGATCAGCCGCCGCCTGAACGCGGTGGAGGAGCTGACGCACGATTCCATTCTGCGCGGCAGCATCGCGGAGCAGCTGACCGGCATTTACGATTTGGAGCGGCTGATGTCCCGCATCGTTTACGGCTCCGCGAACGGAAGGGAGCTGCGTTCCCTCGCCGCCGCCGCACAGAGGCTGCCCGCGCTGCGGGAGCTGCTCAAGGGGGTGAAATCCGCGCTTCTCGTCTCAATTTGCGAATCCGTGGATGAGCTGCGGGACGTTGCGGAGCTGGTGGAGCGCTCCATTGTGGAGGAACCGCCGTTTTCCGTGCGCGAGGGCGGCATCATCAAACCGGGTTACAACGAAGAGCTCGACGTTTTGAAGGGCGACATGAGCGACGGGCGCGGCGTGATTGCCCGCATTGAGGCGCAGGAGCGGGAGCGCACGGGAATTCCAAAATTAAAAGTCGGCTATAACCGGGTTTTCGGTTATTACATAGAGATCAGCAACGGGTATCGCGACCAGGCGCCGCCCGAATATATCCGCAAGCAGACCCTGACCAACTGCGAGCGTTACATCACGCCGGAGCTTAAGGAGCTGGAGTGGAAGATCCTCGGCGCGCACGACAAGGCCGTTTCGCTGGAGTACCAGCTGTTCGACGAAGTCCGCGAGCGCGTCGCGGCGCAGCTTCCCCGCGTGCAGAAAACCGCGCAGGCGGTGGCGCGGCTCGACGTTCTCACGTCGTTTGCGCAGGTTTCCGTGGAGCGCGGCTATGTGCGCCCCGTGGTGAATCTGAGCGGGAAAATCATTCTGAAGGAAAGCCGTCACCCGGTGGTGGAGGCGCTTCTCGACGCGCCGTTCGTGCCGAACGACGTTTTGCTCGACCGGGAGGAAAACCGCGTCGCCATCATCACCGGCCCGAACATGGCGGGAAAGTCCACCTACATGCGGCAGGTCGCGCTGATCGTCATCCTGGCACAGATCGGCTGCTTTGTTCCGGCCTCCTACGCGGAAATCGGCATTGTCGACAGCATTTTTACCCGCGTCGGCGCGTCGGACGACCTTGCCTCCGGGCAGTCCACCTTCATGGTGGAAATGGCGGAGGTGGCCGATATCGTTAAGAACGCGACCGCGGACAGCCTGCTGATCCTCGACGAAATTGGGCGCGGCACCTCCACCTTTGACGGCATGAGCATTGCCCGCGCCGTTCTGGAATATGTGGCCGACCCGAAGCTTCTGGGCGCAAAGGCGCTGTTTGCCACGCATTACCACGAGCTGACGGAGCTGGAGGAATCGGTGGACGGCGTGAAAAACTACAACATCGCGGTCAAAAAGCGCGGCGACGACATCACGTTCCTGCGGCGCATCGTGCGCGGCGGGGCGGACGACAGCTTCGGCATCGAGGTCGCCAAGCTTGCCGGCGTGCCGAATAAAATCGTGAACCGCGCGCGGCAGGTGCTTGCGGAGCTGGAAAGCGGCCAGCAGGTCACCATGCCGAAAAAACGCGGGAAAAAGCGGGAAGAGCAGCCGGAAATGCAGCTTGCACTGACCCCGCCGAACGAGACGGAGATCATGGAAAGGCTCAAAAAACTGGACGTCAACACCCTGACCCCGATCGAATGCATGAATACCCTGTTTGAACTAGCCACGCTCGCCAAATAACCGGCGCGCGGGCGGATTGAAATTTTTTTTAATACCGGATGACGCTGTAAAATTAAGGACAGCATAAAAGGAGGCGTTCCCATGGGAAAAATCAATGTGTTGGACAAACACGTCGCGGAGCTGATTGCAGCGGGCGAAGTGGTGGAGCGCCCCTCCTCCGTCGTCAAGGAGCTGGTGGAGAACTCCGTCGACGCCGGGGCTTCCGCCGTTACGGTGGAAATCAGGAACGGCGGGAACACCTACATGCGCGTCACGGACAACGGCTGCGGAATTTCCCGGGAGGATGTTCCCGCCGCGTTTCTGCGCCACGCCACCAGCAAGGTGCGCGGGCAGGAAGACCTGGAGCGCATCGGCACGCTCGGCTTTCGCGGGGAGGCGCTGGCCTCCGTTGCGGCGGTCGCGCACGTGGAGCTTCTGACCCGCACGCAGGAGGAACTGGCCGGCACGCACTATGTGATCTCCGGCGGGGAAGAGGAGGATTGCGGCGACGCGGGCTGCGCGGCCGGCGCGACCCTTGTGGTGCGCGACCTTTTCTACAACACGCCCGCCCGCATGAAGTTTTTGAAAAAAGATGTGGTGGAGGCGAATGCCATCGCGTCGCTGCTTGACAAAATCGCGCTTTCCCACCCGGAAATATCGGTGCGTTTTCTGCGGGACGGAAAGGAAACGCTGCATACGCCGGGCGACGGGAATTTGAAATCCGCCGTGTACGCGGTTTACGGCAAGGAATTTACCGCCGGACTGCTCCCGGTGGATTATGAGCTGAACGGCGTGCGGGTGTGGGGGTTTGTCAGCAGGCCCGCCGCCGCCCGACCCAACCGGAGCATGCAGAATTTCTTCATCAACGGGCGCTATGTGCGCAGCCGCACCGCCATGGTCGCCGTGGAGGAGGCCTGCAAGGGCTCGCTGATGGCCGGCAAGGTTCCGGCGTGCGTGCTTCATATTGCGGTGACGTTTGAAGCGGTGGACGTCAACGTGCATCCGGCGAAAACCGAGGTGCGCTTCATCAACGAACGGCCGATTTTCGACGCGGTCTATCACGGCGTGAAAACCGCTCTGAGCCGGGGGGACACCCCTTCGGTGCTTCCGCTGCGCCGGCCGGAGCCGAATCCGTTTCCCCGCACGGAGTCTTCCGTGCAGATGAAAATGGAACCTCGGGGAAATACGGAACCGGAAAGCCCGGCTGCACGGGAAGTCCGGCCGTCTGTTCCTGTGGCCCGGCCCGTTTCCCCGCAGCCGGCGCGCGTTCCGGTTTTGAACGACATTGAAGCCCCGCGCTTTCGCACGGATTACCGCGCCGCGGATATCGCATTCAGCCCGGAACCGGAAAAAACAGCGGAATCGTCCGCTGCTTGCGGCGAGAAAAAAGCTGCTCCCGAATCGAACCCCGCGCGGGAGGAGGAAGTCCCGGCGGCTCCCGTTTCGCCGGAACCGCCCGAACGCGAAAAACCGGCGGAGGAAAAGCCGGAGCGGCTGGTCGGCGAGGCGTTCGGGACCTATATCATTCTGGAACGCGGGGAGGACGAGCTTGTTTTCATCGACAAGCACGCCGCGCACGAACGCCTGCTTTACGAACAGCTCAGGGCGCAGAGCGGCGAGGCGGCGCAGCAGATGCTGCTGGCCCCCGTTCCTGTCACGCTCGATAAAAACGAGTACGCGGCGGTGATCGAATCGCTCGGCGTGTGCGCGCAGGCCGGGTTTGAAATCGAGGATTTCGGAAGCGGCACGGTGCTGGTGCGCAGCGCCCCGCTCATTCTGGGCGGGGAGGATGTCGCGGCAGCGGTCATGGAGATCGCGGGCTACCTGCAGAGCGCCAAAAACGACATCACCACGGAAAAGCTGGACTGGCTGTACCATAACGTCGCCTGCAGGGCGGCCGTCAAGGCCGGCGACCTCAGCGAGCCGCAGGAGCTGATCGCGCTTGTGAAACGCATGGAGCGCGAGGACGTCCGCTACTGCCCGCACGGGCGCCCGGTGCGGATCGTTCTGAAACGAAAAGACCTGGAACGACAGTTCGGGCGGGTGTGAGCTATGGGAGAAACGCAAAAAATTCCGGTTGCCGCCGTGGTCGGGCCGACGGCTTCCGGTAAAAGCAGGCTGGCGGTGGAGCTGGCTCTCCGCTTCGGGGGAGAGGTCATTTCTGCGGACAGCATGCAGATTTATCGGGAAATGAGAATCGGCACGGCGAGACCGACGCCGGAGGAAATGCGCGGCGTGCCGCATCATCTGATCGGCACGGTTCCGCTCAGCCGGCCGTTCAGCGTGGCCGATTTTGTCGCGGCCGCCTCGGAAAAGATCCGGGAAGTGGACGCGCGGGGCAGGCTGCCGGTGGTCGCCGGCGGAACGGGGCTTTATGTGCGCTCCCTGCTGCAAAACATCACTTTTTCGGAACACGACGGCGACCCGGCCCTTCGGGAGGCGCTTCGCCGAAGGGCGG
>JAAYUL010000088.1 GCA_012517675.1 Clostridiales bacterium | reverse complement strand
GCCCCGCCGCGGCGGAGCCTCTGCGCGCCGCAGCCCGGCGCGCGCTTATTCTTTTTTTTTCGCTTGATTCGCTTCTTCCTTCGATTTCCGGTTTTCCCGGAAAAAAGCGGTGCACACAAAGACCAGCGCCGCCGCGGTCAGCCCGCGCAGCACCCAGCCGTACCCTCCGGCGAACAGGTTCACCGGAAGCAGCGCGTCGGCCAGCCACCAGCCGCCGAGCAGCAGAAAAAAGGCGCCCGCGAGGTAAAATATCCTGTTTTCCTTTGCCATGCGGAAAATCAGAAGAAAACCGACCACAAACCACATGGCCGCATAAACATAAGTCACACCAACCGCTCCCCATTCCTTATTCCGGTTTATCATACCGCGGGGCGCGGATTCTGTCAAGCGCTCCGCGCGGGCTGTTCGGCAGCCCCGCGCTGCGGCCGGTGCAGGCGGCGGCGCATGGCGCGGCGCGCGCGCAGAACGCTTTCCCCGCGGGCCCGCGCCACACAGCAGAAGCCGACCACCGCCATCAGAAGAGTCTGAATCAGCTGGAACCGCCAGTTTCCGCCGCCGGCGCCCGCGGCCAGAAGCCCCATCAGCGCGGCGAGCGCGCACAGTCCCCTGCCGTCGCGGGAAAGCGGCCTGTATTTAAGAAAAGAAAATGCGGAAAGAGTCACCAGTAAAGTTCCTGTCATTACGTTCATCCTGCCACCCTGCTTTCTGTTCGCTCATACGTTCTACACATATAATAACACATATGTTCTGTTAATTGCAAGCATTTCTTTTGGGAAAGGGACACCCCTGCATGGATTTCCGGGAACTGCATAAAAAAAGAACGGGAAAACCCCGCTCTTTTTTTATTCCGTTTTACAGAACATAGATGCACATGCTGCGCACGCCGAAGCTGCTGCATTCGCCGTTGGTGTTGTAGTACAGGTCGGCTACGATGCGCCCCGCCATGGCGGCGCCGCCGGTGTCCGCCGCAATGGCGTAGCCGTAGACAACGCGCCCGTCGGGCGAACAAATGTAAAGCCTTGACCCGTAGGGAATGATGTTCGGGTTAACTGCAACCAGCCCGACCGCAGCCGCTCTGCCGGTCGCGGTGTAACCGCCGCCGGTGTACGCGGTGCAGCGCCCTGTGATCTTTTTCCGGTAGCTGACCGTATTGCCGTTCCGGTCCTTCAGTGAACCGTTGGAAGAAATGGAGGCATAGGCCTTGGGCCTTGCCTTGGTGCCCACCAGCGTAACCTGGTCCACCGGGGCTTTCACCACGGTTTTGCTGACGGTTTCGCTGGAAACCACTTTGCCGTCCACCAGCTTCTGGCGTGTTACCACCGACTGGCTTCCGTTCTGTCCGTGTATTTTGATCTTTGTATCGCCCTTATAAAGGGAGCTGTCGTTTTCTGTTTTCTTTGCGTAGGCGATTTCTTCGGTCGTTGTAACATTTTTGTAGGTAACCCGCTGTACGGTCAGGGTCATGCCCTCGCGCACGGATTCGGTTTTCGCAGGGGTGACGATGTCGTCGCTGCCGACGGAGATGCCCGCCTGCTCCAGTGCCTGCGCCACGGTGCCTTCCGTCACAACCTTGGAAACGGCGGCCCCGTCGGCCTTGATCTGCACCGTGTATTTGCGTTTGACCGTAATTTTCATTCCGTCGGTCACGGCGGTGTCAACAGAAGGAGTGACAATATCCTTCTCGCCCACGGTGACTCCCTGCCGGTTCAAAACATCCGCAACCGTGTCGCCGTAATGAGCGAGCACCGTTTTTTCCGTCTTGTCCGTGGAAAGAAGAACGTGGTATCCGCTTTTCACCGTGATGGTGACCGTTCCGTTGAGGTCCGTGGACCCGCTGCGGAGAACGATGTCGTCCTCATCCGTTTTCACTCCGGCCGCCGAAAGAATATCCCCGGTCTCGGTGCTGAAAAGCTGAACATGCTTTGTCGTTCCGTCATAAAGCACCGTGGCGTTGCATGTGGCAGCCGCAACGGTAACCATGGAGCTGACCGTAATGGTGACCATCACGATAAGCGCGGCGGTACGTTTTATCACAGCCTGCAAATATAGGTTTTGCGCTTTGAAAAATCGCATTCTTTCACCCTTTCCCTTTGTATCGGCGCGGAAATTTGGGTTGCTTTCCCCACTTCGCCGATATCCAGTTTGTAGGATCAATGTGATGTTCGCTATTATATTCACTTTGTGTACAGCTGTCAAATTCGCATTTCATTTAAATTTGTGCATAACGTCAAACCGGATGCCGTGAAAAATTCTTTATTCACTTGTATTTTGCCATTTCCTGGATTTTTTTCCGCTTTGCCTACCCCGGCGGAAGGCCTGTTTCTGTGCAAATTGCAAGAAAACAGGTGGTTACAAAAATGTTACAAAGGTTACATCTCTGTTTTATTGTCATTTTCTGCCTTATTCTGCCGTACGGACACGCTCGCAGAGAAGAAAAAAGCGCCAGAAACGGCTCTGGCGCTGGGTTTTTTCGTTTTGTCGAGTTTTGAAATAAAAACGCGCCGAAAAGATGGCGCGGCCGGCCGGCGTATTACATTAAGCAAACCCCATCGCACTGCCGATTTTTCCGCCGCAAAGCTTAGATCCCGCCAAAATAAATACGGAGGTCAACGAAACAACAAGTATCACATTAAGCGGAAAAGGAACGTTGACAGATACATAAACCGTCTTCCTCAGCACCGATATAAGCAGGAGGTGGGATAAGTAGATGCCAAAGGAAGCATTCCCTACCGCAACCAGGATTCTCCTGAGCATAAGAAGCAGCCCGCCGCCATGAAGTCCGGATGCCGTATTTCCTTCCGAGTTCAGCCAGAAATACGCAAGAAGGATCGCCACAGTCGAAGTGAGCATAGACGTCAGCTTGATCTGAGTCGTGGCCATATTGAAATTCCCGTGCTGAAACCACAGCTGCCCTTCCGCAATCTGCAAAAGGACCGTTCCAAAATACAGAAACCATATTCTTTTGTAACGGGGCACAGTCTTCAGCGTCTGATGGCTCAGCAGCATTCCTATATAATAGTATAAAAACCATACGAAAAAATTATTAGCATTCCAAGGGAACTCCAACGGATGGCCGTTCCATACCATAATATATTGTACAAGTATGGCGGCCGGTGTAACAAGCACTGCCGCCGCTGTTAAATATTTTGAACGCGCTAGTTTTTTGATAAACGGAGCCAATAGTGTCAACTGTATGTATACGGCAATAAAATAGTAGATTCCGCAGCAGCGGGCGGTCAGATAGTTGACGATAAAATTCTGATAATCATGATAGGCAATCGTATAAATGACCGACCATACCGTGTAAGGAATCCATACCCGCAGAATTCTCTTTTTATAAAAGCTCCCGATATCCGGAATATCATTTTTGGTAAGATACCCGGAAAGAAAAAGAAACATCGCAACACAGAAATTAACCAGCGGCCTGATAAAAACAGCACTCTGCCCTTCCGGTCCGCTGTGTATCGCCACCACGCCGATGATGGAAAACGCGCGCAGCATCTGTATTTTGTCGTGTCTGTCGAAAAACTGTTCCCTCATTAGTTTCCGTTCTCCATTTTCATCGCCCGGTTCCCCGCGACCCCTTTCCGGGTTTCATCCGATTTTTCATCAACGTAAATAAGGATGTTTTCTTGCGAAAACATCCTTATTGCAAGCAGGATAATCGGCCGGATTATCTCTTTGAGAACTGGGGCGCGCGGCGTGCAGCCTTGAGGCCGTACTTCTTGCGTTCCTTCATTCTCGGGTCGCGGGTCAGGAAGCCCGCCTTTTTCAGCTTGGGACGCAGATTTTCAGAGTCGTACTGGAGCAGAGCTCTCGCAATGCCGTGACGGACCGCGCCGGCCTGGCCGGTCACGCCGCCGCCGGCAACGCGGCAGACAACGTCGAACTTTTCATCGGTTTCGGTCAGGACCATCGGCTGGCGCACAATCAGCTTCAACGTGTCGAGGCCGAAATAATCGTCAATATCTCTGTCGTTAATGGTTACCTTGCCGGTCCCCTGGTAAATCCTTACGCGGGCAACGGAGCTTTTTCTCCTGCCGGTTCCATAAAAATAAGGTGCTTTCTCGTACATGGTCGAATCCTCCTCCCTTATAATTCCCACGCCTGCGGCTTCTGCGCGGCGTGCTTGTGTTCGGCGCCTTCAAACAGGCGCAGCCTCCCCAGCGCGGCGCGGCCGATGGTGTTGTCGGGAAGCATGCCTTTTACGGCAAGCTCCATCGCCTTGCAGGGCTTCTCGTTCATAAGGGTGCCGTATTTGACAGCCTTGAGGTGGCCGATGTAGCCGGTGTGATGATAATAAACCTTCTTTTCAAGCTTGTTGCCGGTCAGGACAACATCCTTGCAGTTGACGATCACCACATGGTCGCCGCAGTCAACATGCGGGGCAAAGGTCGTTTTGTGTTTGCCGCGAAGCAAAACGGCGGCCTGAGCGGCAACACGGCCGAGCGGCTTTCCGGCGGCGTCGATCACATACCACTTGCGGTCTGTTTCGCCGGCTTTTGGCATATAGGTGGACATAGCTTTAACCTCCTGAGTATTTGGATATATTACAACGCCCCGCCCTTTTGGCAGGGCTGCTTTCCAAAAAAAGCGCGCCAAAACACGGCGCAAAGCAATTGCAGTTATGATATTACCATACCGCCCGGGGCATGTCAATACAAAATCCCCGATTTTTTTAATTTATGATTTCATTGCTCCTGTTTTCGCTTCTTTTTGTCCCTTTCCTCGCTGTCACGCTCCCGTCATTTCAGTTTTTACGCGCGGCGGAGTTTTTTGCAGGAAGCCCGACGATTCCGTCATTTTCGGCGGGGGCGGCCTGGGTTTTCCACAGGCGCACCGCCCGGGTTTTCCACATTACCAACTGTATTTTCAACCGTCCCTATACAAGCTGTAGCAAAAAACGGCGCTTTAAATTCTCATTACGAATTTAAAGCGCCGTTTCCGTTCTACTCTATGTATTTTTCAGGCACTTTTCCACATTTTCGACAGAGTATTCCACAACAGGTTGTTGACAGATTTCATTCCACACACAATCACCGCAAATCATTTTCCGCCTGCCCGGCAGCAGGATCTTCTCCGCGATGATTCGCCGGTACAGCCCCCATTGCAAAACGCTGCCGTTTTCCAGCCCGCAGGCGGCAAGGCAGCGGCAGTCATAGCGGTCCGCCTTGTCCGCTGTTTCGCATCCGGCAGAAACGCGGTGCGGGCAGGCGGCGCAAAGGACGTCCGGCCCGATCACAAGCTCCACTTCCCGCGCGGGGTTCTCCCGCAGCCGCAGCAGCACCCGCTCCATATTGGCCGCGAACGCCGGGCTGTACCCCCTGCCCTGAAAAAAGCAGCTGCAAAGCCCATGGTGCGGCCTGAGCCTGACCGGCCTCACGCGGGCTGGCCCGACACCGCGTGCGTCCAAAGGCGGCGCAGCTGCGGCACCACAACGGCGGCGGCGGCGATTTTCAGCGCGTCGCCGATGAGGAACGGGAACACACAGAGGCTGAGCGCCTTCATGAAATCCATTTTGCTGACCCATACAAACCAGGCCGTGCCCAATGCATAACAGAAAACGGAGCCCAGAACCATGGAAAGCACCAGAACAGGCGCGCTGCGGCCGAAGCGGTCGCACAGGAAGCCGACCGTGAAGGCGGCCGCGATGTAACCCGCAAGATACCCGCCCGTCGGGCCGGCGAGGATGCCGATTCCGCCGCTGAACTGCGCGTAGACCGGCAGGCCGACCGCGCCCATCAGCACGAAAACAGCCTGGCTGACGGTGCCGTATTTCGCGCCCAGAACGCCGCCCGCAATCAGGACGGAAAGCGTGGCCAGGTTGATCGGAACCGGCTGAATCGGAATGACAAGCTGGGAAAACACGGCGGTCAGCGCGGCAAACAGCGCGCAAAACGTTAAATTCAGGGTTTTTGTCTGTTTCATTATTTTCTCTCTCCTTTTCCTTATTATTATAGGAAAGAGAACTTTGATTGTCAACCTTTTATTTTTTATTAAGGTTTACAATCGACCGGACCCAAACGGCAAGCCGTTCCCTTTACTCCATGCTTCTGCCGACCGCGGCGGCCACGGCGCCCACCTTTTGGAACAGCGCCGCGTAAGCCTGCGGGGTCAGCTGCTGGGCGGCGTCGCTCAGCGCCTCCGCGGGATTGGGGTGTACCTCCACGATCAGGCCGTCCGCGCCGGCCGCAACGGCCGCGAGCGAAAGCGGCAGAACATAGCGCGATTTTCCCGCCGCGTGCGACGGGTCCACAATCACCGGAAGGCTGCTGCGCTCCTTCACCACCGGCACGGCGGAAACGTCGAGCGTGTTTCGCGTTGCGGTTTCAAACGTGCGGATCCCCCGTTCGCAGAGCACCACGTTGTAATTTCCCTCGCTCATGATGTATTCGGCGGCGTCCAGCCATTCCTCGATGGTGGAGGAGATTCCGCGCTTGAGCAGGACCGGCACTCCGGACCGCCCCACTTCACGCAGCAGGCGGAAGTTCTGCATGTTGCGCGCGCCGATCTGGAACATGTCGCAGTATTTGGCCGCGGTTTCGATCAGGTCGTGGGCGACGACCTCGCTCACCACCTTCAGGCCGGTGGCGTCCGCCGCTCTGCGCATCAGCCTGAGGCCCTCTTCCTCCATTCCCTGAAAGGAATACGGGGAAGTCCTCGGCTTATAAGCCCCGCCGCGCAGGAAGGTCGCGCCGGCCTCCTTCACGCCGACGGCGGCCTTCATGATCTGTTCCTCGTTTTCCACCGCGCATGGGCCCGCAATCATGAGCAGCTTTTTTCCGCCGACGACTTCGCCCCCCGCCTGGACCAGACGGCCGTCCGGGCACATTTCCCGGCTTGCGAGCTTGTAGGAATGCATGATGGGGACGCACTTTTCCACGCTGTCGAGCAGCTCAAAGTCGAACCCGCCCAGCTTCGCCTTGTCGCCCAGCACGCCGATGATGGTTGCCTGCGAGCCGGTGGAAAGGTTCGCGCCAAGCCCCCGGCTCTTTAAAATGCCCACGACTTCCTCCACGTCCTGCGGTGTGGAGCTCTGTTTCATTACAATAATCATGTTCTGTTACCCATTCCTTCCAGCCCCCGCCCGCAAAACAAAAAAGCGGCAAGATTCCGCGTTGCGCAGGCGGGGCCGATATGTTCTTTCTGCTATTTTACACTTTAAAGCGAAAAATTGCAAGCGCCCTCACTTTTCGGATTCTCGAGTCCCGCAGGCGGGTTTCGTTCGTTTCTTTTTTGCTGACAAAACAGGAAAAAGGGGCGCCCGGTTTCGGGCACCCCTACAAAAGCCTGTCTTATCATGCTTTTTTGACAACAGGAATCCAAACCCTGCTTTTATAATCCGGCTTGGACATATCTCCCTTTTCGTAAACCTCCAGCTCCGGCCCTTTTGCGTGCTCATAGCCGCTGGAAGGGAACCACTCGGAGAAAATCCGCTTCCACACATCCTGAATCGCGCCGGGCATGGGGCCGACCGATTCAAACACCGCCCAGGTCAGCTTCGGAATGTCCAGCGTTTCCATCCCCTGCGGAATTTCTCCCCCGTCATAAACCGCCGCGCAGTAATAGTCGAAGTCGTCGGTCTGCTCGTTGAAATTGTCGCAGATGCCGAGCGCCCCCATGCCTTTGTCCGCCAGCTTTGCCAGACAGCCGAAGGTTCCGTCCTCCTGGCATTTTTGGCAGAACTCCGGGATCACCCGGAAATTCTCGCCGTCTCCATTTTGGGGCCGCGTTTTCCTGTCTTTCCCTGCTTTTGCCGAACTTTTACCGCATGCAAAAAAACAGCCACCCTATTGGGTGACTGCTTTTATGTGTCGGCGCCTTCCTATTGTCCCGGGCCGCTTCCAGCCAAGTATCTTCGGCACCAGTGAGCTTAACTTCCGTGTTCGGAATGGGAACGGGTGGACCCTCACCGTCATCAGTACCAACTTGTCGCGCCGCTCTTGGCGACTTAGTTATAATACCACAGCGCGCGACAAATAGCAAGTGCTTTTTTAAATTTTTTTAATATTTCTTTCCTTTTACGGCGAAGCCGGGCAAAACAAAGCGGATGATTCCGCGTTTTTTGTCACGTGTTGTTCATTTCGGCGTTGCTCAGAACATTGCGGCACGCCGCGTAAATGCCGAGCGAAACCAAAATATTGCTGACGACGATCGGCAGGCCGATGACAAAGCCGGGCAGGAAATCCGCAAAAGCGTAAAGCAGCGCGCTCACGCCGACGCCGGGCGCGAACAGCAGCGCCAGCATGAACATATAAGCCAGCATGATCAGCCCCTTGTTGCCGACCGTTCCCAAAACGCGCTGGGACAGGATATTCCCGGCCGTGAAAACAAAGCCCGTGGTCGCGTAAATCAGGATGCACAGCACCGTGGTAAACGGATTGGCGTGAACAAAAACGCCGAGCACGGTAAAAATAACCAGACCGTCGGCCGCCGGCTTGATCAGAGAGGAAAGGCTCGCCCAGAACAGCTTGGAAAAGGAGCTTTCCGGCACAAGATAAATATAGGGCTTTGCCAGCTCCATGACCCAGTCGCCCGCGATGTTGAAGAAAAACAGGATATAGGCGCTCGCCAGCAGGCAGCCGGCCATCAACACCCCGGTTGGGATCGGGTCGCTTTCGGACGCTCCGATATTCTGGAGAAAAACGGCCAGAATCAGGTTGACCGCGACCAGAACCAGGCTGGAGGTCCCGACGAACGGAATCCGGCTCTTTCGCTTGCTTTGCAGCAGATGCTTGTAAAAGAAGGTGTCGGCGCCCCAGCCGCGGTTGATTCCCGTTTCGCGCACGCGGATCGGCTTGTCGCTCCGCTTCTGGAAGGAGCGGCCCTCGCGGATGGACTTTTTCAGTTCAAACGTCGTTTCGGCCGCCTGAAGGACATCCTCGTAATAGTCGGCGTCGCTCCTGACAAACAGCAGGATGCCGCCGGCCAGCGCCAGAAGCGTCAGGCCGCCGTACAAGACGGCTTCCGTCCGGTTGGAAAGGATGATGCCGAACGCCAGGCCCTTGATCCAGCCGAACACGGGGACCCACGCAAGGTACGGCGAGGAAACGGCCGCAAGCAGCGCCTCCAGGTCGGAGCCGCCCGAAAGGAACGAAACCACCACGATTGCCGCGGCGGCGGCGACCAGCGCGTAAATGGCGGCCCGGACGGCATTGGCCCGCTCCGGCCTCCCGCTGGTAAAGCTGTAGATCAGCAGCGCAAAAATCTGCATGATAAACACCAGCAGCGCGACGCACCCGATCAGGGCGACGGTCTGCCACGGCGCCAGGCCGAACAGGTTGGACAGCGTAGCCCCGTAAAACAGTAAAAACAGCATCATCAGCAGGGTGGCGGCCATCTGTTTGACCAGACCGTAGGCGAGGATTTTTTTCGGAGAAATGGGCGACACAAACAGGAAATTGACGTCGCTCATCTGAAAAAACGCCGCCCCGTTTTTCAGGCCGCTGAGCAGGCTCGGCAGGCCGATCAGGAGCATGACCCCCATAAAACCGCCGTGCAGGATGCGAAGATCAAGATAATCCCCGCTTCTGTCTGCTTTCCCGCCGGAAAGCAGGGACATGACCAGTACGGCGATCACCGCGGCGTTGGTGATCAGCCGCGCGGGGTGATGGAGCAGCTCCATCAGGGAATTTTTTATTTGCTTCCGGATCAGAAACAGTATCGCTCTCATTGCACAGCACCGCCCGCCGGTTCCCCTTCGGTGATGGAGAAGAACAGCTGCTCCAGATCCTCGCCGGTGCTTTCGATTTCAGCGCGGGTGCGGATGGCCGCGATCCTCCCGTTCATCATGATGAGCGCCTTGTCCCAGAACTCGGCGACGCTGTCGAGCATGTGGGTGCTGACCAGAATGGCGCAGCCGCGTGCGCGCAGCTCCGTCAGCATGGCTTTCAGCTCTTTGATGGCGTGCGGGTCAAGGCCCACCAGAGGCTCGTCGAGCATGATGACCTTCGGTTCCGGCAGAAGCGCACAGCAGATGCTCAGCTTTTGCTGCATGCCCTTGGAAAGCTCTTTCCCCAGCTTTTTGCGCTTGTCGTCCAGCTCCATCCGTTGCAGGAGCGTTTCGGCTTTTTCCTGCCAGTTTTCCACGCGGTAGGCGCGGGCGATAAATTCCAGGTGCTCGTAAACCGTAAGGGTGTCGATCGGCGCGGGCAGCTCCGGAATATACCCGAAGCAGCGCTTGGCCTCCACGCTTTTGTTCGGATGCCCGCACACCGAAATGATGCCGTTGAAGCGAAGAAGACCGGCAATGCATTTGATCGCCGTGGATTTTCCCGCGCCGTTTGGCCCGATGAGTACTGCGATTTCCCCCGGAAGCACCTGAAAGCTCAGGTTGTCGTTCGCAAGGGTTTTCTGATATCGTTTTGTCAGATTTACGACCTCAAGCATAAATTTCCTCCATAGGCATTTTTATTTCTCTGGCGGCATATCAGTGGGCCACAAATACCACCGCCGCGGACGCGACGGCAATCCCGAAAGCGACCGCCGCCACAATCGCCAGCACAAAAAGGATGACGCCGAAAATCAGAAACATTCCGGCCCGATGCGCCTGCTGCTCCTGATAAGGGTTCGCGGGCATGGTCTGCGCGGTGTTGGGCGCGCCGCACCGCGGGCAGTTCGGATCGTGGATCCAATGGCTCAGCCCGCAGTTCGGGCAAACCACATAGGTTTTGCCGGAATTCCGCACAAACAGGTAAATAATCGCGGGAATCGGCCCGAGAAAGCCGATCAGAAGCGCCCACATCAGCGCGTCGCGGTTGCCCTTTGAATTGGCATCAAAATAAGCCGCCAGAGCGATCAGCACGCGCTCCGCGAAAAGCAGCAGGATCATCAGTCCGATGATCCAAAGAAAACCGGCAATGTGAGTGAAAAACACGGATTCGGAACCGTTCCACCCGTTATTTGAATATTGAAAATCATAGGAAGCCATTGCAAGCATCACATTTCCTCCATTTCTGTATTAAGATATTAATACAATAGTACAACAGAGTCTTCCTCTTGTCAAGAAAAGTTTCGCCCGGATTTGACCTTGCTTCACCCAAAAGAATGTTTCCCGCACGATGGCTTTGCCCGCACGGCGGGAATCTTCGCCAATCCCGTCCGATCGGCTGTTTTCGTATTTTTTAAGAATAAAATAATATATTACAGATAGTATGTTTCCATTCCATTCATGAGAACGGTGGAATTGCGCGGCGCCTGAAAGAAAACCAGAAAAAAATTCAGGCAGTCAACGCAGGAGCCCATGGCATTGACAAGGCAAAGAAAAGCCGTGAATCCATGGAGCAGACCCGCCGCATTCAATGCAGCCGGCAGCGCAAACGACAGCGCGACAAACGGAAGAGCCGTAATTAACAGAAAACGGTTCCTTGGAATGGGCAGAGCGGTATAGACAAAAGCGCCAAAACCGTTCAGACCCCAGAAAACCCGATCCGATTTTAATACATTCGGTATCAGGCAGGCATGAAGCCCTTCGTGGAACAGTACAAAAAGGAAAAGCGCGGCAAAGCCGAACAGGAGATCCGGCAGGGAAACCGAAAAAGAAAAATCGGTTTGCGCGGCCGAAAGGAAATCGCGGAACGGAAGATACATATCGTACAACATCCATAAATAAATCCCCGCGTTGAGAAGCAGAAACGAAAGCGACCATAAGAGAGCGGAGAGCATGCCGGACGGCTCCTTCAGCCTTTTCCAGCCTTCCGAACAAAGCTTTGCGCTGCGTTCCCGGTCTGTTTCCGGCAGTTTTTTTATGTACTTCATGCTGTAATTTCTCCATTTTGTATGATGGATAGCAACTGGTAATAAGAACCGGAAAACCGGCTGTTGTCTCCCCCGTCTCCGGCGTAAAAGGCAACAGCATCGCTCCGCATTATTTTTGAAATTGCCATATGATTAATATAACCATACGATTTTATTGCGATTTTGTCAAGAAAATGTGCGCTCGAAGGCTCTTTTACTGACCGTACCCATTGCAAAACAGCCTCATTGAAAAAATGATGTACAAAAATGCGCCCAAATTCAGCTGGCAAAAACCGAAAGAAATTCCGTGCAAAAGGGAACCGGATCGGCAAGGGTGGCGGTAAGCTTCCCCAGCATTTTCCGCTTCACGCGAAAGCCGTTCCGAACTCCCTCTGTGCCGGGAATTTGGGACGACAAAAAGAGCCTGTCCGTTTGGACAGGCTCAAAAATTCTTATTTTGTACACTGAAAACTGAATAAAGAGATGAAACAGAAGGAGAAAAGAAAGGGTCAACCAAGAAAATATGGTCAAGCCCTCGGCCTATTAGTACTGCCAAGCTGAACACGTTACCGTGCTTACACATGCAGCCTATCAACCTT
>JAAYUL010000087.1 GCA_012517675.1 Clostridiales bacterium | reverse complement strand
TTCCCCTTCTTCCTCGCGATTCCGACCATGTTCGGCGCAAGCCTTGTCAAGCTCGCCAAGTTCGGGTTCGCTTACACCGGCCCCGAAATCGCCGTTTTGCTCACCGGAATGGTGGTTGCGTTCCTGGTTTCGGTGGTGGCCATCAAGTTCCTGATGGGCTACATTAAAAAGCACGATTTTAAAGCATTCGGCTACTACAGGATCGCGCTTGGCCTGGTCGTTATTTCATATTTCCTGATTTTTGCAAGGTAAAAACAGCATATCACAGAAAAAACGCGTCGGCAGAACATCGTTCAGCCGGCGCGTTTTTTGCGCAGAATCGCGCCCTTTGCAAGGGGGCGGTCCGTTTTCAGAAAAACTGTCATGGTCGCGTGGGGCGCGGCCTCGATCGGGTTCCATTCTTCATCGTAAATCTCATCCAGAGGAAGCAGAAACGGCTTTTCCCCGGCTTCCAGCACATCCGCGGTATCGCCTTGAAAAAAGCGGTTTCTCTGAGAGAGCACGGCCACGCCGTCTTTGTAATCCTCGCAGACCGCGATCACCTCATAATCGCGGACATAGCCGCCGTTTTCATAAACCTGACCCGGTCCGTCCCCAAAATAAAAGCCGGTGCCGTATTCCCGGTGACTGATTTTATTCAGCTCGTCGGCAATCCAGGGCGAAACGGATTTTTCAGGGCTTTCCTGCGCTTCGCCGATCGCGCAGCGGTACGCGTTGGCGGTAACCGCCACATAATAGGCGGATTTTGCGCGGCCTTCGATCTTCAGGCTGGTCACGCCCGCCCGAAGCAGCTCCGGAATATGTTCGATCATGCACATGTCCTTTGAATTGAGGATAAACGTGCCGGATTTTTCCTCCTCCACCGGCAGGTACTGCCCCGGGCGCTTTTCCTCCATCAACGCGTACTTCCAGCGGCACGGCTGGGCGCAGTCCCCCCGGTTCGCGTCGCGGTGCGCCATATAATTGGAAAGAAGGCAGCGCCCGGAAAACGACACGCACATGGAACCGTGCACAAAAGCTTCGATTTCCAGCTTTGCCGGGGTTTTCGCGCGCAGCTCCGCGATTTCTTCGAGCGAAAGCTCCCTGGCCAATACGACGCGGGACGCGCCCAGATTGTAAAAAGCATTGGCGGTCGCATAGCTCGCGATTCCCGCCTGCGTGGACACATGAAGCCCGAGCTTCGGCGCGTATTTTTTCGCGGCCTCCATAACGCCGAGGTCCGCCACGATCAGCGCGTCCGCTTCGGCGGCCTGCGCCTGCTCCAGAAAAGCGGGCAGCCGCCTAAATTCGCCGTTTCGCGGAATGGTGTTGCAGGTCAGATAAACCCGCTTCCCCCGCGCATGGGCAAAGGCGACGGCCGCGTTCAGCTCCTCCGGTCCGAAATTGGAGGGCGCGGTGCGCATTCCGAATTCACGGCCGGCAAGATAGACCGCGTCCGCGCCGAAACGGACGGCGGCCTGTAAACATTCCATATCGCCCGCGGGCGATAAAAGCTCGATGGGTACGCTTGTCAAAGAATCTCCTCCGAAACGGTTATTTCAGGCCCGCTTTTTTCAGGTTTGCCTCATGCTGGGCGATCGTCACCGCGTAATACGGATTGCCCTTGCTGTCGTGGCAGAAATAGCAGTACTTCGTATCGGCGGGATTCAGCGCCGCGTCGATCGCGTCTGCGCCGGGGCTGCAGATCGGCCCGGGCGGCAGTCCCTGAATGGTGTAGGTATTGTATCTGCTCTTGAATGTGTCGCGGATATTGGACGGAACCGACGCCTTATTGCGGTAGGGGTAATAAATGGTCGGATCGGAGCGCAGACGCAGCAGATCGTCCGTCCCGCCGCTTGCAAGCCGGTTGTGGAACACCGAGGAGATTTTATACATATCCGCTTTGTCCGCGGCCTCCGCCTGAATCATGGATGCCAGCGTCATGGTCTGATCGATCGTCATCTTTTTGGCGCTGATCTTGTTGCGTATCTCTTTGGTCAGCTTGCCGTCGCAGTTGCTCACCATTTTCCGAACGACCTGCACCGGGTCTTCATTCTTATAAAAATTATAGGTGTCTGGGAAAAGATATCCCTCCAGCTTGTAATATCTTTCTTTGGGATTGGAGATGGAACTGATCATCGTAAAATCGCTGTCCAGCTTGGAGGAATTCATGGCACTGAGGGCTTCCTTTGCCGTGCAGACGCCGTTTTTCTCCAGCAGGTTTGCAATCTCAATCGCGTTTACGCCCTCCGGGAATGTAACCTTCACGATATCGACTCGATTCGCGCTGGACTGAAGCTTTGTGATGATCGCCTCGTAATCCATATTCGTTTTGATCTGAAAGCTGCCGTTGGTGTAATGGCCGTCCGCCTTGGTCATCTTGGAATAAAGCTGGAAAAAAGCCTTGTCGCGAATAATGCCCGCCTTGTTCAGAACATCCGCGACCTGAGCCGTTGTGGCGTTTGCAGGAATTTCAACCGTAACGGCCACGCTTTCCCTGCCGACCGCAAGCATGTCGTTGATTCCGGTGATTGCAAACTGAGCAAGCAGCCCCGCTGTAATGAAAACCATAATCAGCCATACCATGCGGTAAAAGAAACGGTTGCCCCTTCTTTTTTCCCTGTTGCGCAGCTTATGCGCCTTTGCCGCCCGTTCCTCCGCCTCTTTGGCGGCATTCTCCGCCTGTTGCGCGGCTTTGGGGTCGCTGTAGCTGTGAATCACCTGGCCCTCGTCTCCGCCGGCGGCGGCGGAATTCGGGAAGCCGCCGAACTCATCGTCCGAAATATTCAAGCGGAAATTATCCACTTTTCTGCGGTGACCGGGGTCATTCTGCAGATTATCGTCATTCATGGGATGTCCTCCTGTTTTTGACCGGTCAGGCTTTTTTCTGGTTCGCCATTCTTCTGATATACTTCTCCGTAATCAGAACATCGACCGGTTTATCATAATAGCCATGGGGCAGATTCCACTGAATGCAGCCGGAATAGCAAATTCCAACGGTAGTCCCCTGAAACTCCGAGAGAAAGCGGTCATAGTACCCTTTTCCGTAGCCGAGACGGTAGCCCTGTGAATCAAAGCACAGACCCGGCACCACACAAAGCCCGGTCGCGGTTTTCGGCACCGGCACACACCGGGACGGAACCGGCTCAAGGACGCCGAAGCTCCCCGTTTCCAAATCATCCAGAGAACGGATAAAATAGAACTCCATGTCATAGGTCCCCGGAACGCACCGCGGCACGGCAACCTTTTTCCCGTCGGAAAACGCGGCGGAAATCACCGTGAACGTATCCACCTCGATCGGCTTGTTTACATAGGTAAAAACGGTATCCGCTTTCCCATACTCTTTGAGTGCAAACAAACGGTTTCGGATGGTCAAATCCATCGCCGACTTTTTCCCCGGCTCCAGTTGTTCCCGGAACTGCCGGTACCGCGCCCGAAGGTTGATTTTTATTTCTTTGATGTTTTTTACATACATTGTAATTTCTTCCCAAGCTGAATTGATTTTTCCGTTCCGCAGAGCTGCTCCACGATTTTCAGCGCAAACTCGAGGGCGACGCCCGCGCCTTTTCCGGTGATGATCGTTCCGCTGACGCACACGCCTTCCCCGGTGACCTCTTTCGCGCCCAGTTCCCGTTCATAGCCGGGGAAGCAGGTCGCCCGGTGATTCTTCAGCAGGCCCATGTGGCCAAGAATGCTCGGCGCGGCACAGATGGCCGCAACCGGCCTCCCTGTTTTCACGCAGTGCCGGACGGCCCGCTGCATAACGGAAGATTGCTCCAGGTTTTTTGTGCCGGGCCCGCCCGGAAGAATCACCATATCGATGGAATCCTGCTCCACATCGTCTTCCGAAAGGTCCGCGGTCACCTGAACGCCATGGGAACCGACGATCTGTTTCCCGCCGACTCCGACCGTGGCGACGGTCAAACCGGCGCGCCTTAGAATATCCACGGGCGCCAGAGCCTCGATTTCTTCAAATCCCTGTGCAAGAAAAAGATAGATCATTTCTATTCCTCCAATCTGGTGTTTCTATTATTAAAAAAATTGAAAATATTTTTTTAAAGCCGGCACAGAAACGGAACACGCGGCAACACGCCGTCAGTCCAGCGGCAGGCCAAGGTAGGGCGTACCGGGAGCCGCCTGAATCGGCTTTGCGCCGCCGAGCGGCTGAAGCAGCCCAAACCGCTGCGTCTCGCCCCCGTCCCCGAACAGCGTGCTTTCGGAAGGAAGGCGGAATTCATAGACATCCGCGGGAAACCGTGCGATCAGATTTGCGGCAAGGTTCGGGAACGTGTCGGGCTGCGCCATAATTTCCAACACCCGGCAGGTGTTCGCATCCATACGGCGGCAAAGCGCGTAAGCGGGTTTTCCCTCCGTGCGGGCCGTCACCAGCCGGTCGCCGTAAACGCCGCCCATTCCGACGGCGAAGGCAAAGGACTCGTCGCTCCACAGCGCGGAGCCGGTCAGAGGGCCGACAACCGACGCGCGCAGAGCATTGAGCCGGCTGCACGAAAACAGCGTTTTTTGAATGCTCCCTTTTTCCGCCAGGTCACAGAGCCGGCCGAGCGGAACGGACACCGTTTTGACGTGGAAAAAAGACCGATAGCCCGATTTTTCATAAAGCGGGTACAGCTCCGGCGTGGCCGGGAGAACGGCGGAGTACCGATCCCCGCGTTTTTCCCCTTCGCCCGCCGCCGCGGCAAGGAGGCGCGCCATGAGGCCGCGGGAACGGTACTGCGGCAGCGTAGCCGCGGCATAGATGTAATGCGCCTGCACCGGCCCGTTTTCCCCCGCGAGCCGCATGGGCAGAAAATATACCACCGAGGCGATTCGGCCCTCTTCCATCCATACCAGTGAATTTTCGGGGCGAAACCCGTTGTTCAGAAAATACCTGGCGGGCCGGACCGGCTCCTGAAAACAAATCTTCCAGATTTCCGCCAGTTCCCCGCGCATATTCCAATCCGCGTGACAAATCATTCTGAAACTACCTTCGATTCTTCTTTCAGCTTGATCAGATATTTTTCAAGCAAAAACGCCGGGTGATAAGAGAGCTTGGCTCTGCGCAGACCTTCCAGCCCCAAATCTTCCTCCCGGTTAATATATTCGTATTTTTCCAGGTGCCGGGCCGCAAACTCATGGTTGATCGCGGCGTAGAGTCCGTTGTAGCCGTCCAGCGCTTTTTCAAAATGCAGCAGATAGGTTGTCGGGTTGATTTCCTCCCCGATGGTAAACGCCGCCGGTTTTCCGTCAATCCGGATCAGGCCGCCCGCGAGGTGAAGCGCCTCAAAATTTTCAAACGCCCTGCGCAGCGCGCAGCGCTCATTTCCGCCGCAGGCAGCCTCTTCTTCGCATCCGCCGTTCGATCTGCACCATTCCAGCGCAACCTTCCGGCAATCCTCCAGATTTTCAGCGCCGATCTCTTCATAGCTCCAGCTGTAATCGCGGTTGAATTGGGCCAGATGGTTGCGTTTTCCATGATATTTTCGCCCGGAAAGGCCGATCAGGTCGGCACTGCGGTAAATGTAGTCGGCGCCGTTCCGGTCCAGCTCAAAGGTAAAACGGCCGGGGTACATGCTTTCCAGCTTTTCCGCGCCCTGCGGGGATACGCCCCACATTTTGAACGGGATGCCCCGTTCGCGCGCATCCGCAATCAGAATTTCCACCGCCTCAAACGGTTTTTCCCCGCCGACCGGAAGATTGTACGTGTGAAAATGTTCGCCGGAGCAAAGCAGGACATGGTCCTCATAACGGCAGATTTTGGAATGGTAGGTATTCTTCCATAAAAAAAGCGTTCCAAAAGCGGACTCGCTTCCCAAATTTCCGCTTTGGGACAGTACGGGCTGCAGCCAGGCGCGGTCTTCCATTTCCGGATATTTAAACTGAAGCATAAGCAGGGAATTCCTCCAAAACTATTCTTAAAATATCGCCGTGGATCGCTTCCACGGTTCTGGGGCCCTCGTCCCCGGCACAGCGTATCACTTTCCAGCCGAGCCGGTCCGCGGCATAGGCCGCGCTTACGCGGCAGGCGTCCAGAAAAGCGGTGTTTCTTTCATGAATGTCTTTTTTCTTTTCATCGCCGTGATAACGGCCGAGCATCAATTTTTGAGAAACCGCGGGCGGCATGTCGAGGTAAAGGGTGAGGTCGGGCTTCGGCAGGCCGAGCTTGTCATATTCGAAATCTTCCACCCAGGCGATAAAGCCGCCCCACTGTTCCCGCGGAAGCTTGGAAAGCTGAAAAACAATATTTGAAGTGGTGTACCGGTCCGCCACGATCAGCGCGCCGCCGCGGTAATCCCCGCACCAGTGTTTTTTATAGCTGGCATAACGGTCCACCGCGTAAAAAGAAGAAGCGGCGTATGCGCTCACGTCGTTCGGATTTTTCCCGAATTCCCCGTTCAGATACATTCTGACCAGAGCCGAAGACGGTTCCTCGTAATTTGGAAATGAAACTTTGCGTACCCCGGCGCCCTTTCCAGAAAGAGCGGCGCACAGAAGACCGGCCTGCGTCGCTTTTCCGCTGCCGTCGAGGCCCTCGATCGCAATCAGTTTTCCCTCCATCAGTCTGCCCCTAATTCATTGAAAAAGCCGCGCACCTGCTCCATTTTGCCGCAGGACATTTTTCCTTCCGGGCAGGCTCCCCGCAGGCAGGGCGGCCCGGAACGGCGGAACAGGTCGGGCGCGACGCCGCGCACCAGGCGGAGCATCTGGACCGCGACCCCCCGGATTTCCCACTGCGCGCGGTTGCAGCATCGGTGGGAAAAGAAATTGAACAGGGAGCGCGCATTAAAGGTGCAGATCATTTTTGTATCGCACGCGTTGGGCAATACAAAGCGGGCGTCTTCGATCGCCATCTTCTGCGCGGCGCGGTCGGCAGACTGCTCATCCATGCCCTCGCTCCTCAGCTTATTTTTGTGTTTTTCCTTTAAAAGCGCCGTCAGCCTCTCGTAATGGCGCTGATCCTCCTCCATTGCGGCAAGAAATTCCGCGCGCGCCTCGGGCAGGTCGTCTATTTCAGGCGGAATCACGTATTCGAAATGATTCTCCGTCACATACCGTTGGCTCTGCACGCTGTAGGACGCAATGCGGTGCCGCGTGATCTGCGCAAGCAGCGAGCGGGAAACCCCCTCGATGCCAAACGTAAAGGACGCGTGCTCAATCGGGCTTTCATGCCCGATTTCCGCGAGCATGTCCACAAAGGAAGCGACCTTTTCCCCGGTAAGACCCTCGGCAATATGTTCAATGGAAGCCGGAGAATAGCACAGTTTCGCAGCCTGGGCAATCACTTTTTCCGGCTCCGGCGTATAGGCGATCAGCGTTACTTTTGCCATAAAAATCTCCTGTTCACGACGAAATTGATTTTTCCTTATTATATCAGACAATCCCCGCCACTTCAAGCAAAACGCAAAAAGCCCGCCTCCTGAAAGGCGGGCGGCTGAACGGACGGTCAGGTGTTGGCGACAATGATTTTTTCCGCAATATCAGCAACATCCTCACAGTAATCAAGGGAATTTTCCATAGTGTTGTAAAGGTTCTGAAGGCGGATGACGTCGATCATTTCCATCT
>JAAYUL010000086.1 GCA_012517675.1 Clostridiales bacterium | reverse complement strand
CCCTCCGGGCGGGCCAAAAGAGGACGCAGCCTTTCGGCGGCGTTCTCTTTTCCATTTAGGAGGGATTCGAACCCGAAAGGGTCTGAGCGTGAAAAAAGTGTGCCGGCGGCACGCTTTTAGCGAGGAGCGGCGCAGCGGCTATGCCGCAAGCCGGAGCCTGCAAAGCAGGCGGTAAATCCCTCCGGGCGGGCCACAATAAAAGGATTCAAGCCCTCACGGTTTGAGTCCTTTTACTATTTTGATTCTTATGGTATACTCGGTTCGGATGATTTAAATTTTGTGGAGGTGAACGGTGCTGTGGATTTCAGAAAAACATTTGACACAATCCCAGAGCAGTTCGACAAATGGAGACCTCGCTACTGTGATGAACTTTTTGCCGATGTAATTGATTATGCGGAAATCGATGCGAGCAAATTAGTACTTGAGATTGGCCCCGGAACAGGGCAAGCCACCGAGCCATTCTTAAAAACCGGCTGCAATTATTTAGCAATCGAACTCGGTGAACATTTTGTGGAGTTTACAAAATGCAAATTCGGCTCTTATAATAATTTCGATATAGTAAACGACGACTTTGAAACTCATGACTTTAAAACTCAAAAATTCGATTTGATTTTTTCAGCGGCGACTATACAGTGGATACCGGAAAAGATCTGCTTTCCAACGGTGTATGATCTTCTTAAAAGCGGCGGTACATTAGCAATGTTTATGACACGCACAGATGAAAAAATATCGAATGGCGCATTATATGATGCCATACAAAAAGTATATGATAAATACTTTCATGTTGAAACAAAATATACATGCAGACTGAATTACAATAATGTTGTCAATTACGGTTTTGTTGATTACAATTATCGTGATTGGAAAAGAACAAGAGTGTATACCGCTCAGGAGTATATTGAATACTTAGCCGGCACGCAGGTAGAACATATCACATTACAGGAGCCATATAAATCAAGTTTTTATAACGGAGTCCGAGAGGCTATTATAAATGCAGGGAATAAAATAACACTGAATGATACGATTGCTTTGTATTTAGCGAAAAAGCCTTGATTGCACAAAGAGCATCATCGAAGCATGCATCTGAATTGCTCAAATAACACAAACCTTCCGTTCCGCGTTCCAGCCGGTCCGATGGTTTTTTATTTGGGCGGGATTCAAACCATCACGGTTAAGCCTTTCCTGATTCCATTTTGTATGGTATGCTTTGTTCGGATGATTTATAATACAGGTATTGTTTGGAATGTTTAGGCTGAAAAAGGAACGGTGTTTATAATGAAAAAATTTAAAATCGTTTTTGCCACTATTTTTCAAGACGCCGGAGAAGCGACAAGAGCTTTGGAAATAGCGAAAAACATAAAAAAGTACAAACCGGAAGAATTCGATATTCAAATTATATTCCTGTCAAGAGGAAGTCGATTTGAGCAAAAAGCCATAGACTTGGGATTTGAACTATACAAAGCGAAACCCGCAATGAGCGGGATCGGCATTTATCAGGATTTAAAGATGAAACCGGGTGAATTGATCGGAGAAAAGCAGCTCGCAAAAGAACTGCTTTCAGGGGAAATAGAAGCTTATAAAGAATTAAAGCCAGATCTTGTTATCTACGGATTTTGGCCGGTCGCAGGGATTGCGCGCAGAATGATGGAAAAACCCATTCCGGGTATTTGCTTTATCCCGTTGCCGTTGTCGGAAGCTTTTTTGAAAGAGCCGCATGATGTGCCGGAGCAAATGAAAATATTGTACCTTCTTCCAGCCGCTATAAGACGAAATCTAATCAAAAGGCTTCCGATATTTTTGAAACAAAGAATGCCGCTGCTGAGGCATCGTTACATTCGCAATGCCGCCTTAAAGCTGGGATGGCATGGTGAACCGCTCACCAATATTATTTGCATGCTCAAAGCAGATAAAATCATTGTCAACGACCTTCCTGATTTCTATCATTCTCAAAACTACCCTGAGAATATTTACTTTTCCGGACCGCTGTTTTCCCAATCCACTGAAAACGGGAGTATTGATGCACAGGTTTTAGAAGTATTCGGCCGGAATGTCGACAAACCGAAAGTGTTTTGTACATTGGGCAGTTCAGGTACAAAAGAACAACTTTTAGAAATTGTTCGGGTTTTTACGGATGGCATCGGGCTGGACTGGAATGCAGTAATCCTTTCACCTTCTTCCGTATGTCCTTTACAAGAAGCGAAAGCACTGATAAAAAACAGAAAAGGGATTTATATAACCGATCAGTTTGTACCAGCAAGAAAAGTCAATTCATTTGCCGACGTCGTGATCTGCCACGGCGGTCAGGGAACGGTACAGACGGCTATGGCTTCCGGCACACCAATTGTCGGAATCGCTACACAGCCGGAACAGCAGATGAATCTTGAGCATATTTCAGCTTTTGGAGCAGGAATACGTATTCCCTGTAAAAAGTGGACTGCCGATACAATCAGAAAAACCGTCCTCATGGTTTTAACCGATAACAATTATACAAAAAGAGCCCGTTGTCTGATGGAACGAACGAACAGCACAGACGGAGGAGGAAAATGCGCGCATATCATTTGGGAGACATTGAGGAGCTTACCTAAAACGAATGCGCTGCAGAGCAAAAAGAACAAGAATACGCACAGATAATAAGCAAACCATCCGTTCCGCGTTCCAGCGGGGCCGATGGTTTTTTATTTGGGAGGGCTTCGAACCCGAATAAAACGCCGGCCGGATTTTTAAAAGCAGCGTTCCGTTCTCTTTCCCCGCCCCGTCCGGGTCGCAACTGAAAAATATTTTCATATAATGATGTTGGACCATAGCAGAATGAATATAAGGGGTAACAAAAAATGGTAACAGACACTTTTCAGGTTTCATCAAGCGACACAAGCTCCTTGTCGATTGTAATAGACTCCAATAACATCCCGTATATCGCCTATCAGGATACCGGGTATGAAAACAGGGTATCCGTAAGCAAATACACCGGTTTAGGCTGGGAACCTGTGGGAGAACCGGGGTTTTCGGCGGGCGCGGCAACCTATATCTCAATGGCCATCGACAAAAACGACAGCCTGTACGTCGCCTTTGTCGACGCGGCAAATTACGGGAAAGCCACGGTGATGCAATATAACGGCGTCGAATGGGTGATTGTGGGAAACGCGGGGTTTTCGGCGGGCGCGGTGGGTTACACCTCGATCGCCGTCGACTCCTACAACATGCCGTACGTCGCCTTCGACGGGGACGGACCCGTTTTCAAAGCTACGGTGATGAAGTTTAACGGCAGCAACTGGGTAACCGTGGGAAGCCCCGGTTTTTCAGCGGGCAACGCGCTGTTTACGTCGATCGTCCTGGACAGCTTCAACATGCCGTATGTTTCGTATGAAGATATGCCTTACAGTTACAAAGCAACCGTGATGAAGTTTAACGGCACCAACTGGACGACCGTGGGAAGCCCCGGTTTTTCAGCGGGCGGCGTGAACTATATTACAATGGCCATAGACTCCAATAACACGCCGTATGTCGCCTATCAGGATTCCGGAAACGGCGCCAAAGCGACCGTGATGAAGTTTAACGGCGCCAACTGGGTTCCCGTTGGAACCCCCGGTTTTTCAGCGGGCGAGGTGTTCTTTCCCTCCATTGCCATTGACCGGAACAACATCCCGTATGTCGTCTATCAGGATATTGAAAGCCGGGCGCGAGTCACCGTGATGAAGTTTAACGGCGCAGGCTGGGAGAACGTTGGAAACGCGGGCTTCTCACCGAGCACCGCGTCGGACACAACGATCGCTCTGGACAAAAACAACACCCCGTATATCGCCTATCATGATGTGTCTCAAAATGTCATCGTGATGAAATATACCGGAACGAGCTGGGAAACGGTCGGCTGTCCAATCAGCAGCCTGCAGCCGTCCGCCGGCGCATTCGTTTTGCGCATCTTGGCGGATGAAGCCCAAATCATCCGCTGTTTAAGAATCTTTTTCTGCCGGACTCTGCAGGAGCTCGCGGCAGAACGATGTTTAAGCACCGAACGAAAGGTGAATACCGCGGGGGAGCTGATCGGCGCGGCCGCTCAAAAGGAAGCGGCGCTGGCGGCTGTTATCGAAGCGGCAAGCAAGTTTTCCGCATCCCAATGAAGCATCCGGCAAAAAAGGCAGTTTGGCTCCAGAGGTCAAACTGCCTTTTCTATTGTGATATGCGCGGTCGTTAACGGGACTTACGAACAGACGGCAGACAGAAGATTTTCCGAGGAACACTTCCCCGAAAGCGCCCCATCCAGGGTGGACCCGCGTCGGCAAAAAAACGGAAGAAGCCGCTTACGGGAATGCTTCTCCCGGAACGGAATCGGATGGTTCCACCAATTCATCTGTGGTTACGTCAAAAAAAGCTGCAAAAGCCTTCAGCTCAATATCCGTTACAAAACGCCGACCGCTTTCAATCTGCTGAATCGCATTTTTGTTTAAATCCATCCCTCTCAGCTGCATTTGATCCGCTAAAGCGCGCTGGGATAAATCCCTTTCTTTCCGCAATTCTGTAATTTTGCTCCCGCACAGATTGAGTGTTCCATCTGCATTCTTATTTTTGAACATAACACTTCTCCTTGTGTTTTGACATTCAGTGCTTGTCATTTAGATAAGCATATGTTAAAATAAGCAGTAATATGACCTTTACTAAAGGTCAATTGTTGAAAAGAGAAGGATGATGCACCAAAATTTGTCAGGACAATCGATGCGTTGGGCCGAATGATCTTACCAAAGGAATTCAGAAGGGAACTGTGTTGGAGAGATGGGACAAAAATTTCCATCATCAAAGATCATGATCAATTAATTTTACAAAAAGATAACGGTCCTCGCTTTCTTGCGGGAACAGACAGAACAGAAAACCTGTAAAAGGCAACCGTCGTTTTTTACATCAAGACTGCATCCGAGTTGAAAAACGATACATGAAACAGAAACCGGGCGCGATTGGCGCTCGGGCTCTGGTTTTTTCGGAAAAGAGCGGAGCGCGAAACCGGACCGTGATTCTTATCCTTTTTTTGCGTGAGCAGCCAAAGCTTTTTCAAGCTCCACCACAAAAAGAGGCACAAGGGAAAGCAGAACGACCCAGAACCACTGTCTCCCCGTCAGCACGGCCGTTTTGAAAATAACCGAAAGCGGCCGGACCACAATCACGGCAGCCTGCAGGCCGGCGCAGAACAGCGCCGCAAGCACCAGGCGCGGGTTGGCGAAGATTCCCGCCCGGAACACGGAGCGGGACGACCGCATATTAAAGGTATGCACCAGCTGGGAAAGGCTCAGCACCGCAAAGGCCATGGTCCGCCCGATGAACGGGGAGGCCGGGTTGACATCGAAGAAAATCCTGCCGATGCTGTATGCCAGAAGGGAAAGGGAACCGATCAGGCAGCCCTCCAGTACCATACTGTAACCCATTCCGCCGCTGAAAATGCTTTCCCCGGGCTTGACGGGCCGGCGGTCCATCATATCGCGCGGGATCGGTTCCACGCCGAGCGCGAGCGCCGGCAGGGAATCGGTCACCAGGTTGACCCACAGCAGCTGGATAGCCAGCAGCGGGTCCGGCAGGCGCAGCAGAAAGCTGACAAACACGGTCAGAATTTCCCCGATGTTGCAGCTGAGCAGAAAATGGATGGTCTTTTTTATATTTTCGTAAATGCCCCGCCCTTCCCGCACGGCGGCGACAATCGTCGCAAAGTTGTCGTCGGTCAGGATCATGTCGGAGGCTGCCTTCGCCACGTCGGTCCCTGAAATTCCCATGGCGCAGCCGATGTCCGCCGCGCGCAGCGCCGGGGCGTCGTTGACGCCGTCGCCCGTCATGGCCACCACTTCCCCGTGCGACTGAAACGCCCGCACAATGCGGACCTTATGTTCCGGCGAAACACGGGCGAAAACGGCGTAACGGCCGATCTCCCTTTCCAGCTCCCTCTGGCCGGTGCGGTCCAGCTCCGCGCCGGTCATCACCCGCGCGGAACCGTTCAGGATCCCGAGCTGTTCCGCAATTGCGGAGGCGGTCGCGGCATGGTCGCCTGTGATCATGACGGGGCGGATTCCGGCCCTGCGGCACAGTGCGACGGCGTCTTTCGCCTGCGGACGGGGCGGGTCGATCATTCCGATCAGGCCGCAGAAATGCAGGTTGTTTTCCAGCCCGCGGCCGTCCCCGGGAAGATCGTCGATATCCCGGAAGGCGACCCCGATGACCCGCAGCGCACGGGCCGCCATTTCCTCATTCTGTCCCGGAGCGCCTCCGGTACAGCGGCGGAACAGCAGGTCCGGCGCTCCTTTGGTAATCACGCGGTATTTCCCGCCCCCCAACCGGTGCACCGTCGTCATCATTTTCCGTTCGGAGGTAAACGGAATTTCCATCACACGCGGATACTTTGCGTCAAGCCCGCGCTTTTTCTCCGCACAGGCACGCGCAATGGCGGTTTCCGTGGGGTCGCCGTACACCGCGCTTCCGTTTTCGGTGCAGTTGCAGCACAGGGTCGCCAGGCATAAAATGTGCTGGGCCTGCGCGGAGGAAAGAGGATATGCCCCGTCGGCGCCGCGCACCTCCACCACGGTCATGCGGTTCTGCGTCAGCGTCCCGGTTTTATCGGAGCAGATCACGCTTGCGCTCCCCAGCGTTTCCACCGCGGGCATCCGGCGGATAATCCCTTTCTTTGCCGCCATGCGGCGCACACCGATTGCCAGAACAATGGTCACAACCGCGGGCAGCCCTTCGGGAATGGCGGCCACCGCAAGACTGATGGAAATCAGGAACATGTCGAGCGGCGGCACATGCTGAAACAGACCCATGATAAAAATGACAAAACAGATCGCCAGCGCGCCGGTGCCGAGCCAGCGCCCGGTCTGCGCCAGCCTGCGCTGCAGAGGGGTCTGGGGCGCTTCCTGGTTGGTGATCAGATGCGCAATTCTCCCGACCTGTGTGTCCATTCCGGTCGCAATGACGATTCCACGGCCATGGCCGGAGACAATGGAGCTGGTGGAAAACGCCAGATTGCGGCGGTCACCGAGCGCGGTCCCCTCGGGGCAGGTGATTTCCGCCCGTTTTTCACTCGGCAGGCTTTCCCCTGTCAGCGCGCTTTCCTCCGCTTTCATGTTGACCGTTTCCGTCAGGCGAAGATCCGCGGGCACAAGGTCGCCGGCGTTGAGCACCACAAGGTCGCCCGGGACCAGTGCCGCGGCCTTTACGGCCGTTTCGATTCCGCCGCGGACCACATGCGCCTGCGGGCTGGAGAGCTTCTGCAGCGCCTCAATGGCTTTTTCGGCCCGGCTCTCCTGCACCAGGCCGATCACGGCGTTCACCACGACAATGGCGAGTATCATGATGGAATCCACATAATCGCCGTTATGCTGAATATAAGAGGTAAGAAACGAAACCCCGGCGGCAATCAGCAAAATAACAATCATAAAATCTGAAAACTGTGCCGCGAAACGCATCGGCAGGCTCTTTTTTTTGGGCTTTTCCAATTCGTTGCGCCCGTATTCCCTGCGCCTTTTTTCCGCTTCGCGGGGGGAAAGACCGTTTTTCGAACTGGTTCCGAACGCTTTTTCACATTCTTCCCTTGTTTTATTCTGCCATTCAAAAAAATCAACCCCCTGTTCCTGTTCAAAGTATATTCGCAGGCAATCAAAAATATGGTATAATTAATTCCCCGGTAACCTTCCGTTTGCCGGACCGCCGCCCTGCATGGGGTACGGCTGCCGAATCAGAAAAAATAAAACGGCGTTTTGAAAGGGAGACCGAAAGCAAAGATGGATATTCAGATTTTAAATTTCGTACAGGAGCATTGCCACAATGGATTGACGGATTTTATTTTTCCGCTGATCACTTCACTCGGAAATTTCGGCGCTGTCTGGATTGCGGCCGCCGTTGCGCTGCTGATTTCCAAAAAATACCGTGCCTGGGGCGTGATGCTTCTGGCCGTGCTATTGCTCACGCACGTGCTCGGCGAATACCTTATAAAACCGATCGTCGCGCGGCCGCGCCCTTTTTTGGCTTTTCCGGGCCGAATCCTGCTGATCCGCCCGCCCGCCGGATATTCTTTTCCGTCGGGGCATACCGCGACGGCATTCTGCTCCGCAGTGATCCTTTGGAAGGCCGATCGGAGATTCGGAATTTCCGCCGCCGTGCTTGCGGCCCTGATTGCTTTTTCCAGGGTCTTTTTATTCGTCCATTACCCGACCGATGTCCTCGCCGGCCTGATTTTAGGCGTCATTTGTGCTTTTGTGGTCATTTTTGTCTATAATAAGACATTTAAACTGAAAAAATAAACACAATATCTGCGGACAAAATCCGAAAAATTAAAACATATTGCGTAAAACAAATTTAATCCTTTTCCTCTTCCGTTTCGACTTGCGTCTTCTTTCTTTTTGAAGTATTATTATAATAAGGTTTGAGTGGTGTATTTTCACATGAAAAGGAGGGGAGAAAATTGAGAAAGTGCGTTGGAAACATAGCGCTTGATGGGAAAAGTCTGCATTACTATGTATTTGGCGACCTGGAAACGGGCTACGGCATTGAAATTGTTGAAACCCGAGTGGAAAAAGCAAACCATATTGTTTCCGGCCGATTGGAACCGGCGCTGAATTTGGCGAAACAGCTTCGCCGCGGCTCAGTTTTTCCGGCAAGCTTGGATGAAATATTGGAAGACTTCGAAATATAAGCGTTCCGCTTGACAAACCGACCGCGCTATCCTATACTTTAATGAAAATATAACTTTGTCAGGAGTGTGCTGTTTTATGAAAAAATATGTTTGCAATGCATGTGGTTATGTGTACGACCCCGAGATTGGCGATCCCGAACACGGCATCGCACCCGGAACAAGGTTCGAAGATCTGCCTGACAGCTGGACCTGCCCGCTCTGCGGCGTTGGGAAAGATATGTTTTCTGAAGAATAATAGTTGCAAAGGAAGTTTGTTGTTCAATGGGCGCGATAAAACTAAAAAACAATGTGTATTCAGTCGGCGTTCTGAATCCGGGGCTTCGGGTTTTTGACATTATCATGGACTCGAAATACGGGACAAGCTACAATGCTTTTCTGATTACCGGGGAAAAGAACGTGCTGATCGACACGGTTCACGAACCGTTTTTCGGGGAATATTTGAATAATATTCAGGAAGTCGTCGATGTTTCCAAAATTGACTGCTTGATTATGAATCACACGGAGCCTGATCATTCCGGCAGTGTGGCAAAGCTTCTGTCAATCAATCCAAATATTACCGTGTACTGCACCATAGCCGCTCAGAAGTATCTGTCGGCAATTACCAACAGGAAATTTGAATGCGTTACCGTGCGTCAGGGGGATAAACTCAGTTTCGGCAGCGGAGAGCTGGAGTTTATTATAGCGCCCCTTCTGCATTGGCCGGACTCCATGTTTACATGGATGCCTTCCGAAAAAACGCTTTTCACCTGTGACTTTCTGGGCACACACTATTGCGAGCCGACCCTGATGGATACCGGCGTGCATTATCCGGAACAGTATTGGAAAGAGTTTCGTTATTACTATGACGGCATTTTTTCACCATTTAAGCCCTATGTTTTGGCCGGGCTGGACAAAATAAAAGATATTCCGGCCGAACTGATCTGCACCAGCCACGGTCCCTGCCTTACGGCGAGCATTGAAAAATGCAAATCACTCTACCGTGAGTGGAGCACGCCTTCCGCGCATGAAAAGAAGACCGCGGCAATTCTGTATGCCTCCGCTTACAGCTGTACAGCGAAGCTGGCCCAGGCCGCATACGACGAACTGAAACAAAACGAACAGCTCGACGTCCGTCTGGCCGATGTTGTTTTCACCCCCTTTGAGGAAGTTGCCAGGCTAGTAAACGAAGCCGACGCCCTGATGATCGGATCATGCACGATCAACCGCGACGCGCCGAAAATCATCTGGGATGTTCTCTCCTGCATCGACGCCATCAACACACGGCAGAAACCCGCCGGAGCCTTCGGGTCCTACGGCTGGAGCGGCGAAGCCGTTCCCATGATGAAGTCGCGCCTGGAGCATTTGAAATTCCGGTTTATCGGGGATGGGCTGCGGGTCAACTTTATGCCCACCGAAGAGGACTTAGCGGCAGTCCGAGCATATGCCAGGGAGCTTGCCGCAAATATCAAAGCATAAGAATAGCGAAGCGGACCGGCGTTTGCGGATCCGGACAATAAAAATCCTGCTGTGGTTCATCCCGGCAGGATTTTTGTCTCTATATCAAAATACAGGCGGAAGGAATGAGGACTTTCCATGAAAAAGCGAAAAATCATACTGATCATCGCCTCTGTCCTGCTGATTCTGGCTGCGTTTTCCTTTTTGACCACCTACTCCGGCGGCGACAACGGGCAGGAACTGGCTTCCTATCTGAAGAAATATGCCGGCCACGGCGATTTGAACGGCGCCGCGGTTGTGAACCGCTTTGAACACAACAACGAACGATTTACACTGTACAAACATCAGGCGACCTATTTCATCGTATGGTCGACCAAAAGTCTGCTGATTCCCGGCAGATACAAAATTGAAGGGGGTTCCCTTCCCGGCTCTTCCAAGAATCAGGACCTCGGGGAATTCCAAAAGTTTGATTCGTCCGGTCTGGTCTACATTCTCTACGGCCCCTATCGGAGCGGTCAGATCGAACTGAACATTCAAACCGATTCGCAGGCGGTTCAAAGCAAGAAATACGAGGTTTCCGGGAAGGATACCTTTGTTGTTTATACCGCCGCGAACAACGTTGACCGCATTGAATATACCTTAAAACAATAATTTTTTTCCTGACGATTTCAGGACGGCAGCACAGGAGCGGAAAACTCCGGTGCCGCCGTTTTTGTTTTCCCACAACATTTCTCTATAAAGATGAAACATTTTTTTATTGTAAAAAGAGAAATCCGGGGATAAAATGAAATCAGAAAATACATACAAACGGTATGAGAAAAAGGGGAGGAAACCAGAATGCTGTCTTCACAAGCAAAGGATTTGATCGCACAGGGCGCGCTGGACGAAAAGCTGGTTCGGCTTTACGCCTGCGGGGCGGAAAAAGCGGAGTATTACCGCGGCCGCCTGCTTCGCGCGGTGGAACGGTTCGAGGAATTGTTCGGTTCCGGACGGGAAATCCGGATTTTCAGCGCGCCGGGCCGGACGGAGGTCGGCGGCAACCACACCGACCACCAGCGCGGGCGCGTGCTGGCCGCAAGCGTGAATTTGGACGTGATTGCGGTCGTCGCGGCAAACGACGGCACCGCGATTCGGGTCAAGTCGGAAAAATACCCCATGGATACGGTGGACACCGCAAAACCGGAGCCGGAAGAAGCGGAAAAAGGCACATCCGCCGCATTGATCCGCGGAATCTCCGCCGCGTTTCAGCATATGGGCTACAACGTGGGCGGTTTTGACGCCTACACAACCTCCGACGTGCTTTCCGGCTCCGGACTTTCTTCCTCCGCCGCGTTTGAAGTGCTGATCGGAACCATTGTCAACGATCTGTACTGCGGCGCGAAGGAAAGCGCCCTAAAAATCGCGCAGATCGGCCAGTACGCCGAAAACGTGTATTTCGGCAAGCCCTGCGGGCTGATGGACCAGGCCGCGAGCTCCGTCGGCAGCTTTATCACCATCGACTTTAAAAACGCAGACGCACCGAAGGTGGAAAAAATCGACTTTGATTTTGCGAAGAGCGGCTATGCCCTCTGCATCATCGACACGCACTGCGACCACGCGGACCTGACCCCCGACTATGCGGCCATTCCGCAGGAAATGAAGCAGGTAGCCGCCTATTTCGGCAAAGATGTGCTTTCCGAAGTGGACGAAACCGCTTTTTTTGAAAATATCGCGGGTCTTCGCAAAACCATGGGGGACCGCCCCATCCTGCGTGCCATCCACTTTTTCGGCGACAACCGCAGAGTGCTCGACGAGGTGACCGCGCTGAAATCCGGCGACTTTGAAGCCTTTAAAAAGCTGGTGATCGACAGCGGCCGTTCCTCCTACATGTATCTGCAAAATGTGTTCTCCCCCGCTCATCCGCAGCAGCAGGGCGTTTCCATTGTTCTGGCGCTGTGCCAAAGGCTGCTTGACCCCAGGGGCGGCGCGTACCGCGTACACGGCGGCGGCTTTGCCGGAACGGTACAGACCTTTGTGCCGGTCGATTTTCTTCCTGAGTTTATTGCAAAGATGGAAGCCGTACTGGGAAAAGGAAGCTGCCACACGCTTGCCATCCGCCCGGAAGGCGGCGTCAAAATTCTGTGATAAAAAGGCAAGATCCGCACCGATATAAAAATTGATTGGAGGATTTTAAATTGGCTGAACTCAGATGGCACCCGTTAATCAAAGACTGGATCATGATCGCTTCAAACCGGCAGGGCCGGCCGCAGATGCCCAAGGATTACTGTCCGTTCTGCCCCAGCTTCGGCAATGTACCGGATTATGAGGTGATGGAATACGACAACGACTTCCCCGCTCTTTCGCAGAACCCGCCCGAACCGGACAACGTGGCGACGGATTTCTTTCAGGTGAAGCCGAGCTACGGAAAATGCGAGGTAATCCTGTATTCGCCGGGCCATACCGTTACGCTTCCGGAGCTTTCGGATTCGCACATGAAGAAGCTGGTTGATTTGTGGTGCGAACGGTTCCGGGTCATCAGCTCCGACGAAAAAATCAAGTATGTATTTATTTTTGAAAACCGCGGAGAAATGGTCGGCGTTACCATGCCCCACCCACACGGCCAGATTTACGGATATTCCTTCCTGCCCAAAAAGCTGGAGCTTGAAACTCAGTCGGCAAAAGAGTATTATAAAGAGAAACAGGTTTGCCTGTTCTGCGATATGCTGAAAAACGAAGTCAAGGAAGACAAGCGGATCATCTTCCGAAACGAGCATTTCACGGTCTTCCTGCCGTTTTACTGCGAATATCCCTACGGTGTTTACATCATGTCGAACCGCCATGTGCCGTATATGACGGACTTGACCGAGGAAGAAAAATTTTCGCTGGGCCTTACCATCCGCGACACCGTCGGCATGCTCGACAGCCTGTTCGGATTCCGGTTTCCGTACATGATGTGCATGCACAACGCGCCGGTCAATCTTGGGGATTATTCCAAGGATTTCCACTTTCACATTGAATTTTTTCCGCCGATGCGCAGCGCGGACAAACAGAAATTCAACGCTTCCAGCGAAACCGGCGCATGGGCAAGCTGCAACCCCACCTGCCCCGAAGAAACCTCCGAGGAACTTCGCGCGGCATACAAACGCTATAAGGAGAATAAAAAATGAAAGTACTTGTTACCGGCGGCGCGGGCTATATTGGTTCGCACACGTGCATTGAGCTGCTGAAAAGCGGGTATGAAATCGTCATTATGGACAATTACAGCAATTCCTCTCCCGACGTGATTTCCGTGATTGAAAAGCTTTCCGGCAAAGCTTTTCCGGTCTACGAATGCGACATGCTGGATTATGACGGATTTGGAAAGATTTTTAAAGAAAATAAAATCGACGCGGTCATTCACTTCGCCGGCCTGAAAGCAGTGGGCGAATCCGTGAGCAAACCGCTCGAATATTACAACAACAATCTGACGGGGACCATCAAACTGCTGCGGCTAATGAAACACCGCAATGTAAAAAAGCTGGTGTTCAGCTCCTCGGCCACCGTTTACGGCATGAACAACACCGCGCCCTTCCGCGAGGATATGCCGCTTTCCACCACGAACCCCTACGGCACCACGAAGCTTATGATCGAAACCATCCTGAAGGATCTCTGCTTTGCGGAAAAGGACTGGAAGGTCGCCCTGCTGCGCTATTTCAACCCGATCGGCGCGCATCCGAGCGGATTGATCGGCGAGAACCCGAACGGAATCCCGAACAACCTGATGCCGTACATCATGAAAGTCGCCGTCGGAAAGCTGCCCTGCCTGAGCATCTACGGCGATGACTATCCGACTCCGGACGGAACCGGTGTGCGCGACTACATCCATGTTTGCGACCTTGCCGCGGGCCATATCAAGGCGCTGGAAAAGCTCGACCGTATCCAGGGAGCGGAGGCGTACAACCTCGGCACAGGCAAAGGCAGCAGCGTGCTCGAAGTGGTTCACGCGTTTGAAAAAGCGAGCGGGAAAAAGGTCAATTACAAAATCGCGCCGCGCCGCCCGGGCGACATCGCCGAATGCTATGCCGACGTTTCCAAAGCGAAAACCGAACTCGGCTGGGAAGCGAAATACTCGCTGGATGACATGTGCCGGGACAACTGGAATTTTATTAAAAATCAGAAATAATGATTTTGCGCCGAGGGCCCCCGATTGGGGGCCCTTTTTCTTTTCGGATCAGTAATCAACTGCGCTCGCCCATGCGGAATATGGGCAGTGTGAACCGCCTGCTGCCTCCTTTGCGCCGCAACGGAAAACAGACGAAGAAGCAAGCTATGGGTTTGCCGGCAGAACGGGCGCGGCACGGCGTCATCTCCCTGCCATAGAGGCAAGCGAAGAAAGGATGATCACCCTGAAACATCAGCGTCTGAACAACAAAGATTCCGTTTGAATAAAAACGTCTGATTCGGCGCGTCTAAAATCTGAAAGCGCAATGCCCGGGTATCTCGCAATTCCCGCCTGCATCGCCTCCTTGATTCCATGCAAAAAGGAGCAGCTTCATCAGTCTGCTCCTTTGACATTTCCTTTTTCAGATGACCCCGGCGAACAACCTATAGCCACAAAAAAACACCGTCCAAAAGACGGTGTTTTGGCTCCCCAAGTTGGACTCGAACCAACGACCCTGCGGTTAACAGCCGCATGCTCTACCGGCTGAGCTATTGAGGAATATTTGTGTTGGCGCCTTCCTATTGTCCCGGGCCGCTTCCAGCCAAGTATCTTCGGCACCAGTGAGCTTAACTTCCGTGTTCGGAATGGGAACGGGTGGACCCTCACCGTCATCAGTACCAACTTTATCTTTCACACATTGCTGTGCAAATACCTGTTTCCTTTTCAATCTCAGAAAAAATGGTGACCCGTGCGGGAATCGAACCCACGTTAACGGCGTGAGAGGCCGCTGTCTTAACCGCTTGACCAACGGGCCACATATCCACTCATCAGCCTGGTTCAGGGGGCATTGTCCCGGCCCCCGTTCCGGCTTCCTTTTTGGTGCACCATCAGGGACTCGAACCCGGGACACCCTGATTAAGAGTCAGGTGCTCTACCAACTGAGCTAATGGTGCAGTTCTGCGGTCCATTTCCCGCCATTACCATCAGTGTTTTTCTGCTGTACACTGAAAACTGAATAAAGAGATGAAACAGAAGGAGAAAAGAAAGGGTCAACCAAGAAAATATGGTCAAGCCCTCGGCCTATTAGTACTGCCAAGCTGAACACGTTACCGTGCTTACACATGCAGCCTATCAACCTT
>JAAYUL010000085.1 GCA_012517675.1 Clostridiales bacterium | reverse complement strand
TGGAGTGGATATATCCCGTCCCAGCATCCACGCCGGTATGAAGCCGTTCTCCAAAGTACCACTGATTTCCCTTTTTCACCTGGTGCATTTCCGGGTCACGCTGTTTTTCTGCATTTTTTGTAGAGCTCGGTGCATCAATGATCGTCGCGTCCACGATTGTCCCGCCATGCATCAGTTTTCCGTGGCAATCTAAAAATGACGTTACGCTGTCAAAAAACAGTTTTGTGATTCCGTTATCGTTGAGCAGCTTCCGAAACTTGCAAAGTGTAGTGGCATCCGGAGCCTGTCCTTCGTTCAGAAAATTTATGCCCATAAATTTGCGAAAAGCATAGCTGTCATAGATGGCATCTTCCACACCTTCGTCAGACAGATTGAACCAATTCTGCAAAAGGTACATGCGCAGCATCGTTTCCGCCCCTCGTGTCGGACGTCCCCGTTTCCCCTTTGGATAATACGGGAGGATGATGGCTGTCCATTCGTCCCACGGGATCACTTCGTCCATGATCTCCAGAAATTCTTCCCGCCTGGTTTTCCGTTTCCGATTTGCATATTCCATATCTGAAAAGCTCTGCTGTCCGTTCATTCTTTTCGCCCACCGTTTTTTTCTTTTATTATACCTCTTTTGCAGAGATTATTAAATCAGTGGTTACTTAGTATTAAGTGGTGCACATATAAATGGAATCTCCACTTTAGCAACACCGTTATCCAAAGCATGTTTTATGGGGCAGACTGAGGTTGCAAAATTTTTAGTTGAAAATGGAGCGGACGTTAACGCACAGCCTACTGACATTACAGGGCAATTACCATTACAACAGGCTATTATGAGTGGTTCATTAGATATTATAAAGATATTAGTTCAACATGGTGCAAAAATTGATGAATCTATTTTATCATTGGCAAAAAACTCCGGCAGCGTAAATATTTTAAATTATTTAAAATCACAAGCCTAATAGAAAAACATGTAACATGTTGTGTAATGCATCTGGTCCGTGAAGCTCACCCTCTGCCATTTTTGAGAGCCTGTAACGGGGGTGGACTTGACGGAACCGGAAAGATACGTATCGCCGGAGTAATAATCCGCCATGATCAGCGCACCGCTGCCGGAAGAGCTCCCGGTAACGCCGCTGGTTTTGATATAAGCGGATGCAGTGTAGCTACATAATGTACTATTTCTTGATTAGGTACTCTTGCCATGGAAAATATAATGAGAATCACAGTTTTTTGTCTCAGAATCCAATAGTAGCATTTTTAGACTTATTTCATATTCTGAACAACATTTGGCCCTTGTGATACTCTCGGCTTTTAATGTTGAATGAGAGACAAATCTACCATAACAATCGTAGCACTTTAAAAACACAGTATCTTTGTCTATATCTTCCACAAATCCATACACTTCGTTTTCCCGATATATTTCACATGTAATAAGGGCGTTATTATTTTTTGCAAACATTAAAATTCCTAATAATAAATTATCTTGTTGCATACTGGGCAAATTAATTTGTTTTTTAAGCTGATGCAAGCATTTGATTTTATTTTCATACGCACCTTCTATGTTAATTTGATAGATATCTTCAAGTGGTAAAAGATATATCCCGTCGTTTATCCCCCCGGGAGAAATAGAATTTATCAAGACCCACTCATCCGTGATACCCAAGACATATCCCGTAGAAAAGCTGTTCGGGTCCATTGCATTTGTATAAATAGATACAATGGTTTGATGTTTCATGGCTTGCAATAAAATTGATTCCATTGATTGACACCTCCTGATATTAAAACTATGCTTCAAACTATAGTCAGAAATAAAGGTTTCAAGAGTTTGATATTAATGCTTTTATGTTTTTCTCATAGTCTGTATTACAAGCTATCCGTGAAATATAATCCATTTTAACAATTATCTCGGAAAAAGCATTTCCCCAATCATCATAGGTATGTAATGTTACAGTACCATTTCCTATATTTTCTACATATCCACAGCATTCAAATGTATTTCTATTACAGATATCACATGAAACAAGTAAATCATTGCTTTGAGAAAATATTAAAATTGCTGACAGCAAATCTTTAGCATGGAAATCAGGAAGAGGTGTCTGCTTCTGCATAATATATAACTTTTTGATTTTTTCTTCATACAGACCGCCACTGGAAATCCTGCCGATATCCTGCGGAGAAATTAAATATAACCCATCATTACAACCATTTGGAGAAATGTTATTAACAAGGATCCAATCATTTGTTATCGCTATAATACAACCTACTATGAAAGGCTCAGTGTCTATTTCCTCCGTAAAAACAGATATAATATCTCTGTTTTTCATTGCTTGGTGGTAAGTTAATTGCATGGATTCCATCTGTGCATCTCCTAACTTCCCTTAATGTTTTGTTCGATAGCGATATGTTCTACGATACCTGTAAGTTTTATACTTTTTATGATATGTTCTGTAATAAGTTTTATGATGTCTTTTATGGTTGCTATAATACGCCTTATATTTTGGCTGGTTAATTTTCCCTCCATGCCGTTTTGGGTTGGCGTTTCTTTTCCATTTTTTTGCGCTTCTATTTTTAGTTTTTAATCTGCCTGCACGTGGATTAGTATGTTTATTCCAGGTATTTCCGTTTTTATGTTCTGAAATGCCATCACCTGCTTTTGATAAAGTAAATCCTTTGCTTCTTGCATAATAAACTCCTGCCCCACCGACTGCCGCGGCAATCCACCACGCAATGGTACCATCGTCATCCGTCATATTGACAGGATTATTGAGGCAATAGGCAAAGAGATTGTTTTCAGATAAGCTGTTTTGATCTTCATCCAGCACATCCGTGTCGTCCGCATTCAAAAACCGTCCGGTCTGCGGGTCATAGTACCTGCTGTTGAGGTAATACAGCCCCGTCTCCGTGTCGTAGTAATACCCGCGGTAGCGGATGGGGTTCACGTTTGCAATGTGGTTCGGGTCGGTGATCGCGTTGCCGTTCGCGTCCGTGACGGAAAGCACCTTGCCCCAGGCGTCGTAGGTGTATTTCGCGACGATGTTGTTCGCAAGGTCGAGGATGGCGGTCACGTCGCCCTGCGCGTTCCGGCGGAAGTTGTATTTGGCGCCGTTAAATACAAAGGCACCAATATCTCCCTTGTCGTCGTGGTAGAACAAGAGCGTGCCGTTCGCTCTGTCCTGCTCCACAAGCTGGTCCAGATCGTTCCAGTGGTAGTTCGTCACAGCCCGGCCACGGTCTTCTTCGTGCGCAGGCCGTCTTCCCCATACCCATAATTTACCGCAGTCGAGCCTTTTTGTAAAGAGGCAAGCTGACGCCCGCGCTGCCATGTCATCGTCATGCCGTCGCGGTAGGTGAGGGGATTGCCGATCGCGTCATAGGTGATGGACCGGCCGTTGCAGCTGGTCATCAGGTCCTTCCAGTCCGCGTCGCCGTAGCCGTAGCTTATCGTAGAATTCGGTGTTCCGAGCGCGCCTGTGGTATAAGCATATTCTGATTTGGCGGTAATGTTCCCGCCCGCGTTGTAGGAGTAGGTGCAGGACTTGTTGTCGCGCTGGTTGTCTTCGCGCACCAGCTGGTTCAGGCCGTCGTAGGAATAGGTGACGGTCTTGCCGCTTTCCGTAATGGTGCGGATATTCCCGCCGTTGTCGTAGGTATATGTGATGCTTCCGTCCGAAACGCCTCCGCGCAGATATTCCACACCGGAAACCAGAGCGGTCGAGGAACCGTTTGCTCCGGCGGCATAGCTGTACCTGACCTGCTGGCCGGTGCGGGTGTCCCCGCTGTTTTTCATTGTCGCGCCGGTCACGCGGTTCAGGTTGTCATATACATAGTCGGTGTAATAGCTGCCCTGCCACGCCTTTGTCACAAGGCTGTCGCTGCCGTAGCTGCAGGTGTTTCCGATGACATAGCCGTTGACGGTCGTGGAGTTGCCCACCATGCGGTTCATGTTGTCGTAGGCGTAGTGCGAGGAATCGCTGTTCGCCCCGCTGCTGCGGGTATTGATGAGCCTGCCCAGCAGGTCGTAGCTGTAATGGTACGTAATGCCCGCGGCAAGGTCGTTCAGCCGCGCAAGCTGTCCCTTCGCGTTGTAGGTCGAAGTGGAAAGCGCGCCGGTTTCCGCTCTTTTGCTTGTTTCACGGTCGTATTTGTCGTATCCGAACTGAACGTAGTCGCCGTTGCCATAGGTCACCTTGGAAACCGGGCTGCCGCTTCCCGCCCGCAGGTAGGAACTGGTCGCCAGCGTGCGTTTGACCGTGCCGGAAGCGTTCTGGATGTTTGCGGCGGTGCTCCGGCCCCACGCGTCGTAGGTGAAGCCGTACCGGAACCCGTTGTGGGCAATGGAGGTCAGCTGCTGCTTCGCATCGTTGTAGGCGTAAGAGTTCGTCACCGTGCCGGAGCTTCCCGTGCTGCTGACGGAGAGCAGGTTGTAGTTCTGGGGATTGTAGGTATAATTCGTGCGGACGGAAGAATTGCTGCTGCCGTAAACGGTGGCGGGGGTGTCCTGCCAGTTCGTCAGGCCGTTGGAATCCGTAATCCCGTAATTCGTGGTCTTTCCTCTGGCGTCGGTGGCGGAAACCGCGTAATTGCCGGTGCTGTTGTACGCCGTCGAGCCGGAAAGATAAGCCTTGGAAGGATCGATGGTGCCTTTGTTCGTTGTGCCGTTGTTTACGGCGCCCATCTTTACGCCGGTCACATTCCCGTAGGCGTCGTAGGTGTAAACAAAGCCGTTCCCACGCTGGTTGGAGCGCGCCGCGGCGAGGCGGTGGCTGTTTCCTCCGCTTTTCGTCTCGTTTTCGTATATGTACTGATAGGTTTCGCCCTTTTCATTGGCGGACGTGGCCAGCTCGTTCGCGCTGTTAAAGGAATACGCCTGATTGTTCTTCGCGTTGTCGTTCGCGGAAACCAGGTTGCCCTTGTCGTCATAGGTGTAGGTCGTTCCCGTTTCGTCAAAGGTCAGCATCGCGTTGCTGACACGGCAGGTATTGGCGTTCTGCCGGTACAGGAAGAAGAACCCGACCCGGCTGACCACCACGCCGCTGCGCTTCGGCCGGATATTGTAATTCATAGACTGCGGCGCGGTTGTGGTGTAGTTGAACTGCTGCGTATGGTATTCCGTCTGCCCGTCCGCGTACTTCACCGCCATTTCAAGCGCAAAGCATCTGCCCCCTTTGATTTTGGCGGAGGCCGCCTGTACGGTGCCGAACATGTTGAAGCAGACGTCCGCCTTGTTGACGGCGACATACTGGTACAGGTATTTGTTCCCGCCCGCCGTGCCGTGGATTGTGACCGTGCCGCTTCCGGGCTTGACGTCGTTGGACTCAAATCCGCCGGAGCCCCAGATATCGCCGCGCTTCAGGTCGCTGTCCTCCAGAAGGTTGCAGTTGCTCATGGTCGAGCCCGCTTCCAGCTGCAGGCAGTCGAACCACGCCGTACCGGTGCAGTTCAACAGATAGCAGCGGATCCGCATTGAATCCGCGTTGGTAGGCATCTGGTCCGTGAAGCTCACCCTCTGCCATTTTTGAGAGCCTGTAACGGGGGTGGACTTGACGGAACCGGAAAGATACGTATCGCCGGAGTAATAATCCGCCATGATCAGCGCGCCGCTGCCGGAAGAGCTCCCGGTAACGCCGCTGGTTTTGATATAAGCGGAGGCGGTGTAGCTCTGGCCCTTCAGGGCGGAAGCGGCAATGATCTGCGCATAGCCGTTGTATGAGCCGGCGGCTGTGCTGACCACCTTCAGGGAGCGGCTCCCGAGGAACTGCACCTTTTCTCCGTCGACCAAAGCGGTGGAGGAATCATAGCTTTTCTGCCCCCCGTTCACGCCGTAAAAAGAGGAATCCCTTTCGGCGCTCGGGTTCAGAACATAATTCTTCACAAACTTGTCCGTGCCCGCGGACGCCTTCTGCTTGTTGTTCTTTCCGGAGCTCGGCAGGGAAGTGCTGCCCTGGTTGCCTTTGCCGTTGTCCTCATACGCCGCGTTGGAAATGGATCCGTCGTCGTGCCGGATACTGGTGGTTCGGCCCGCGTTGTCGAACTGATACAGCTCCGTGACCCCGTGGTTGTCCGCAAAGGTGGTGGTGTTGTCCTTGTTGTACGTGGCCGACAGTGAGTCGCCCAGGTCGGAGCCGTCGGAAGAAGTGGAGGAATACTCGGAAATCTTCGTAACGCGCCCGCCCGCGTAGCTGTATTCCGTCCGGCGGTTGTTGCTGGAACGGATTTTCGCGATTCTCCCCGACGCATCGTACCAGTACTCCGTGTAGGAGCCGTCCGCGTAAACAATTTTGGTGAGTAGGTTTTTATTTCCGTCTTCGTATTTCAATTGAACGGTCGTCCCGTCCGGCCCCGTAATCAAGGTCGGGTGGTTTACCGTCTGTCCGGTTGAGGAGTTTGTAACATTGCTGTATGTAACGGTCGTGGTCCGGCCCGCGCCGTCCGTCATGGAGGTAATCAGCCCGTTGGTTTTATTGTACTGTATCTTATTCCCGTTGGAATCCTTTTCATGGTAAAGCGTCCCTCCGGAGGCCGGCGTATAAAAATGCCGTTCGTACCCGGACTTGTCCCGAATATAGATTCCGCTGTTTTCGGTCAGCGTGAGATCCAGGCCGTCCTCATCGACCCATTCGGTGGTGGAGCCGTCCTTCTGACGGAAATAGTGCTCCGTCCCGTCTTCATCGGTGTATTTGTACTTGTATCCCAATGCCTGAAGACTGGAGCTGACGCTGTCCACGCGCTGATTAAAGTCAAATTGGAAGCCGTACCCCAGATTGGAATGGGCGGTCTGCGTACCGCAGTTCCTGCTGTTGTACGTCAGCTGAATGGAATTGGGCATCCGGCTGCCGGTGGAGCTGAATACGTCCTCGGTAATCGCAAGATTTCCGGTGTAATCGTTGACGTACGCTTTTCCGTTCGTTCCGACATCCTGGCTGTGATACGTCCAGTAGTCCTCCAATCCGTTGTTGTTGACATAGTAAATGGAAATTGTGGGAAGGAGGAAGATGTTCTGCGCGGAAGCATAGGTGGCGTATGCCGCGTTGCTCTCGTTGTTTGACCACAGGCAAACGCCGTAATTCGGGGAACCGTTATACCAGTCTTTCACGATTCTGGTAATATCCCATGTGGTCATACTGCCGTTCGATGAGATGGTGGAGGAATTTGCAACTGCATAGTCCGCAATCGTTGTATCGAAGGAGGGGCAGACCGTGTAGCCGTTCTGGCTCAGACTTGTGGAATCCCAGTTGGAGGTAATTCTCCCAATGTCCACTTGCGTGCCGACATTGCCGCTGTACCTGGTCTGCTGCAAATTCATCTCGGCTGAAACGACCATATCGCCGTTTCCAAGAGAAGGCAGGTTGGTTTTCACAACGGAACGGACAATGCCATACGTGGAGGTTTCTTTCCCAACCATTAAGGAGCCGTACGGATATGGCTTGTCTCTTCCGGATCTGATAATAGTAGCGTCATCTATGGAAGACGGAACCTGCTTGGTCAGGACCAGAGGGTCCAGCGTAACAGGATATTGACGCTCCGGGCTGTCAAGCCATCCGTTGTCGGCGGCAAGCTCCACCGTGAATTTTTTGTTTTTTGCCTTCTGCAATTTTATGGTGATCGCATTGGAAACGGCGCCGGCGTTGTCCGTCATGACCGGCGCGCATAGCGTATAGACCGTTTTCCCTGATTTGTCCGTCAGCCGGATCGTATGGTCGTCCGCCTGCACAGGAGTAAGGCCGTCGGTTTTATACGACAGGTCGAAGGTGCGTTTTGCGTTTGCGTTGTTTAATATCAGGTTTTCCTTCACACCGATGGAAGAGACAATCACCTGCAAATCCACATTGTCATAGATTCCACGGTACCAGCCTTCCTGATTGACCTTGGTCAGATTCAAAAATTTGTTTTTATTGTCTGTAGGCTGCTTTTTCTGGGTGATTTCCAATTTGCTTTTGTTGGTGTTTTTGTATCCCCAGGAAAGTTCCCCGCCGGCCCCGCGGACCGTGAACATCCTGTTTTCCTTTGCTCTTTTGGCAATTCGGACCTTCTGGTCGCTTTTTTTGTTTGCATATTCCTGAGCGTCTTCGGCCGCGTTAGACGCCGTGACGGCCTTTTTTTGATCAGCCGACCGGGAGGATACGGAAGAAGAGCCCGTGCGATTGCGCAAGCTCTGGGAAGAAGCATTGGATTCCGTTCCACTTTGTGAGTTCGGCGAAGAAACCGCTGAACTTTCCGAGGAAACCCCGCTGCTTTTCCCTTCCGATTGGGAGGCTGCAAAGGAAACGCCGGAGCCTTCTTCGGAAGCCGCGCTGCTGTTTCCGTCCGGCCGTGAAACCACGGAGGAAGTCCCGGAGCTTTCCTGAGAAGCAGACGAAGCAGCAGAGGAGCTTTGCGTGTCATCTTCTGCGGATTCTGCGGAAGGTTCCGCTTTTACTGCGTTCAGGGTGTTGTCGTAATCCACCCATTTGCCCGACGCGTCTTTATAATGAACCGGCTCCGGATATTTTGCAGCGAGCAGGGAACCGTCGGCACAGATAAAATATTTCGTATTTTCTGTTCTCTTGGAAACATCTTCGGCAAGAATCGCCGGGTCTGTCCGTTGGTTGACATTACTGACAACCGCTTCGGCGGAAGGAGTTAAATTTTGTGATTTAGAATTTGCGCTGGCGGTCATTGGAATCATTTGCGTCAGCATTGTCGCGGCGCAAATGATGGAAACCGTTTTCAAAAACAACTATTTCATGCAATTTCCCCCTAATATCGTTCAATAAATCATATAATATAGGCAATTTTTACGATAGTCAATAAATATTTCGCAATTTTGTGATAATATGTCACACTTAAACAATTATTAAAATATATTTTGTTAAAAATAACAGTAGCTTAAATATGCTGCTGAAAGCGGCTGAACGCAAGGGCTTCTTTTCCGTTGTGAAAAGCCTCCTTTTACCGTCCGGGTGCTTTGAAGCAGCGGAAAATAAAAAAACAAACCGACAGCCCGCCGGTTTGTTTTTCTGCAATATGAGGATGCTATGATCTTTCTGCCGCCGTGCGTTTGTCGACGATGTTTGACCATGATGACAAACGCGAAATTTCATATTATAATAGATGGATACGGAATCCAAACAAAAATACAGATGGAATTGAACGAGGATATTATGAACGAAAAAGAAATCGCGGAAATCCGCCGCCGGTTCCGCCCGGACAAAAGCAACATTACCCGCATCCGCGGCTGTTACGTCAACGGACAGGGGGAAATCGTTTCGGAGTTCAGCCAGCCGCTCGGGCTGATGCCGCAGGAGGAAGCCGAGGAGCTGCTGGCCATCCTGAAGAAAACGCTGTCCGGAACGGTCGGAAAAAACCTGATCGACATTGAATTCGAGACCCGGCAGGTTCTGGAGGGCGAGGAGCATCGGCTGCTCATGGCGCTCCGGAGCTCTTCGCTGGAGGACGACGGCGCCGTGCGGGAATTTTACGGGCGCGTCATTCAGGCGCTCCACATGGAGGACCATTACCTGATCCTTCTGGCCTGCGATCAATACGACGTGCCTTCCTATGCGAAAGACGGGGAAAAGCAGGACGATTCCCCGGAGGTGTTTTCCTATTTCCTGTGCAGCATCTGCCCGATCAAACCGGCGAAGACGGCCCTTGGCTACTATGTTTCCGAAAACGCGTTCCGCAACATCACGGCGGACCGGGTCGTGTCGGCGCCGGAGCTCGGGTTTCTGTTCCCGGCTTTCAGCGGCCGATGCGCCGACATTTACAGCGCCCTTTATTACTCCCGCAATATTGCGGAGAACAACGCGGAATTTGTCGACGCCGTGTTCCGCTGCGGCCTGCCGATGCCCGCCGCGGTCCAAAAGGAAACCTTCCGGTCGATTTTGGCCGACACCGTCGCCGAAGACTGCAGCTTCGACGTTGTGCAGGAGGTCCACGGGCAGTTGTCCGGCATGATCGAGGAGCACAAAACGAACAAAGAGGAGGAGCCGCTGGTCATTTCCGGAAAAACGGTCAAAGGAATCCTGCAATCCTGCGGCGTTCCGGAAGACCGTCTGGCCGCGTTTGAGGAAAAATACGACACGGAGTTCGGCGCCGACGCCGAGGTCAGCCCGCGGAATCTGATTGACGCCAAACAGCTGGAGGTCCGCACCCCCGACGTGACGATCCGCGTGAACCCGGAGCGCGGCGACCTGGTCGAAACCAGGGTCATCGACGGCGCCCGGTACATTTTGATCCGCGCGGACGAAGGCGTCGAGGTCAACGGCGTGGCCGTCCACATCTCGTAGCCGCGGGCGGCGGTTCCGATTCCGCGCCGTTCTTCCGCACGCCCACTCCTTTCAACGGTTGGCCCAAATATATCGTACCTGATGTTGACCTAAAGGTTTCGGCTGAAGATGAGGGTTCTAACCCCATGGTTCAGACGTAACCATCACTTCATAAGATGATGAAGTTCCTTGATATAAGTTTTTTTCGTGTTGCTTTTATCCTGATACATCATGCTTTCGGCCTCTGAAATTGCCGCATTTATTGTCTTGTTGTTATTGGTTATGGTAGAGTAACCGTATGCGTTATTGACGGAAAGGCCACGTATTTTATAATCGATTTCTGAAGATTTAATTTTTTTTACGATTTCAGCGCAATGATGATTTGTGCAGTTTTCGCAAAACACAACAAATTCGTCTCCGCCGATCCGCATAACCTCTCCGGAATTTCCAACAATCCGTTTCAGTAAGGCGGCTGTCTTTATGAGGAGTTCATCTCCCGCTTTATGCCCGTAATGATCATTAAAAAATTTCAGTGCATTTGAATCGCTCATGATGATCGAAAACGTCTCATAACTGGTCTGCGCTACTTCCGTCGTCCTTTGCTCGTAATAGGCACGGTTATATGTATCGGTCAGACAATCTATTATGCTCATTTTTTGAAGTTTTTTCTGGAGCCTCTTCAGCTCGGAAATGTCAACAACAAGACCGATGATTCCCAACAGGGTTCCTTTGGAATCGAACACCGGATTCTTTGTGATTTCATAGTAGTAATCCATACCGTCAAAAACCATTTTGCTGACATAATGGCTCCCTTCAAGGGAACTTATAATTTTTTTATCGTCTTCATAATAGAACTTGCCAAGCTCCGGATCGGGCTGGATTTCCAAATCCGTTTTCCCGATAATTGCATTATAATCTCCTTCCGCACTGATTTGCGCACATACATGGCTTGTCATCCGATACTGGCAGTTTAAATCTTTAAAAAATACATTTGCAGGGATGGATTCAATAATATTTCTGAGCATTTCCATATTCATAGGATACTTATCCAGTAAATATTCGCTGGCATTTTTGTCATTCATGGATTGATTTCCTCCTAAACAGCAATATGCGATTCGGCGATTACTTTTTAAACTTTTATCCCATCGTCACTGCATATCAACTTTTATTACAAGGACAAAACGCAGGACTTTTGTGTAACTGTCAGCTCAGGCTCTCTCTGATTCGTATGATTGCTTGCAGCACTTCTCATTGTTCCGGCTTAACATACGCAGTTCAAATTTCGCAGTAGTGCTGTACCCTGCCGCAAATTGAACTGCACATGATTGCCCATAGCATCAAAGAAATCAAGCCCTGCATAATCCTTTATTTCTTATTTTACACGATCATTCCGCAAATGCAAGCAATATTTTCCATATTAAGCAAATGTTTCCCTTCAATCGGCGGAATTGCGCCGCGACGAAAAAACTCCCGGAACCGCGGTTCCGGGAGTTTTTTCTGTTTATTCCTTCATCAGGCATTTCAGGCCGCGGCCGGTGAAAATCGCCTTCGCCGCCTCCAGCTCTTCGTGCGCGGGGACCGGCGTGTCCGTCAGGCGGTAGGGCAGCTTCAGTTCCCGCCACTTGTATTCGCCCATTTTGTGGAAGGGCAGCAGCTCCACCAGCTCCACGCAGGGAAAGCGGGACAGGTAGTCCGCGAGCGGTTCCAGCAGCTCGCGCTTTAAGGTCCAGCCCGGCACCAGCACGTGGCGCAGCCAGACCGGCTTGCGCGTCTTTTCGCAGTATTCCAGCGTGCGCAAAGTATTTTCATTGCTCCGGCCGGTCAGCTCCCGGCAGAGCGCGTCGTCAAAGCTTTTGATGTCGAGCAGGAGCAGGTCGGCCGCGTCGATGACCGGGGCGGAAACCGAAAGCGGAACGCTGCCCGCCGTGTCGATCGCGGTGTGGATTCCCGCCTCCCGGCAGCGCAGCAAAATTTCCCGCGCGAATTCCGGCTGCAGCAGGGGCTCGCCGCCCGAAAGGGTGACGCCGCCGGAGCGGATGAAGCTGCGGTAGGATAAAATATCCTTCATGATCTCGTCGGAATCCGCCGGCTTTCCGTCGGCCGGGTCCCACGTGTCGGGGTTATGGCAGTACAGGCAGCGCAGGGAACACCCCTGCAAAAACAGCACATACCGGATTCCCGGCCCGTCCAGCGCGCCAAAGCTTTCAATGGAATGGATTCTTCCCGGTACGCCCATAAAAAACCTCTTTTCTCCGCCCGCGCGGGTCAGAATTTTTCATGGAACGTGCGGCGGATAACCTCCAGCTGCTGCTCGCGCGTCAGCTTGATGAAGTTGACGGCGTAACCGCTCACGCGGATGGTGAGCTGCGGGTATTTTTCCGGGTGATCCATCGCGTCGAGCAGGACCTCGCGGTTCAGCACGTTCACGTTGATATGGTGCCCCGTTTCCAGGAAATAACCGTTCAGCAGCGAAACCAGGTTGTCCACCTTCTGGTCCTCGGTTTTGCCCAGCGCGCCAGGAACAATGCTGAAGGTGTACGAAATGCCGTCCTCCGCGTAGTCGTAAGGCAGCTTCGCAACGCTCATCATGCTGGCGACGCAGCCGTTTTTGTCCCTGCCGTGCATGGGGTTCGCGCCCGGCGCGAACGGTTCGCCCGCCTTGCGGCCGTCCGGCGTGGAGCCGGTCTTTTTGCCGTACACCACGTTGGAGGTGATGGTGAGCACCGAAAGCGTGGGCACCGATTCGCGGTAGGTCTGCTGGCGGCGCAGCTTCGTCATGAAGCTCTTCACCACGTCGACGGCGATTTCGTCCGCCTCGGGGTCGTTGTTGCCGAATTTCGGGTAGTCGCCCTCAATTTCAAAATCGACTGCGATCCCCGCCTCGTTCCGGATAGCCTTCACCTTCGCGTGCTTGATGGCGGAAAGGCTGTCCGCCACCACGCTCAGGCCGGCGATCCCGCCCGCCATGGTGCGCAGGATGGTCTCGTCGTGCAGCGCCATTTCAATGCGCTCGTAGCAGTATTTATCGTGCATATAGTGAATCACGTTCAGCGTGTTGATATACAGCTTGGCCAGCCAGTCGCACATGGCGTCGAACTTGCGGCGCACCTCTTCGTAATCGAGGTATTCCGAGGTGATGGGCGCGTATTCCGGCGCGACCTGAATGCCGTACCGCTCGTCCCTGCCGCCGTTGATGGCGTAAAGAAGGGCCTTCGCCAGGTTGGCGCGCGCGCCGAAGAACTGCATCTGCTTGCCGATGCGCATGGCGGAAACACAGCAGGCGATGCCGTAGTCGTCGCCGTATTTCGTGCGCATGATGTCGTCGTTCTCATACTGGATGGAGGAGGTCTCCACCGAAATCCTCGCGCAGTAGCGCTTGAAGTTTTCGGGCAGGCGCTGGCTCCACAGGACGGTGAGGTTCGGCTCCGGCGCGGGGCCCAGGTTGGTCAGGGTGTGCAGAAAGCGGTAGCTCATTTTGGTGACCATGTGGCGCCCGTCCTCGCACATGCCGCCCAGCGATTCGGTCACCCAGGTCGGGTCGCCGCTGAACAGCTCGTCGTAGGCCGGGGTCCTCAGAAAGCGCACCATGCGCAGCTTCATAATGAAATGGTCGACCAGCTCCTGAAGCTCTTCTTCGGTGTATTTGCCGGACGCGAGGTCCTGCTCGGCGTAAATGTCGAGGAAGGTGTAAACGCGGCCCAGGCTCATGGCGGCGCCGTTCTGCTCCTTCACCGCGGCAAGGTAGCCGAAGTAGACCCACTGAATGGCCTGTTTGGTGTCCGCCGCGGGTTTGGAAATGTCGCACCCGTAGGAGGCGGCCATTTCGGTCAGCTCGCCCAGCGCGCGGATCTGCTCGCTGATCTCCTCGCGCAGACGGATGGCCGGGCTGTCCATCACGTCGCAAACATGGTTTTTCTTGGCTTTTTTCTTTTTTTCTATTAAAAACTCCGTGCCGTAAAGCGCGATGCGGCGGTAGTCGCCGATGATGCGCCCGCGGCCGTAGGCGTCGGGCAGGCCGGTAATGATGGCGCAGTGGCGCGCGCGCTTCATTTCGTCGGTGTAAACGTCGAACACGCCGTCGTTGTGCGTTTTGCGGTATTTGAAAATCCGGTCGATTTCCTCCGGCAGCTTGCGGCCGTAGGCGTCCAGCTCGTTGTGGACCAGCCGGATGCCGCCGAACGGCATGATCGCGCGCTTTAAGGGCGCGTCCGTCTGCATGCCGACGATCTGTTCCAGCTCCCTGTCGATGTAGCCGGGCTGATGCGAGGTAATGGTGGAAATGGTGTGCTCGTCGATGTCGTAGACACCGCCGCGCGCGTGTTCTTCGTTCAGCAGCGCGGAAAGCTCGTCCCACAGCCGCTTGGTTCTGGCGGAAGGCGGCGCCAAAAAGCTCTCGTCACCGTCGTAGGGGGTGTAATTGGATACGATAAAATCGCGCGTGTTGATTTCCCTGGTCCATTCTCCTTGCTTGAAATTCATCATTTTCCTGCCTTTCTTAGTTTGGGAAACATGTTCCCAATGACCCGTTCTTATGGGGCTATTATAGCAGAAGGGCAGGGGCGGTGCAAGGCATAGAAAGAAGGGACTTTTTCAAAACAACCCTTTTGAAAAATAATGCACAAAAATACGCCTGGATCGGACGGTCAAAAGTCGTTTCCAGGCGTATTTTCATGATTTTAAGAGCGTGGCTTTGTGCAATCTGCCGTCAAAAATTCATTTTGCGGCAGCCCGTCCGCAGTGGCTTTATTTCAGCGCTTCGTCGTAATGGGCGCGCTCGCCGCCGATATATTTCGGCCTTGTGCGGGCGCAGAGAATGCGCGCGCTGCCGATATGATCGACGGAAAGGCGCACCGGCACGGCCACCCGCGCAAGGTGCATGCCGATCAGCGTTCCGCCGATGTCGATGCCGGCCTGCGCGCTGACCTCCTCCACCGCGACGGGGTGCTCCAGTCCGCGGTAGGCCGCGGTCGCGAAGGAGCCGCCCGCCTTCGGCTGCGGCACGGCGTTCACGATTTCCAGCCCGCGGCGCGCGGCGGCGTCCCTTTCCAGAATGACGGCGCGGTTGAGGTGCTCGCAGCACTGGGCCGCGAGTTCGATTTTCTTTTCCTTTAAAACGGCATAAATTGCCTCGAATACGGTTTTCCCGATTTCCACGTTGGAATCCGAGCCGATCCGGTGCCCCCCGATCTCGCTGGAGGAGCAGCCGACGACAAACAGGTCGCCTTCCTTCAGCCCGGCCTTTTCCAGCAGTTCGCGCACGGCAGCTCCCGCCTGCGCGGCAATTTCTTCATACATCGGGCATGTCCTTCCTTTCCTGTTGCGTTTGATGGTCCGCCAAACAGATTGCGCCGGCGGCGTTTTCCCGCTTCGGCGCTGTGTTTCACTTATGATTATAGGCGTATTCCGCCGTTTTTTCAATGGCGGGCGCTGATTCCGGGAAAAACAAAGGGCAGGCCGCGCGGTCTTCCGCAGCCTGCCCCCAGGGCCGTGTTATGCGTTTTTCCGTTCGCGGACCAGCTTGATCGCGCCCGCCGCGGCCTGCGCGCCCTCGTAGACCGCCTTGGCGACCTGAAGCATGCCGCCGGTGCAGTCCCCCGCCGCGAAAAGGCCGGGGATATTGGTCTGCATGGACGAGTCCACCACAATGGCGCTTCCCTTCGTCTGCGCGCCGAGCTTGCGCGCAAGGTCGGTGCTGCCCGCGACCCCCATGGCGACAAACAGGCCGCTGACCGGCACGGTGCCGCCGTCCTCTAAAACGACGCCGGTCAGCACCGGGTCGCCCTCCAGCCGGTCGAGCTTTTGCGTGACCACTTTGATTTCCTCCGGGATTTCGACGGAAGGCTCTTTCCCGTTCGTCAGCAGCGTGACCGAGCCCGCGACGGGAAGCAGCTCCATCGCCTCGTGAAGGGCGTATTCGCCGTTCCCAAGCACCGCGACGTGCTTGCCGCGGTAAAAGAACGCGTCGCACACCGCGCAGTAGCTCACCCCGCGCCCTTCCAGCCGGCGGAGCCCCTCCAGCTTCGGCGCGCCGCGGGAGGCGCCCGTCGCCAGAATCATGGCCGGCGCCCGGTAAGTGCCGGAAATGCCCGACGCGACGAATTCGCCGTCGTAGGCGATGCCCACCACCTCGTCGTTCACGATTTCCGCGCCCAGCCGCCGGGCCTGCTCCATCCCGGTGCGGATCAGCTCCTCCCCGGAAACCGGCTGGGAAAAGCCGTAATAATTTTCGATTTGATGCGCTTTAAGCAGGGCGCCGCCGTCCCTTCCGATCACGGTGGTTTTCAGCCCCGCCCGCGTGGTGTAGGCCGCGGCGGAAATGCCCGCGGGGCCGGTCCCCAATATAATGATGTCCGACATTCGTCTTCCTCCCTTTCTGTTTCTTATTTTAAATCGTTTCGGGTCCTTTATTCTGTGATTATATCACAGTTTCACGCCGACTACAAAGAAGAATCGCCGTCCGGCCGCCTTTGTGATTTAGTCACGGAAGGAAAACGCTTTTCCGGATATAATATGTTTGTAAATAATCAATCATTCCATGCGGTCCGAATCACCGCGGGACAAAATAGAAAGGCGGTAATCCCATGAAAGTGCTGATTGTCGGCGGAGTCGCCGGCGGAGCGGGAGCGGCGACCAAGCTGCGCAGGCTCAGTGAAAAGGCGGATATCATTTTATTTGAAAAAGGGGAGTACATTTCCTACGCGAACTGCGGCCTGCCGTACTACATCGGCGGGGCGATCCGGGAAAAGGACCGGCTGCTGGTCACAAAGCCCGACCTGCTGCGCCAGCGGTTCGGCGTGGATGTCCGCACCATGAGCGAGGTGGTGAAAATCGACCGCGCCAAGAAGACCGTCACTGTGAAAAACCACCGGGACGGCACCACCTACACGGAAAGCTACGACAAGCTGATCCTTTCCCCCGGCGCGACGCCCAAGCGCCCGAAGCTGCCGGGAATCGACCAGGAGGGAATTTTCACCCTGCGCAATGTGCCCGACACGTTCCACATCGACGAATATATCAAGAAAAACAATCCGAAGACGGCGGTCGTGGTCGGCGCGGGCTTCATCGGCGTGGAGATGGCCGAAAACCTGCAGCGGCGCGGCATGGACGTCACCGTTGTGGAATTCCTCGGCCAGGCCATCGCCTCGCTTGACCCGGAAATGGCGGCGATCCTTCACCGGCACATGCGGGAAAACGGCCTGCGGCTGATGTTCGGCACCGGCGTGCAGGGCTTTGAAAAACGCGGCTCGCTCTGGGTCAAACTGACCGGCGACAAGGAAATCCCCGCCGATCTGGTCGTTCTGAGCATCGGCGTTGCGCCGGACAGCAGGCTGGCAAAGGAGGCCGGGCTGGAGCTCAGCGTCGGCGGAAGCATCAAGGTCGACGAACACTACGCCACCTCGGACCCGGACATTTTCGCGGTGGGCGACGCCATTGAGGTCCGGCAGCTGACCACGGGCGAGGAAACGCTGATTCCGCTGGCGGGGCCGGCCAACCGGCAGGGCCGCCTGGTCGCGGGCAGCGTGCTGGGCCGGGAGGAAACGGATTCCGGCGTGCAGGGCAGCGCCATTCTGAAGGTGTTTGAACTG
>JAAYUL010000084.1 GCA_012517675.1 Clostridiales bacterium | reverse complement strand
CGCGAAAGGACTATCCGGAAATTCACGCAAATCCAGAATGTATTTGATATGAATTTCTTCCTTGGCGCGTTTGGCAATGCTTTTCGTGTGGTTGGCCAAAACCTCCACCACGCCGGAACCGACCACTCCGTACCCCATTACTGCTATTTGTACCATATGATACACCCCTTAAATTCTCTTCAATTCTTATCCTTTCACCGCAACGGGTCAGACACTTTAACAGTTTACCACGTTTCAGCAAATCAATCAACTGGTTGTTGGCGGCCCGCGGGCGTTTTCCGGCGGCCGCTTTTATCCTTTTATTTTTTTGAGTTGGGAACCGACACCTGATGAGAGGTTTTCTTCGACACATCTCCGCCGGAGGTCGATGATGCCGCGGAAGACGCCGCCGCCTGCGAGCTGGGGGAAGCCGAACTCGACTGGCTTTGCGAACTCGCCGCGGAAGACGCCGCCTGTGAGCTGGAGGAAGCCGCGCTCGATTGGCTCTGTGAGCTTGCAGAGGAGGCCGCCGAACTTGTGCCGGCATGCTGGCCGTCGCAGACCGAAGGCAATTGATCCTTGACATACCAGCCCGTGTCGGTATCCGTGTCCGTCAGCGAATTGGCAAGCAGGCCGGTTTCCCTGCAGAAGGTGCGGGAAACCACGTCGGGATCATAGGCAAACCCGGTTTTCTGCTTTCCGCTCAGGTAATGAACCATAATCGTTTTCCAAACGGTTTTCGCATAAGTCTGCTGGGTGCCGGTCAGGGTCGCCGGGGTGGAATAACCGGTCCACATTCCGGCAAGCATGTAAGGGGTCCCGCCGACGAACCAGCTGTCCTTATTGTCGTTGGTGGTACCGGTTTTACCGAATACCTCCCAGCCGCTGATTTGGGCCAGGCGGCCGGTACCGTGGGCGCCTGTGACAACGGTGTTCATCATGCGGTGCACGATCGTCGCCGTTTCGGAACTGATTACCTGCTTGGAAACCTGATTGCGGTTGTCCAGAATCACATTGCCGTCGTGGTCGTCCACATGATAAAACGTGTAAGGCTGGTAATACTTGCCGCCGTTGCCGAACATCTGGTACCCCGCGGTCATCTCCCGCACGGTGACGCCCTTTTCCAATCCGCCGACCGCCATCGGCGCTCGGTTGTTGTCCGCCGCGACCAGACTGGTAAAATTCAGCTTGTTCTTTAAAAAGGTAAAGCTGACATTCGGGGTCAAAACCGAACCAATCTGGGCGGAAGCGGCGTTTCTGGAACGCTCGAGCGCCTCATACATCGGCATTTTCCCCATGAATTTTCCGTCGGCGTCGTTCGGGCCCGGTTTGCCGGGACCGAACCAGTCCGACAGCGGGCTGTCGTCCACAATCGTGGAATAATTGTATTTTCCGGATTCAATCGCCGGGGCATAAATCGCCACCGGCTTGATGGTGGAGCCGGGCTGCCTTTTTGCGTCGGTCGCATTGCTGAAGGTCCGGTTCCCCGTCTTCTGTCCGCGGGCGCCCACGGTCGCCAGCACGCGGCCGGAATAGTCCATTGCGAAATAGCCGGTCTGCAGTTTTTTGGAGCTGCCGAACACGCTGTCGGACTGAAAGGTTTGTTCCGCAAAATCCTGAAGGTCCGTGTCCATGGCGGCATAAATCTTCAGACCGTCGTGGTAAATCATATCGACCGCTTTGTCGCTGGTGCAGTTGTATTTTTCCATCAGCGCTTCCCGCACGTCTTCAAACAGGGTGTCGATGTACCAGTTCCAGATCGGCGTATTGTTGACCGTGTCGTCGGATTTTTTGCCGACAAATTTCATGTTTTCCGATTCCGTCATCGCCTTTTTGAATTCCGCGTCCGTAATCATGCCCTGATCGTGCATCTCCTTGAGCACGGTCTGCTGGCGCTCCTTGTTCTGGTCGGGATGCGTAAGCGGCGAATACTTGGCCGGATTCTGCGTGATGCCCGCGATCGCGGCACATTCCGCAATGTCGCAGTCCTGGATGTTTTTACCGAAATACAGATTTGCGGCGGCCTGCACGCCGTTGCATCCGCTGCCGAAATTGACCACGTTCAAATACGCCGTCAATATTTCTTCTTTTGAATATTGCTTTTCCAGGTTCAGCGCGCGGAAAATTTCGGTCACCTTCCTTGTCAGGCTGACCTCGCTTTCGCCCGTAATATTTTTAATGAGCTGCTGGGTAATCGTCGAGCCGCCGTAGCTGCCTCCATTGGAAAAAAGCTGCGTCACCGCGCCGAAGGTCCTGCGCCAGTCCACACCCTTATGTTCATAAAAGCGCTTGTCCTCAATCGCAACGACAGCATTCTTCATGGCCGTTGGGATTTTGTCGTAGTCCACCCAGACGCGGTTTTCGCTGGTGGAAAGCGCCAGATATTTCACAGGATTTGAACTGTCGTCGTTCTCGCCATTCACATAAATGAAGCTGGTGTAGCTGAGCTTGAGTTTTTTCAGGTCGTAATCCACCGTGGAATCCTTTAAGCTGTAAATAAAGGAAATCAGCGATACGGAAACGATGATACCGGTAATGATAAAAATTGTGAAAAGCGTGAGCAGGCCTTTGCCTACAATTTTGGCAACCGCCTTCGCCGTGGTAGCCGCGTCGTCTTTTTCCGCGCTTTTTGCCCCGCACAATTTATTAATATCGGTTTTTCTCATCGTATTCCACCTCCTTGCTTAAATTCTCTTGTAAATTTCTCGCAAAATGAATAATTTGCCATTTTTTTCAAATAATATTACTGAGGTGATCCCTGTGAAAAAAATTGCAGTGATGATTTTATGCACCGCGTTTATCGTGGTAGGGCTTTTGTACGCGGGCAACACCCGGCGGCAGCCAAGCCCCGAGCCATCACCGGCCAGTTCAAATATATTGTATAATTCTACCGCAATTACGGCTTCAAGTCAAGAAAGCAGCGAAATCGATGTCATCGCAAGCCAGTCCGATGTTTATACGGTAAAGGAGTACCAGGGAATCATCGGCATATTCCACAACAGCGACATCATTCCCTCGCAGGAAATCCACGTTGAGGTCGCTTCCCTTCCCGCCGAAGACCAACAGCTGCTGAAGAAGGGAATCCGCGTGTACAGCAGGGACAAGCTCAACAGCATTATTGAGGATTACGAAAGCTGATGCCGCACGCCGTTTCAGAAGAAAGCGGCCGCATGTTTTATGTAACGACAAAAGGAGCGCCATGCACTCGGCATGGCGCTCGAACCGCGAAAAGCTTATTTCAGGCTTTCCTCGTAACTCTTGATCATCTTTTTGACCATCTGTCCGCCGACGGAACCGGCTTCTCTGGAAGTCAGGTCGCCGTTGTAACCCTGCTTCAGGTTCACACCGACTTCGGAAGCGGCTTCCATCTTGAATTTATCCAGAGCGGCACGCGCTTCAGGAACTACACTGTTGTTAGAAGACATAAAACTACACTCCTTAATTCTTTGTTATTCCATCGATTTCCGGCGGGCGAATCCCGCCGTTCGATTTGTTTTGCGTTTGCTTTGTTATTGTATGTCCGGCATGCAGTTTTATAACTGTTAATTTTTTCATTCAAATGGTATAGCCCTTTGAGGAATCGACCCCCGCGAGAAGAAGCACGGCGCAGACAGCCAAAACCCGGTGCGGCCCGATTTCGGACCGGAGCGAAACCGTAAAATCATGCGGCTCCAGGACCTTGCCCTCCAGTGTGACCAGATTGCGCTGGAGGCTGAGCACGGCGCTTCCCTCCTGAATCCCCGCAACGCTGATGGTATCCTTCTGGCTGGTGCCGCAGGTTACGGCGGAAACTTCCGTCCCCCGGAGCAGCTCGGCGGCGTGTACATTCTTGGATTCCAAAATACAAAAAAAATGAGGCGGAACATGAACCTGGCCGCCGGAATCAAAGCTGTTTTTAAACAGAAGGATTCCGCTGTCCAGCTCAATTTTCGGAATCGTTTCACCGTCATACACAAAAAAGCGGGCCGGCTCCAGCCCGTACAGCGCCAGTTTTTCCCCGCTGAAATACCGCGCGCCGCCGTAAAGCGCAAGCGCGGGCAAAAGCGCGTCGGAAAAGGCCGTATCTGATTTTTTTCCGCAAAGAATAATATTCATCCGTATTCCCGTCTCCCTTAACAGGAACATTATTTGCCTTTTCCTATCAAAATATGTGAGAACCTGTTCGCATCAAAAAGAAATGCGCAGCAACAAGATTTTTTCATCAAACAAAGCGAAAACGGGTTCCGAAGCTTCGCCCGCAAAGGATCGGGGAAACGTCTTTCGTTCAAGGCGTTTCCCCGATAAACGCATCCAGCGCGTTTCGCAGACGTTTTGCCATGTCCCTGTCAAGCTGAATGCTGAGCCGGGAGGGTTCGACCCCGGATTCCTGCCCGGCGGCATAAACCCAGATGGAAAAAAGCTTTTGATTGTAATTGATGTCCATCACCGTTTTGGTTTTTGCATGGATCATTCTGCCGCAGGGGCGAATGTCCGTAATTCTCGCCATACCGTCACCTCCCAACCTCCGCAGTCAGCCGGAGCGGTCCGGGTCGTCCGTCTCCGTCCGCTTCTGCGTCCCCGTTTCGTCTATCCTAAAGTGGTCATGGTAAATCAGCTGCGAAACCGGCACCATGGAGTAACCCTGCGTTTGCAGCGCCGACAAAATGTCCGGCAGCGCGGTGGCGGTGTTCAAAGCACCGTTGTGAAACAAAAGGATGGAGCCCGGTTCCGCCTGAGCAAGGACCCGTTTTTTGATTTCGTTCGGAGCGGGATTTTTCCAGTCCAGACTGTCGACGCTCCACTGGATGCACTGCATGGAAGCGGCCCGCGCCGTGTCAATCAGCAGATTGCTGTAATCGTCATACGGCGCGCGGAACAGAACCGGCGTATTTCCGGTCACCGACCGGATCTTTCCGTTGCATTCCGTGATCTGCCGAAGCATTTCAGCGCCGGAAAGCCTCGGCATGTGCGGATGCGTGTCGGAATGGTTGCCGATTTCATGGCCGTCCGCCGAAAGCGCGCGCAGGGACTGCGGATACCGCTGCGCCCAGGCGCCCACGACAAAAAAAGTCGCCTTCACGCCGTATCTGCGCAGAATATCGGCCAGGCAGGCCGTATCTTTGTTTCCGGAATCCATGTCAAACGTAACCGCTATTTTCTTTTCCTGCGTCTGAACCCGGCAAATCGGCATCTGCCGCTGTGTAAAAGAGGCCAGCAGAGCAGGAACGCCGTGAAACGCCAGAAGCACGGCCGCCGCAAAGGCGAGCAAGCCGCACAAACCGGTCACCATCCGCTTTTGCGTGATTACAACCGCCCTCATAACGCACCTCCGGTCAAATATATGACCGGGTACGCACGCGCTATCACCGAATTCGCAAATTCAAACGCTACTCCGCTTCCGCGTTTTTCATTCGTTTCTTGCGAGAATACATCCATTCGTCCGCGCGGTTCATGGTCGCGGTCAGCAGGCAGTCCTCCGGGTGATATTTTGCCCAGCCGTAAGCGACCTCAACGGGGTCCTCGTGCGTATTTTTATATTCCTCCAGCGCCTGAAAAAAGCGGTCGAAGCACAGCTGCCGCTGATCTCGTCCCCAGTCCCGCATCAGCACCGCAAACTCGTCGCCGCCGATCCGGTAACATTGCCCGAACAGGCCGAAGCCGTCCTTGATGATTTCGGCGGCATCGGCAATCAGCCTGTCCCCGCACAAATGACCCCTGCAGTCGTTGACCTGTTTCAGGTTGTTCAGGTCGAATATGATAATGGTCGTTTGATCCTGTTCCCCGTTCCGGTTCAGCTTTTCCATTTTCCGTTCAAAAGACGTGCGGTTTTCCAACCCGGTCAGAATGTCCTTAAACGCCAGATTCCGATACACCCGCGCCTCCGCCCCCAGTTTCATCATGGAGAACGCGTCGGACACGGAGGAAACGGTCAGAAGCGCGATAAAAACAAGCAGGCCGATCCGGCAGAACAGGGCGCCGTCCTGATAAGTGCCGGAATAATAACGCACCATATCGACCAGATCTAACGTCAGCATCAGGGCGCAGCCCCATAAAAAAATTTTCGCGCTGTGAATCCGGAACCGGATCACGCTTTCGTGCGCGGTGTAAAGGGACAAAACCAGGCTGGCGATGGCAATGAGATGAATGGAATAAATGATTTGCGGCAGATCAATCAGATTGATCAATTGGAGAACCACGCAGACGATAAAATTGGCCGCCGTGATTCCGCACAGAATATCATACAGGCGGAAATGCGCTTTCGCGTAAACCTCCTTCACAAAAAGAAGATACGGAATCGGAGCGAGCAGCATGAGGAAATAGATGACATAACCGAGCAGAAGAGGGGTCAGGAAAAAGGCCTGAACCAGAAAAGTATCGCTTAAAGCGCAGGCGGAAATGCTGATGACGAACAACGATTCATACAGCATGGAGGCGGCGTGCTTTGTTTTTCTGCCCGCAATCAAAAAAGCCGTCAGTAAAAACAGGCCGATGATAAACGTCAGCCCGCTGAGAAAAATACTGGGGCCGAATTTCCGAAGCTCCGTTTCAATATTCGCGCTTCTGGTCCCCAAAAGCACCGTGTTAAACGAGCCGGAATACCGTTCATAGGGAGAGCACAGACGGATTTCCAGCGTTTTCCCCGCCGAACCATCCGGCAGGTCCACAAAATGCCAGGCCGTGCTTGCCGGCGACCGGCCGAACAGGTACCGGTCGTTGACCCCATACCGGTAAATCAGCTTGCCGTCCACATAAACCTGAGCCGACGCGTGGTAAGTGGAAAAACAGATGCTCTGCCCGTTTTTCAGGTCGCGCGGCAGCGTGTGAAAGATGGAGGCAGCTTCCCCTTTGGAAACATCCGGTGAAACGGACGCGGGCAGCACCAGGCTTTTCACGGTGCCGTCTTTCTCCGTATAAAACCATTCCGTGTTGAAAGACCGCGACTGCTCCTGTTGGGAATCGACATATTCCGTATAAAAAGTATTGCCGATATAAATGAGAAGGACAACGGAAACGATGGAAAGCAGCAGATAAATATGAAACCATATCGGCTTTTTCAAATCATTCGCCACCCAATTGTAAAATCATGACGAGCCTTATAATCGGATTTTCTCCGCTATTTCAGGCGGTCGAAAAACGCCTGAACGGCATCATCCTCCGGTGCGGGCGGCTCCGGTGTGCGGAAGAGCGAAATGTTTTCCACATGGCGGATCCCCTCCCCGGGTTCCAGCCCGTAAAACGGGCTCAGGGACCGAATATCGGTGTAATCACCGCACAGGGCGCATTCGCAGGAGCAGCCGAAATCGGCATAGACCGCCTGCGCATTGTGAACAAAGCGTTTGAGCAGCGTATGGCCGTCCTTCCAGAAAGCCACCCACCCGGGCGCGTCGTTCGTGCCGAGCCTGACCGGGCTTTCACCCGCGGGTTCGTGGCGGAGGGTGATAAAGCGGTCGGTGACGGAAAGCCTTGGGTCCTGAAACCCGGTGCCGGGCCACAGCGCGATCGTGCGGTTCGGGTGCTCCGGCTTCGCGCCGTCCGTGTTCAGCGGAATCACAACGGTTCCGCCGGAGGGCATCATGGTAATCGCCGAAAGCGCGAAGGCCTGCTTTTCCCTGGAAACGTTCTTGGCCGTGTGAACCACCATGATGTCTTTCGCATCCTCGCTCATCAAGACCTGAAAACCCAGCTGCATTTCATTCTGCTTCTGCCGCGCGGGGGTAAAGCTGACGCCCTCCGCGCCAATACCGTAAACGACCGGCCCGTTGTCGGGGGAATAGGTTTCCGGCATTTTTTCCGGGCTCAGGCAGACCCGGTGACCGCCGTAGCAGTAATAGGCCGCTTCCTGACCATACCGCGCCAAAATCTTTTCATCGCGGTACACGTGCCTGCGCTCCAGATCATTGTAGAGAACATTCGCCTCTTCGACAAAACCCAGGCGGATGATCCTCGGCCCACGCTCGATCGTAACGGCAACATCCACCACGCCATTTGAAATCTGCACGCATTTGCCGTAATTTTCATAGCTGATTTCTTTTACTTCCACAGACATGACGACACATCCTTTCAGTTCCTGCACGCTGTGATAATGCCCTCGGTTCTGTCAAGGCCGCATGGGCCCGCCTTCGGCATACACAGCGCGTACAGATCGGTTGCCCGGCATTCCAATTCAAGCATATTCTTTGCAGAGCTGTCAAGGAATAATATGTCCGACGAGTTGGTGATAATCGGAATTTTTGCTTTTTCTTTTGCCTGCCGCAGAATTTCCCGCCCTTTTTCATTGATGGCCAACACCCTGAGATACGGAGGAACGCCGTCTCCCATGGAGGCATCCAGCCCCAAAAAGGCCGAAAGCACAATCCGCCGGATTCTGGCGTGCGTGTAGCGCTTGGATTTGACCAGCAGATACAGCTCTTCCAGCGAGCGGGCTTTTCGCACCGCCGCACCGATCCGGTTTTCCAGCCCTTCGCTGATATCCGGCAGGGCCGCAAGCTCACGCGGACCCATGCCGCGCAGCTTGGCCAGCACGGCGCGCTCGACAGGCGCCAGTCCGGCGGGCGCGCGGCCGGCGTCGATTTCCCGCCGCACAATGGCGGCGCAGGGCGCGGAAAGGCGGCATGCATAATCCCCGCCTGAGAAAATGAGCCTGCGGATTTGGGAGGCCGAAGCGATTTCATCCCCGGCGCCGTCGGCGTCATGCGCCGCGCCGGCGCGTTTTACGGTAAACGGCCGGATCCCGGAGCCCAGGCGCTTTTTGGCCTTCAGATACTCAATTCCCAGAATATTATTGGGCTCCCGCAGCAGGGCTTCCGTTTCCGCGCCGGCAAGCAGGCCGACCGCTTTCTGGCGCGCGCGGGCAAAGGTTTCGCCGCGGTTCAAACTTGCGCGCAACGCCGTTTTCATTTTGGGGGAAAGCAGAAGGCCCGCGGCATGCTCCAGCCGCTCCGCGCTGCCGCATTCGCTGCCGAAGCTCAGCAGGTCGGCCCCCATTGCGTCCAGAAGAAAGACGCCGCCCACCGCGAATTTTTCCGCACCGGCAACCGCCCACGGCAGCGGCAGCTCGACCACAAGGTCTATGCCGCTCGCCAGCGCCTGCCGCGCGCGCGCCCATTTGGAAAGAACTGCGGGCTCGCCGCGCTGCACAAAATTTCCGCACATGACGGCGGCCATATGAGTGGCGCCGGCGCGGCGGGTCTGCTCGATCAGCTCCGCATGGCCAGGGTGCAGCGGATTGTATTCACAAATAATCCCGGCAGACAGCATTTCACCCTAAACTCCTTGAATTTACAGTTTAATTGTACTATTATATATATTATACTAATCATAATGCGGATTCAAGAGCCGCATTGGATACAAAAGCAATAATAGGAGGAAGAAAGCATTGAAGATTTTGGTCATTAATGCTGGCAGTTCATCGCTGAAATATCAGTTGATCGACATGGACACTGAAACGATGATTGCAAAGGGAAACTGTGAGCGAATCGGAATCGACGGGGGGACATTCAGCCATAAAACAGCGGACGGAAGAAAAGAAGACCGTCAGGTCACCATGGTGAACCACACCGACGCGTTCAAGCTCGTAACCGAAGCACTGGTGGATAAAAAAGTGGGCGTGATTTCGGATCTTTCCGAGATTTCCGCGGTCGGCCACCGCGTCGCCCAGGGCGGCGCGATTTTCCACAAGTCTATCTTCATCAATGAAGACGTGATTGAAGGAATCCGCAGCCTGATTCCTCTCGCTCCCCTTCACAACGGCCCGGAACTGCAGGGCATTTTCGCCTGCCGCGAGGTTTTCGGAAAGGAGCTTCCGGAATGCGCGGTATTCGACACCTCCTTCCACTCCACAATGCCGCCGAAAGCTTACATGTTTGCCGTTCCCTATGAATATTATGAGAAATATAAAATTCGCCGCTACGGTTTCCACGGCACCTCGCACCGTTATGTCAGCAAGCACTGCGCGCATTTGATGCACCAGCCGATCGAAGATATCCGCATGATCACCTGCCACATCGGCAACGGTTCCTCCATTGCGGCCATCCGGGACGGACAGGTCATCGACACCAGCATGGGCCTTACCCCGCTGGACGGCTTTATGATGGGTACGCGCTCCGGCTCGCTCGACCCCTCGGTCGTCACCTTTATCATGGAAAAAGAGGGCCTGTCCCCGGCGCAGATGGACGATATTCTCAACAAAAAATCCGGCCTGCTGGGAATCTGCGGCTACAGCGACGACCGCGACGTGACGAAAGCGGAAATCGAAGGCGACCCGAAGGCGGTTCTCGCCCATGAGATGCTGTACTATCAGATCACAAAGCAGATCGGCGCTTACGCGGCCGCACTGAACGGCGTGGACGCCATCGTGTTCACCGCCGGGCTGGGCGAAAACCAGGCGCACATGCGCTACCAGATCTGCCGCGGCCTGAAATACCTCGGCCTGAAGATCGACCCCGAACTGAACGACAAGATGGTTTCCGGCGCGGAAGGAAAGATTTCCGCGTATGAGTCCAATATCGCGGTTTACGTCATCCCCACCAACGAAGAGCTTGTGATTGCCCGCGACACCAAGGTCATTGTGGAAAAGCTCACCTATGCTTCCACGGAAGACAAAACCGTGGTGGACCTGGAAGATATCTGATCCAACAAATCAAAACGCAAACAGCCGCTCATTCTTTCTCCGGGCAAGCCGAAGAGAATGAGCGGCTGTTTTTATTCTGCGGCAAGAGCGGCCCGACGCCGCTTTTGGGACGGAAAGAGCCGGGCGGGTCTTTCCCTCCCGGCTCTTTTCCATTTCCGCAAAACGCTATCGCTTGGAACGGTACTCCTTCGCCGCGCCGATCAGCCCTTTGAAGAGCGGCTGGGGGCGATTGGGGCGCGACTTGAATTCCGGGTGGAACTGCACCCCGACAAACCACGGGTGGTTGGAAAGCTCCATCATTTCAACAATATGGTTGTCCGGCGACTTTCCGCAGAAAACAACGCCGGCCTGCTCCAAGCGGTCGCGGTAATCGTTGTTCACTTCAAAGCGGTGGCGGTGGCGCTCCGAAATAAGCGGCTGCTCGCCGTAAAGCTCGTACGCTTTTGTGCCGGGGGTCATCTTGCAGGGATACTGGCCAAGGCGCATGGTTCCGCCGCGCTGCACCACATCCTTCTGCTCCGGCATCAGGTCGATCACATGGTTATGGCTCTGCGGGTCAAACTCTGCGGAGTTGGCGTCGGCAAGGCCGAGCACATGGCGGGCATACTCCACAATGGCAAGCTGCATGCCGAGGCAGATGCCGAGGAACGGCAGTCCAGCGGTGCGCGCGTATTCAATCGCCGTAATTTTCCCTTCAATGCCCCTCTGGCCAAAGCCGCCGGGGACCAGAAGCCCGTCCGCGTCCGCCAGAACCTGTGCCACATTTTCCTTTGTAATGGTCTCGGAATCCACCCAGTGGATATTCACCTTGACCTTGTTGCCGATCCAGCCGTGCGTGAGCGCCTCCGCAACGCTCAGATAGGCGTCGTGCAGCTCCACATATTTGCCGACCAGCGCGATGTTCACGCTCTCCGTCAGCGACATGGCCGTGTTGACCATGGTGATCAAGTCGCTCAGATCCGCGCCCGGCGTGTCGAACCCGAACCGCTTGCAGACGATGTCGTCCAGCCGCTCTTCCTTCAGCGCCAGCGGCACCTGGTACAGCAGCGGAAGGTCCAGGTTCTGAATCACGCAGTTTTCCGCCACGTTGCAGAACAGCGCGATTTTCTTTTTGATGTCGTCCCCCACGCTCTGCTCGGAACGAAGAACAATGATGTCCGGCTGAATTCCGATGGAAAGCAGCTCCTTCACGCTGTGCTGCGTGGGCTTTGATTTATGTTCGTGGGAACAGGCGAGATACGGCACCAGCGTAACATGAATAAACAGGCAGTTGGCACGCCCTACCTCCGTTGCGAACTGGCGGATCGCTTCTAAAAACGGCTGGCTTTCAATATCGCCCACCGTTCCGCCGACTTCAACGATCGCAACGTCCACATTTTCTTTTCCCTGGTAAATCCGGGATTTGATTTCATTGGTAATATGAGGGATAACCTGCACCGTACCCCCGTCGTAGTCGCCGTTGCGCTCCTTCTGAATTACGTTCCAGTAGATCCTTCCGGACGTCACATTGCTGTTCCGGCTGAGGCTTTCGTCAATAAAGCGCTCATAGTGGCCAAGGTCCAAATCGGTTTCCGCGCCGTCGTCGGTCACGAAAACTTCCCCATGCTGGAACGGATTCATGGTTCCGGGGTCAACATTCAGGTAAGGGTCGAATTTCTGCATGGTGATTCTGAGGCCGCGCGATTTGAGCAGCCGCCCCAAAGACGCCGCCGTAATTCCCTTGCCTAAGCCGGAAACAACGCCTCCTGTAACGAAAATATACTTTGCTGACATAGTTACCCTCCATATATTGTGTGTTTCAACATAACACCGTAAAAAAACAATTCAAATAATTATATCGCCAACCGCGTTTGATTGTCAACCGATTGGCGATATTTCATCAATGATTCAGGTTTATTACAGGCCGAATCGTTTTCTCACCGCATTTTCCGAACATTTGACCTGATAAAAGCCGCTACTTCACGGCATGGAACAGATTCCCGATGATGGGAAGCGGTTCCCGCCGGTTCTGCGCCGCATGCAGAATTCCGGTGACGGCGAAGGCGACGAAAAGCCCGAATTGCGCCAGGGACAGCAGGCCGTTGACCAGCGCGCCCAGCGGAGCAAAAAACATGGTGCCGTAAAACGACACGGTAAAGATCAGGGTGATGATATTGTGCAGGATGGAAACCACCACGCCGCAGAGCACGGTAAAAACGGTAAGGATGATCCCCTGGTTCACATGGAACCGCACATCGGGGTTTTCCCGGTCGGCAAACAGGCCGACCAGCCAGAGAAACGGGATATACGCCAAAACGCAGAAGAGCTTCTCCGTTTCCGGCGCATACGGCTGCCGGTACGGCGGCGGCGGGGGCGGGACCGGCGGCTGCTGATACGGCGGATATCCGCCCGGGCCGTACTGCTGTGAATTTCCGTACCGTCCGGGATCAAAGGGCTGCCCCTGGTCCTGCGGCGGCTGCTGTCCGTTTGAATTGCTGTTTGGGTTGTAATCGTTCATCTGCGTACCTCCAAACTGATTTTATCCATTGTATTTCTGAATTTCCGCTTTTATGATTTTGACGTCCTTTTCCGGCTTATTGCTCGCGTCGACCTTGACCGCGGCGATTTTATCCACAACGTCCATGCCTTCAAAGACCTGCGCAAACACGCTGTGCCCCTGCTGATTGATGTTGTAGGCGCCGTCAAGATGCGGATTGCCGCCGATTTTGTCGTACAGCTTTTGATACGCGTCCGTCACCTTGCTCATATCGAGCCAGCTGTAGCCGTACTGTGCGGTAAAGGCTTCCGGCTGCTGCTTGTAAAGCGCATAGGCCTGCTTGTACTGGCTCCAGTCAATCGCTTCGGAAGGTCCCTTCTGATTGATAAAAAACTGGCTTCCGTTGGTGTTTTTCCCGGAATTCGCCATGGAAACCGCGCCGCGCAGATTCACCAGGTTCGCATTGAATTCATCCGCGAACGTGCCGCCCCACAGGCTTTCGCCGCCGGTACCGTCCCCTTTGGGGTCGCCGCCCTGAATCATGAAATCGCTGATGACCCGGTGAAAAATAAGACCGTTGTAGTACCCTTTTTGGATCAGCCCCTTAAAGTTTTCCACGGTTTTGGGTGCGGCCTGCGCAAAAAGGCGCAGCTTGACCACGCCCATGCTGGTGTTTAAAACGGCGATTTCCTCCCCTTTTTCCGGCTTGTCAAGCTGATACCCCAGCTTTTTCCCGTCGTCCGGGCGGATGCGGCTGTCGTCGGCAGCCTGTGAAGAAACCGAGCCGGAACCCGCCGCGGAAGAAGCCGCGCTTCCGCCCGAACAGGCGCCAAGGCTCAAAATCAGCGCAGCCGCGCAAACCGCGCCGGTAAGCTTTCGAAAACAATGCATGCTGCTGAACATCCTCTCTGATTATACATATCTCATATTCTATTCTATTGAACCCGATTATTCAAGGGAAGGAATCCAATTTTAACATTTAATAATCTTTTACGCTGTAATTACCTTTCTCGTTTTCGCATATAGATAAACGAACAAGTGAGGAGGTACTAAAATGATTGAATATTATCCGGAGGGCTGGAAAATCGATACGCCTGAAAACCGCGCGGCAGTTCAAAATATATCTTCTCTGAATGACGCCTGCAGGGACGGACAAATTCTGGAAGGACGCGCACTGGTGTGCGACAGCTCCCACAATCTTCTGATCGATTTGGGGTGCATCAGGGGCATCATCCCGCGAGAGGAAGGCGCCCTTGGAATCAAGGAGGGCACCACCCGCGACATTGCGATTATTTCCAGAGTAAACCGCCCCGTCTGCTTTGTGATAACCGGCTTTCAAAAGGACGCCGAGGGGCATCTGACCGCCATGCTTTCGCGGAGAAGCGCGCAGGAAAGATGCATGCAGGAATATATCGCCAGGCTGGCGCCGGGCGACGTGATCCCCGCGAGGGTCACGCATCTGGAAAGCTTCGGCGCCTTTGCGGACATCGGCTGCGGAATCGTCGCCCTTCTGCCGATCGACGCCATTTCCGTTTCCCGCATCGACCACCCAAAAGAACGTTTTTCGGTGGGAATGGATATTAAGGTCATCGTAAAATCCATTGAAAACGGCAGGATCACGCTCAGCCACAAGGAGCTGCTCGGTACCTGGGAGGAAAACGCCGCCATGTTCACCGTCGGCGAAACCGTGGCCGGAATCGTTCGTTCCGTGGAGCCTTACGGAATTTTTGTGGAGCTTTCCCCGAATCTGGCGGGGCTTGCCGAAACCAAGGAAAACGTGGTGCCCGGACAGCAGGCAAGCGTTTACATAAAAAGCATTATTCCCGCCCGCATGAAAGTAAAGCTGGTCATTATCGACACCTTTGATTATAATTACCGCTCCGGCCCTCCCAAGTACTTTTTCGACGGTAAAAAGATGACCCGGTTCCTGTATTCCCCGCTCGGCAGCGAAAAGGAAATCGTCACCGACTTCACCGCCTGAATCCTTTTGCGGCCGCACGCCCGCACAGCGGACAGAGCTTTTGGAGGCGGCGGCGGAATGCGCGGGCATCCTTTCCCCATTCCGAGCATTTTTGACTCTGGGCGGTGAAACATGAGCCGAAACAGACAATTCCTCTGATTTTTCAAACAAGGCCTAAGCTATCGGACAAAAATTAGGATATAATAAATGAAAGAGAAAAGAGAAAAGGGGTTGTGTGCGGTGCGGCTGACGGATCTGAAATCCTCCTCGGGAATCGAGGCGCAAATGGACAGCATCGAAAAAAGCCGTCTCAACAGCTTAAAAAGCCGGGAGCAGAACATCCTGTACCAAAAACGCGCAGAGCAGAAAAAGCTGCTCAGCCAGGGAAAATCATTGCAGGATATTCAGGAAAGCGCGAAAGAGTATGACGAAAAGATCTCGGCGATCGAACAGGAAATTTCCAAAATCGTTTCCAGTCAGAAGCAAAAAGCTCTAAATGAAGAAAACCTGAGTACAAAGCAAACCGGGTCCACCCTTTCGGCGAAGCTTTCGTCGGATCAAATCACCATTCAAAAAAGCAGCGGCGGACAAAGCCGTGCCTCCGGCTCCCCGTCTCTTCAGACGAAAAGCAGGATGCTGCAAGCCGTTCAGACCGCTCAAAAAAAATTGAAAAATCTCGCTTTGTCCGGCCGCCAGACCTATCCGTTTTATGTGGGCCGGGAAACAAAATCAGATTATTCCTTAAATGACGAACAGGGAAACTCGGCCGATTCCACGCGGGATTCCGGTTCCGGCACATAGGGTCGCAGCCGGGCGGCCCGGCCTGCCTTTTGAACGGCAGCGGAACAGCACCGCGAAACTTCGGGCAGCCTGTACATCGACCGGCGCCGGAGGCCGGACAAAGATCACCTGACCCTGCCAATCAGGGGTTAAGCTGTAAAGCGGAAACGTTTTACAGCTTTTTTACGTGCAATTCGCATTGATAATAATTTATCAGTAACAAATATTTAGTCTTTTTGCTGTATTTAATTGAGACACGTATTTTTGTTACCACATGCATTGAATTTATTTAAAAATTAGGATATTATAGAGTCAAATAAAGAAACGTTGAAGCTGAGTCTCAAGCACTTCACCCAATTAAATCTTCAATCAATGAAAGCACATATAGAAACCGAAAGGAAATGCCCCATGTCAAAAAAAATAAAAATCCAAAAAATGCTGGTTTTTGCTTTGCTGATCACAACAACCCTTGCCGGAATCGGTACGGTGATCGGCCTCATCGCGATGAATCATATCACCTCCCGGTATCAAGCCCTCCTCGGCAGTCAGGCCGCGCAGGAGCTTGCGCGGCAGAACATGCTCTTTTCCGTTCTCATGCCGATTTTCCCTGTGCTTGCCCTGGTTTTGGTTTTTGTGTTCTCAGCCGGCATAAAAAAAACCGTCACCCTGCCGCTTCAGGAGCTCTCCGAAGCCGCGAAAAAAATGTCCGAAGGGAATTTGAATACCGAAGTCGCCGTGGAATCGCAAAATGAAATTGGGGAGCTGGCCGCGGCATTCAACAAAACCGCGTCGGTCCTGAAGGCTTACATCACGGATATCAGTGCCACGCTCGCCCAGATTGCGCAGGGCGATATGGACGTTCGCCTGCATCAGGACTTTAAAGGCGATTTTGAGGAGCTGCGCGCCTCCATTCGCGGCATTACCGTTTCGTTCAGCGACGCGCTGATGCAGATCGGGCAAACCGCCGACCAGGTTTCGGCGGGCTCCGTTCAGGTCTCCGACGGAGCGCAGGCTTTGGCGCAGGGCGCCACGGAGCAGGCCAGCTCGGTGCAGGAGCTGACCGCCACCATTGAAGATATTTCTTCCCACACAAAGGAAAACGCGACCCACGCCACCGCCGCAAGCCAAAACGTCGCACGGGTGGAGACGGAGATCGAGTCCAGCAACCAATACATGGAGGAAATGATCGCCGCCATGAAGCAGATCGACGAATCCTCCGCGCAGATCGGTAAAATCATCAAAACAATCGAAGACATCGCGTTCCAGACCAACATTCTCGCTTTAAACGCCGCTGTGGAAGCAGCCCGCGCGGGGGAGGCCGGAAAGGGCTTTGCCGTGGTCGCAGGCGAAGTGAGAAATCTGGCCAGCAAGAGCGCGCTTGCCGCCAAGGACACCACCTCCCTGATTGAAAACTCTCTTCTGCAGGTAAAAAGCGGCACGAAAATTGCGGCGAAAACCGCCGAAGCGCTGACTCATGTTGTGGAAAGCGCCAGAGCGGTCACCGAAACCGTGGACCGCATCTCCTCCGCTTCCAAGCGCCAGTCCGACGCGATTTTACAGGTCACGCAGGGTATTGAGCAGATTTCCGCCGTCGTACAGAACAATTCCGCCACCGCGGAGCAAAGCGCGGCAGCCAGCGAGGAGCTTTCCGCACAGGCTCAGAATCTGGACAAGCTTCTCCAACGGTTCAACCTCAGGGGAAGCGACAGATCCGGCGCGTTTTCGCAGGCAAATTCGACCGAAACGACAAGCGCCCCGGCAATGCCGGTTTTCTCCGAAACCGGTTTCCCAAAAGGAACGGCCGCCCTTCCCGACCGAATGGCCTTCGCGGGCAGCAAATATTGACCCTGACGGAAAAGCGGGGCGTGGAACAGGCCTGTTCCACGCCCCGCTTTCTATTTTACCCGATCCAACCGGCACAGGAAGATTCACGGGATAAAAAAACAGAATCAGAAATGGAACGGCATCGTTTTATCCGGATTGTCCTCCCGGTATTTAAGGATCTGCGCGTCAAGCAGCTGTTGAAACAGGTCGTTGCTCCGCACGCTTCCCTGCGCGTCGGTGTAGCGGACCGGTTCATAATACTTGCTTTTCTTCTGCGCTTCCAGAAATTGCAGCGCCTCTTCCCTGCCGTTCATTTTTTCCACCACGCCCGCCGCTTTTATCACATACATCGCGCGGTAAGGCTCCAGACGGTACGCTTCCGTATAATTGAAAAGCGCAGCCTGAAGCCTGCCGAGATCCTCCTGCGCCCTTGCAAGGTCGATCAGCACCGAAGCCCGCTGTGCCGCCGCGGTATCCACGGTAATGCCGTCTTCCTGTACGCTCCGCCGGAAAAATTCATTCCACCCGGCCGTGCGCAGATAGTCGCCCGCCGCCGCGATCGTCTGCTTGTCATAGTCCTTGCCGAGCCAGCTGTATGCTTCCGCGACCAGATATTTTTGTTTTGGGGTTTCCGCGTCCCCGCAAAGCTCTACGATTTTATGCAGGATTTTATTCTTGTCTCCTCCGCACTGATCCCATATTTTCTGCGCTTCCTCCTCCAGGGAGGAACGGTGCGGAACCGATTTCCCCAATAAATAAAACAGAGCCGCCGCAAGGTCGTCATTCGTTCCCCTGTATTCTTCCATTCTGTTTTTCCTCCCTGTTCAATCTGTTTTTCAGTGTGCTTGCGACCACCTGCGCGCGCAGGGCATCCAGCTCACACAGCGTCAGCTGTTTTCCGCTGGAAAGAACCAGCGTGGCTGGCTGGACCCGAAGCGTCAGGCCATCGACATCCGCATAGTCCAAATTGGAAACCAGGCCGGCCGAAATGCCGAACCGCACGTTGGACATCAGGCTCATAAACTCATCGCTGGCCAGCACCCGGGCGCTTTGAAGAACGGCAAGCGAACGGCTGACCGCATCCTGCACCTCTAACTTTTCCGCCAGCGAACGCCTTTGCGAACGTTCCTGTGAAATGACCTGCATGGCAATGCGGTCCAGATTGGCAATCGCCTCCTGCTCGGTGAGCCCCAACGACACCTGATTGGAAAGCTGGTACATCGCCCCTTTGGGCTGGGCGCCCGCGCCGTAAATTCCATGCAGCGCAAGTCCGAGTTTGGAAAGGTTGGCCGACATGCGCCCGATCTCCCCGCCCTCCATCAAGGCGGGAAGATGAAGAATCAGCGAAGCGCGCATTCCCGTGCCAAGGTTTTCAAGGCTCTGTGTCAGAAAGCCAAGCACCTCGTCAAACGCAAAATGAAGCGATTTGTCCAGAATCGTATCCAGCCGGTCCGCTTCCTCATAGATGCCGTATAAATCCATTCCCTTGCCGAGCACCTGAATCTGAATATGATTTTCCGAGTTTAAAAGGATGCTGACCGACTCGTCGTCGGACAGAAAAACGCCCCGTCCGTCGCATTCCGCAATAAATTCCGGATTGGTAATATGGCGTTCCGCCAGCGAAACGGCCTCCGCCTTGGAGAGCCGCTCCATATTGAGGAAACGCAGGGCGACCGGAAGAGATAAATTTCCGTCTTCGACCGCGCCCGTCACGCGGGCAATCAGCGCAAAACGGTCCTCGTGGCTCATTTTCACAGGGAACGGATACTCGCGCAGGTTCCGTATCAGCCGAATCCTTGTGCTGACAATCACATCCTCCTGCTTTCCGCTTTCCTCATACCATTTTTTCACCAGGCTTCCTCCCTTCCAGCGACCGGATGCAGTCGCGCAGTTTTGCAGCCTGTTCGAAATTTTCGGTATCAATCGCGTCGCGCAGTTCCCCGCGCATAACGGCAAGCTGGCTTTGCTGCCTTGGCAGCGGAAGGTCGCCCCCCGGCACCTTCCCGCGGTGGCGGGTGCTGCCGTGGATGCGCTGGATCAGCGGGAGCAGCCTTCCCGAAAAGACCCGGTAGCACTGCGCGCAGCCGACCTTGCCGCTTCGCGCGATGCCGTCGAAGGTGGAACCGCAGCAATCACAGCGGACCGCGCCGGATTCCTCCTCGTCTTCATCCCGGAAAAATCCGCCGAGCAGGCTGCTGTAGTTGCGCCCCAGGCCGGTCAGCAGGTTGCCGTAGCCCAGTTTCTGCGCACATTCCGCGCAAATCGCATATTCCGCAAGCTCGCCGTTCAGGATGGTTTTAATATGGATTGTGGCGGGATTTTTTCCGCAGGATTCGCAAATCGTAAAACTCACTCCCCCTTGTAGCAATTTGTTTTTATTTTCATATATTATCACTATAAAAGGTTTTCCAAAAGATGCTAAGTGAAAAACGGAGCCGAAAACCGAAAAGAATTTTTGTAACACGTTTTATGCCTGCGAAATATTATATATTGTAAACCGAAAGGAGGCAAACGATTATGTGTAACAACGGATGTGGATGTGGCTTTGGCGGTGGCGGGTGCACCTGGATTATCCTTTTGATCCTCATTTTATGCTGCT
>JAAYUL010000083.1 GCA_012517675.1 Clostridiales bacterium | reverse complement strand
TCGACATGATGGTGGTAAAAAGAATAATCGGCTTGAGCTGAGGCACAATCACAAGGAAAAACTTTTTCAGCCCGTTTGCCCCGTCGATTTCCGCAGCTTCCAGAGTATTGCCGGATATAGTCTGTAATCCCGAAAGGAAGAACATCATGTTATACCCGGTCCATCTCCAGCAAAGCGCAATGATAATGGTCACTTTCGCCCAGAACGGATCATTGAGCCAGTTAATCGGTTTGGAGATTACATAGATCGCCATCAGAAAATTATTGATCAGGCCGTCTGTCTGGAACATCATTTTAAACAGGATGGAATAAGCAACAAGAGAAATGACGCACGGAAGAAACAGGGCCAGCCGGAAAAAAGTGCGGAATTTCAATTTGGGCGAATTGACCAGAACGGCCAGAAACAAACCCAGCACCAGCATCAGGGGCACCTGAAACACCAGATAAATAAGGTTGTTGCCCAATGCTTTCAGGAACACGGCATCGCCGAACATTCGCTGAATATTGCCCAATCCGACAAATCTGGAACTCAGGCCCCTGGTTCTGTACATGGAAAGGACCAGAGAGTAAACAATGGGGTAGATAATAAAAATCGAGGTGATGGCAACCGCTGCCGATACGAATTTCCAAACCTCTTTTCCTTGGCGGTTTCTCCGACGTTTGGATATTCTGGTTATCATATGGCTGAATTCCCCTCCTGACATTAATAAAAGTGACCCGCAAAACCCATTAAACCACAGATTTTGCGGGTAAGGATTCCGAGAAGGTATATTAGCCGCCCACCTGCGTTTTGTAATAATTTTCCGCTTTGGTAAGCGCGTCGTCCAGGGAAAGCTTGTTATCGAAATAATCCTGCAGTACGGAACGGAGCGATTCGTAAGCCACGGTCGTATTGACCCCGTAATTCACACTGGGCACCTTGGCCATCCACGATGAAAAGTCCTTGAAAATGGTGGCATTGCTAAAGAACTTGTCTTCCGATTCGTACGCCGAGCCGGACTGGGAAGGCAGATAGGTGCCGACCGCGCCGCGCTGGGTTAAAATTTCCTGATAGAACTCATTGTTGCCCGCAAACACGGTTTTCATCATGTCGATCGCCGCTTCTTTGTTCTTGGAGCTGGACAGGATGAACCAGCTGGAACCTCCAAGATTCGAATACTGCGTGGCGTTTTTAACGGTTTCAAGCTTGGGAATATTGGTGTAGGCCCATTTTCCGCTCTGGTCTTTCGCCGATTCAATGGTCGGCAAATACCAAATAGCCGACATTGCCGCCGCAGCCTGGCCGCTTGTAATCGCGCCAACGCCTTCCGCACTGAAATAATCCACCGGTTTTGCAATCTGGGCCTTGTTAATTTGTTTGAGCACATCGCACATTTCACGCACGGCGGGATTGTTCTTCAAATAGATTTCTCCGCTGTCGTTGAAATACCACAGTCCGCAGGACTGCATCGCCATTTGGATATAATGGGTGCCTTTGTAAGGAACAAAAACCACAAACCATTTCCCTGTTTTCTTCTTAACGTCCTTGCCGATCTGAATGAATTTGCTCCATGTCAGGTTTTCCATATCCTTTGCCGTGTAACCCGCCTGCTTTAAATAATCGGTGCGGTAATACAAACCGGCCACGCCCGAATCAAAGGGAATCGCGTAGTGTTTTCCGTTATAGGAAGTAGCGGTCACCTTGTACTGGGCAAATTTGCTGAAATCGAGCGAATCGGTCAAGTCCTCAAATTTTCCGTCGTAGTTCTGCAAAAAATTCTGCGCGTCATAGTCTTCCAGCAGGACGATATCCGGCAGTCCTTCCGTGGTCCCTGCGGAAAACGAAGTGATCAGTTTTTTTTCAAGGTCGTCTTCCGACATTTCCGTGGTGTTCACCTTAAAACCGGTATGCCCGCTTTTCGCGTAGTATTCGCCCGCCTTTTTGATAATGGGAATATTGTAGTTTGCGTCCCAGGCCCACACGGAAACCTCGTTGCTTCCGGCAGACGTTGACGAGCTGGACTGTTTGCTCGCGGTACTTTCCGACTGGGAGCCGGAACACCCTGCAAATGAACTGAGCATCAGTGCCGTGGTCAAAAATAGTGCTGTAATCCGACGTTTCATAATTTTACACTCCCCTTTTTAATTATATAAATAATGAACAACAACGGACAAATTAATACATCTTCTGCAAAAAAGCAAGGCAGACGTCTTTTTAAAAAATCAGAAGCATTTCATCCCGGCACCGTTTACAGAAACGCTTCGGCAGCCGATTCAGCGAACCGTGATTTCCACCACGTTTGAAACGAACCGGCTTGTTTTGGCATGAACCCGGATGATACCGGGCTCCCCCGTCGTTTTTACCCACGCCGCGATGCAGCCGCCCTGCATTGCCGTTTTATCCGGGCCAATCAGGCGGCCCGGGCCGGAAACGATAAACTCAATCGGTTCCATCAAGAAATCCATCGAATTTCCGGCCTGGTCGACTTCCTCAAACACAATACGGGTCGTATCGTACGCCTCTTCCGGGTGCTGGGCCGTCAACTCATCATCGTCCGATTTCGCGACCAGCGCCGCCGGGTAAGGATCTTTTGCAAAATGCTTTTCAATGACCGGAGCATTGTTCACATAACCGATAAACTCTCCGTCTTCCCAGCTCCAGCAATCCCAGTCCATTTTTATTTTTTCCACTCGGATGGGCGCATGCTTCAGGCCCGCGAAAAGATGACGGGACGGATAAAAAGTCGCCGCCAGCGTATCCCTGAACCGAAATTCGACTTTATCGCAGTTTGTAAAAATATACAGCGGGAGGAATCCGCCGTTCTGCCGGTCTCCGTTCGTCCACATGGTGGCCGGTGCCAGAATCGGCCTGACTTCGGGGTCCTGCTGGCTGGCATAAAAATCCGCGGCCCAGTGCTTTGGCAGCCGGAACATGTCCATCACGCCGTGGTAGCAGACACGGTCCCCCGAACCGAACTGATAATGGGTGTTATAATCGAACGCGCACCAGGCGATCGCGCCGCAGATCCGGTCGTCCAGAGCAATCTCGTCATGTCCCCATGCATGACGCAGGGCATGTTCCACGCGGTGCTGTTCCGTGTCGAAACGCTTGGTCGGATGGAAAAGCCCCACAAACTCGGATATCATGTAGGGAACGTCTTTTTTCAGGCCGGTGCTGATATTCTGATCTCTGTGCTTTCTGCATTCAAAACCGGTCTGGAAGTCGTTCATGACATAAACGTCCTCCTGAAAATCCACACCTTCCACGTATTTTACGCCCCCGGTCGGCCGTGTACTGTCAATTTCGTGGGCGATTCGGTTGGTCCTTTCATAAAACTCAAAATCATTCTGTGATTCGTTGATGCGCACGCCCCAGATCACAATGGAAGGATGGTTGTAGTCGCGCTCCACCATATCCTTTACATCTCTGCATGAAAGCTCTTTCCATGCTTCGTCGCCAATGTGCTGCCAACCGGGGAGCTCTTCGAAAACCAGAAGCCCGATTTCATCGCAGCGGTTTAGAAAATGGCGCGACTGCGGGTAATGGGACGTCCGCACGATATTGACCGCAAGATCCTCTTTCAAAATATCGGCGTCTTTTCGCTGGGCGCGCTTCGGCATGGCGTAACCGATATACGGATAGGACTGATGCCGGTCCAGACCCCGGAATTTCATCTTTTTCCCGTTTAGGTAGAAACCGTCCACCGCGAAACGGATTTCGCGGAATCCAAACCGGTCGCGGTAAACGCTGTCTTCGATCTGAACCTCCACGGTGTACAGCTGCGGGTCCTCCGGGTCCCACAGCGCGATGCCGCTCAGCTCCTCCATCAGGATCTCCACTTTGGAGCCGCCGGCCGGAAGGTCGGGCCGCACCGTCTCCTCGCGGACGGCCGCGCCGTCTTTGAGCAGACGCGCTGTAACCGGAATTCCGGACTTTTCTTTTCTGCTGTTCAGGAACACCGTGACGGACAGCTTTTTCATCGGCTTCATCACATCCATCGGCTTTAACTGAAGCCGATCAATGGCAATCTCATCCGTTATAATCAGCGAGACTTCACGGTAAATACCGCCGTAGCAAAGGTAGTCGATCAGGTAACCAAACGGAGGGATATCCGGCCGTTCGGTTGAATCGACCTTCACAACAAAACGGTTTTCTTCGCTGTAAACCAGATCATCCGTAATTTCAAATTTAAACGGGGTGTACGCCCCTTTATGCTCCCCCACAAGTTTTCCGTTCAAATAGACTTCCGCGGCGTTGGCCACACCTTCAAACTCGATAAAAACCCGCTTGCCCCAATATTCCGTTGGAACGCGGAACGTTTTTTTGTAACAGGACAGAAACTGATATATTTTTTCATCAAAATAATTCAGGGGGATCTCCTGATTGGCATGCGGAACCGTGACCGGACAAAACCCCCGGTCGGAGCAGTCCGTCACATCTTCCGCGGTAAAATTTTTTCGGTAGAGCCAGTCGTTAAACTGGAGTACTTTCCTCATTTTTTTCCCTCTATTCTGTTATTTTTATTGCTATTCACCAAATCCGGTGTGTTTTCAGTATAATGGATTGCAACACAAAATACCTCTAATATATTGCTGATAATTAGCACTAAATTTTTGTGTTGTCTGTTTTTTTGTACGGCTGAGAAGATAATTCAAAATAATTTGTCAAAAGATACAGCATCATCCCGCTGATAATAATAACAGAACCCGCCGCTCAGGCGGGAATGCCGGAGATCAACATGGCGAATAAAATCCGCAGGCTGCCGAGGCGGAAGGGATTGTCTGTCCGGGCAAGCCGGCAATTGATGAGAACGGCGACCGAATTGATAAAAGCCGTCCCAAGAGTAATCATCATCCCCGGATTCATAAATCCGTTTTTTGACCCGGCGCGCGGTTTTCCGGCACAAATCACTCCGCGCGTATCGGCTTTCTAAGAAAAGAAAGCTTGGTTTCTGAAATTAAAACCGCCGCAAAAATCAGCAAGAATCCGATGGTCAAACGCAAAGTCAAAACTTCGCTGCAAAAAATAACGGAAAAGAGAACGCCAAACACCGACTCAAGGCTTAAAAGAATGGACGCGCTGGAAGGGTCCGTGTATTTCTGGCCGATATTTTGAAGCAGCAGAGCCACTCCCGTACACATCAGCGAAAGATACAGAATACCCGAAACCGCCTGAACAGTCAGCGTGACGGAGGCGCGCTCAAACAGGAGTCCGGCAATCCATGAAAAAAGGCCGCTGTACCCAAACTGCAAAATAGTAATTAAAACAGGGTCTTTTCCCTTGCCGAATTTTGCTATGGAAACAATATGCGCTGCAAAAAAAAATCCGCTGAGCAGCGCCAGAAAATCACCCTTACCAATGGTAAAATCGGCTGTAATCGACGAAAAACCGATTCCGATTACACAAATAACCGCCGCAACGAAATGGTAGATGTCAGGCTTATGCTTATTGACTGCCCAAAACAGAAACGGAACGATAACACAATAAATGGAAGATAAAAAAGCGCTTTTCCCCGGCATGGCAAACATGACGCCCACCGTTTGGCTGAAATATGCGAGGAACAGACAAAGGCCGATCATTGCTCCGCTTTTGAAATATTCCCGATTCAAAAGCTTCAGCCGCCTGCGAAAAGCAACGCAGAGCACCGCGCAGGCAATGGTAAACCGCAAAGCAAGCAATAAGCACGGCGGCAGATCATTGACGGTGCCTTTCACCACAACGAGCGAACTGCCCCAAATAACGGCAACGGTCAACAGCGCCAGCTTTGCCGGCAGATTTTTTTTGGTCCTTTCTATCAATCAGATCATCCTTTTTTGGTTACAATACAAAATTATCGTTTGAAACAGACATGAAAAGCCGTTTTTACGAGTCTGCGTTTTGTCATGCCATTCCTTTTTTTACCGCATTTTTATTACGGTTCCGGTCAGGCCCTGCAAAGCCTGCCTGGCTTTGGATAGGGAGGTAATAATGGCCGTGTGTCCGGAAGCCTTGACAAAATCACGGCAAGCCTCTATTTTCGGCAGCATGCTGCCGGGTGCGAACTGGCTTTCCGCTATGTAACGATCCGCTTCCTGCAGTGTCATGTGCGATAAATCCTGTTGGTTCGGTTGATGATAATGAATGGATACCTTGTCGACCGCGGTCAGAATCAGCAGCACGTCGGCGTTCAGATTCTGCGCCAGCAGGGAGCAGGATTTATCCTTATCCACCACCGCGTCGACACCCCGGTAAATTTTGCCGTCCTGAACGACGGGAATTCCTCCGCCGCCCACGGTAATCACAATCATGCCGTTCTGCACGATTGACCGAATCGCGTTTAGTTCAACCACCCTGAGCGGTTTGGGGGAAGGCACTACTTTTCGGTATCCTCGGCCGGAATCCTCCACAAAGCGGAATCCCTTTTCTTTTTCTATTTTTCGCGCTTCCTCAAGGGAATAGAATCGTCCGACCGGTTTCTCCGGTTTTTGAAAAGCGGGGTCGTCCTGATCCACAACGACCTGGGTAATCACGCTGATGACATCTCTTTCAATGTGATGGTCGGACAAGCAGTGCTCCAGGGCCTGCTGCAAATGATATCCGATATATCCCTGCGACATGGCGTCGCACTCCGCGAGAGGCATGTACGGCGTACGCGGCAGGCCGTTCGCGGAATAATCCATCGCCAAGTCGATCATTCCCACCTGGGGGCCGTTGCCATGTCCGATGATGATGTTGTAACCATCCCCCGCAAGCTTGCAGATGACATCCGCCGCTTTCTGTACGGATTCGATCTGGTCCTGCGGAGTGTTTCCAAGGGCATTCCCGCCCAATGCGATTACAATTGTTTTGTTAGCCAAGGTATGACCCTCCATCAACACAGTGTGGCATAAATTACGGCCTTTATGGTATGCAGCCTGTTTTCCGCTTCGTCAAAAACCACCGAATTCCGCGACTCAAACACCTCGTTGGTTACCTCCATTTCGGAAATTCCAAATTTTTTTCCGATTTCCGCGCCTATGACGGTGTTTGTGTCATGGAAAGAAGGAAGGCAATGCATAAACAGAGCGTCTTCACCCGCGCAGCTCATAACCTCCCTGTTGACCTGATAGGGTTTTAAAAGCCGGATGCGCGACTCCCAAATTTGATCGGGCTCGCCCATGGAAACCCAGATATCCGTAGCAACGACATCCGCGCCCCGGACTCCCTGCTCCACATTCTCCGTCAGGGTGATGACGGAATTGTTTTTTCCGGCGATTTCACGGGCGATTTGAACCAGATTGTTTTCCGGGAAAAGCTCTTTGGGGGAACACGCGGTAAAATTGATTCCCATTTTCGCGCAGGCCACCATCAGAGAATTTCCCGTATTGTTCCTGGCGTCGCCCATATAGGTAAAGTTCAGCCCCTTTAAATTTCCGAACTTTTCTTCCATCGTCAGAAGGTCGGCGAGCATTTGAGTCGGATGGAACTGGTCCGTCAACCCGTTCCAAACCGGAACTCCGGCATAATCGGCCAGTGTCTGCACAATTTCCTGGCTGAAGCCGCGGTATTCGATGCCGTCGAACATTCTGCCAAGCACGCGCGCCGTATCCGGAATGCTTTCCTTTTTGCCCATCTGGGAGCTTCCCGGGTCAAGGTAGGTCACGCCCATGCCCAAATCCCTGCCGGCTACTTCAAAAGCACAGCGGGTTCTGGTAGAAGTTTTTTCAAATAATAAAACCATGTTCTTTCCTGTCAAATAAGCATGCGGCACTCCGGTTTTTTTCAGATTTTTGAACTGTTTGGAAAGATCCAGCAAATAGCGGATCTCCTCCGACGAAAAGTCAAGCAGCTTTAAAAAATTTCTTCCGCGCAGATTCATCCCCATAATAGCTACACTCCTTGTTCCTTGTTTGAATGATCAGTAAAAAAGCCTTTGAGTCCGCCGGTTCATTCCCGGTTGGAAAGCAGTCCGAACGCTCTCGAAAAGGACGGCGGGCGAACCGCCATGTTGAACCCGGCAGGCTTTTGCACGTTTATTGTACTTTACCGGATGCGGACATGTTGGACATTCCTTAAAACGGTTTTTGTATTTTACCGTTTATTTTTCAGGGCAAAAAACGGAAACGCCCGCCGCTCTTTCTTTTCAAATAAAGTCTTTTTCTTTTTCATTGGAAAAAAAGAAAACCACACCGCCGAAAACGGTGTGGTAAAAGTACCAAAAAAACGATTCCAAATGTCCTGTCTCTTGACACGGCGCGGCGTATCCGATAGATTATTAATTGCAATCCCTTGCAATTTAGCAAACCGGCAAAATCGATGATTCGGAAAGGAAGTCTCCGCTTTGCCTGACATCGTACAAATGCAGTCTCTCCATTGCTCAAATCTGGATAAACGAAAGCTGTGCAGTTTTGATTTGGAGGTCATTGAAGCTCCCACAAAGCCGCTGATCCATCAGGCGGCCCGGCTTCTCTTTATAAACCGCGGTGGAGGAAAAATATTGATTCAAAACAGAGAATACGGTTTGAAGCCGGGAGCCATGGTCGCTATTCTTCCATGGGAAATCAGCGAAGTCACCAAAGTTGAACTGCCGCTTCAATATTATATTCTCGTATATCAATTCGACGCTCTGAACGAAATCATTAAGTCCTTTTACAATACGAACAACGAGCCGATTGACATCATCCGAAGAATCACAGACAACCCGGTCGTACAATTTGATAAAGAGCAGGAAGAAGCCGTCCGGAATATTTTTCAGACGATCCGGGGGGAAACCGGAATTGAATCGACTTTGGACCCCACGGTCCCAAAGGAGCTTGGCAACGTTTACATTACCAGCCAATTAATCGCGCTCATCGTGCTGTTTGAACGCGGCAGCCGGAAAGACGGATTGGCCCTGCTTTCCCAAAGGCCAAATAATGATCGGCGGGAAATATTCCGCTACATTTACACCCACTTGAATGAGAAGCTGACACTGAAAACGCTCGCCAGAATTTTTTATATCAGTGAATCGTCCATCAGTCTTTACATTGCACAGATGACGGGTCTGTCGTTTTCCGATTTGCTCAACGAAATGAGAATCGGAAAAACAATCAATTTTCTGCTGTATACTGATTTCACTTTGGAGGAGCTGGCCGAGATTCTGGGGTATGTCGACGCGTCCCACATTTCAAAAGTGTTTGCGGCACGCGTTGGGCTGAAAGCTAATGAATACCGAAAAACCTATCAGAAAACGAACGATATCTGTAAAGTGAAGGAAAGCAAAACCGCCTACATGATCGTCTCCTATGTTTACCGCCATTCCCACGAGGACATTACGGCGCAGACGGTTGCGCGTCAGTTTGGCATGAACCCGATTGAATTGAACCGCATTCTCATGTATCAGGTTGAAAAAAACTTTGAAGATTTTTTAAATTTCGTCCGTGTGAATCGCGCCAGTGAATTGCTGCTGAAAACGAACCGGAAGATTACCGATATTGCGATTGAGGTGGGATACAACACCGTGAAAACCTTTACAAGAAATTTCCTGAAATACCGGGTCATGACGCCAAGCGCCTTTCGGCAGAACGTAAAGCTTCAAAGACCCGAGCTTTAAAGCGGACCTGCATGGGCAGGCGGAAGGCCGCGGCGCCTGTTCGCCCTCCGCCGATGATGCATGATTTTCAATCATCCGGCTTGCATTTTCAATACGCATACGATAAGCTTGTAACAATTGAAATTCCATTTTAGGAGGTCATTTTTTGAAATATCTCATTGATCCCATGGACCTGACAACACAGGAGGTCCGCGGCATATTGCAGCTTGCCCACGAGATTATGGAAGACCCTAAAAAATACGCGCATAAATGCGAGGGGAAAAAGCTGGCCACCCTTTTTTTTGAACCCAGCACGCGCACGCGCCTGAGCTTTGAAGCAGCCATGCTGGAACTGGGCGGCAGCGTGATCGGCTTTTCCTCCGCCGATTCCTCTTCCGCAGCCAAAGGTGAAAACGTCGCGGACACGGTTCGCGTCGTACAATGCTACGCGGATATTATCGTCATGCGTCACCCAAAAGAAGGATCGGCAAAGGCAGCGGCCATGAATTTGGAGATCCCCTTTATCAACGCGGGCGACGGCGGTCACCAGCACCCCACGCAGACATTAACCGATCTGCTGTCGATTGAAAGCATAAAAGGAAGGCTGGATCATCTTTCCATCGGCCTGTGCGGCGACTTGATGTTCGGACGCACCGTCCATTCGCTGATTCGCGCCATGATGCGTTACCAGGACATAAAGTTTACACTGATTTCCCCGGAAGAGCTGCATTTGCCAAACTACCTTTTGAAAGAAATGAAACAAAACGGCGTTCCTTATGTGGAAACCCGGCAATTGGAGGGCGCCATTGACAACCTGGATATTTTGTATATGACCAGGGTTCAGAAGGAACGCTTTTTTAATGAAGCAGACTATCTGCGGCTGCGTGACAGCTGTATTCTGGACAGCAAAAAGCTGAGCTCCGCACGGCCGGACATGATTATTCTGCACCCGCTGCCCCGGGTAAACGAAATCCCAAACGAAATAGACAAGGATCCGCGGGCCTGTTACTTTAAGCAGGTGCTGTATGGAAAATACGTGCGTATGGCCTTAATCTTAACAATGCTGGGGGAATCAGAATGCTGAATATCGACAGTTTGGAAAAAGGACTTGTGATCGACCACATTAAGGCGGGAAAAAGCATGAGCATCTATCAGTTTTTAAACCTGGATAAACTGGACTGCAGTGTGGCGATTATAAAAAATGCCAAAAGCAAAAAAATGGGCAAGAAAGATATCATTAAAATCGACGACAAGGTGGATCTTAATCTGGATGTTCTGGGTTTTATCGATCCGGATATTACCGTTAATATCATTGAAAACGGAAAAATCGTGGAGAAAAAAAGGTTGAATCTGCCGCTGAAAATTTACGATGTGCTGAAATGTAAAAATCCCCGGTGCATTACTTCGGTGGAGTACGGCCTGCCCCATATTTTTGAGCTGGTCGACCCAAAGCTCGGTATTTATCGCTGCATTTATTGTGAACAGGAGTATAAAGCATAAAACGGGCAAGGGGCCTCTGTGACTTTGCCGTGAAACAATCCAAATCCATTTCCTCAAATCCGTCGAAGTATGCGCGCAAGGCGCGGATGCCGAAACCTCTTTGGGGAAATTTTGTTTTGAAAACGGCCGCCCTCCCGCCGGCTGAACGGCCGGATTTTTAAATTTTCAGGAAGAAGTCCTTCGATTCGTAAATGTTATACTGCTTGCGGTAATCATGCGCGGTCGTGCCCATAACTTCCTTAAACACGCGCGCAAAGTAATTCTGGTCGGAAAACCCGGAATCCAGACAAATGGAATTGATGGGTTTGTCGGTACTTCTCAGCAGATAGCACGCGTAGTTGACCCTGCGGGCCTGGATGAAGCGGAATAAGGTAACGCCCTTTTTTCTGCTGAATAAATTGCTGACATAGGCCGGGCTCAGATGGAGATGCTCCGCGATATTTTTGAGCGTTATTTTTTCCGTCAGATGATGATCAATGTAGTCGCGGATATGGTCCAGATACGATTCGTTCTCCGTCTTAATAATTTCATTTTTTGCAGAATAGAATGCGATCAGATCCAGCACGGTCCGGATGTCGTTAATTTTTTTGTCATCATAAACAGGCAGTTCGCCATACAGCTTTTGAGCCTGTTCAATCGGCATCCCCAGTTTAGCAAACATCTTCTTATACTTTTTGAATTTCGCCCCGATATCTGTTCCGGTACTGTGGAATTGGCCGAAAAAGAAGGAACCCACGTATTTACCTTCAATAAAGGACGGATGGATCATCTCCGTAAGTCCCAGATGGCAGGTGTATATAAACGCGGTATGCATCAGCCGGGCGCGGGCCAGTGCTTGTTTGTCACATTCATTGCACAGCTTGCAGCCCAGAGGCGTGGATTTGACCATCTGGCAGAAACCCGTGTCGATCACATCCTGGTTTTTAAAAATACTGACAAACCGGTCCGTATAAAATTTGATTTCCACCCCGCCGATCAGGCTGGAAAATGAACTGATGGCATTCAAAAGCATTTTTTCATTATCTGTCATAATCTCCAACTCCTAAACAACAGGTATTATGCAACTATTATACAAAATCATTACGGTACCGCTGTGCTAAATCCGTAAAAAGGAAAAGAGTCCGAACGCAAATTGCGCCCGGACTTAGTGATGTCCATGCCAGAACGCTTCCTGAATGATAAATACGGAAGCTGAGCTAAACCTTCCATTCACCGTCCAAATAGATCCGTGATCCTGTCGCACCCTTTTGTCCCTGATATTTGCCGCGATACGGCTCGTCGGTAGTCTGATCGAGCTGGGCAAAAACCATCTGTCCGACACGGCGGCCGGCATGCAGCTCAATCGCGCATCGATTGGCGTTAAAAAGCTCCAACGTAATTTCTCCTTCAAATCCGGGATCCACCCATCCCGCATTCTGGATAAATAACCCTAATCGGCCGACGGAGCTTCTGCCCTCCACAAAAGCGGTCATATCATTCGGCAATTTGAAATATTCCATTGTCGTGGCTAACACAAACTGTCCGGGCATCAGCAGATATGTTTCCGATTGTATGGTTTTATACCGTATCTCCTCCGAAAGCCGAATGACACCGGAAGAAGTATCTTCCACCATCGTAAATGTATTCCCCAAACGAATATCAACGCTTGCGGGCTGCAGCTGAATATCCTCCAATGGCGATATTTCCAAGTTCCTGTCTTTTAACAGCCTTTTTATTGTTTTGTTCGACAATATCATTTTGCCGTCCCCCTTCCTGTCTGATGATCCCTATGATACCATGATTGCTCCTGTAAAAAAAGAACCCCGTGCGCGAATTTCGCGCCAAGGTTCCGACTCTGTCATTTGCTCCATGAGGATGCAGACTAAAATCGCGGGCATAAAAGAACGCCTATAGCAAAAAGCTATAGGCGTATTGTCTGCGGCGACTTGCCGCTGGCGTCCCCGGCGCGATTCGAACGCGCGGCCTTTCGCTTAGGAGATTGCCTTTTGCACCACCTCAAATGTGGCTCAAAATGCTGTATAATGCCCTTTAATACTGGGAATTTTTAATTGCGGCATTGGTGGCAAGTGTTAATGTATTACGGTACTACCTTTACACTTTTGGGTGGTTTTATGGGGTTCATATTAGCTGGCTCTTAGCAGGCAAATGTGCTTCAGAACTCGAAATGTAAAGCAAGTGCCACCTCGTTTTATTAGCTATTATATCATACTTTATGAAAAAAGTGTCGTGCACCTTGTATTTTACTGCCTTTTCCGATAAAAATTCAAAAGTCCCTTGCTTTGATTCCGAAAACGACCGTGAACATAAAAAGCCTATCTCAATGACTTAAATCAATGAGATAGGCTTTTATCATTTTACAGGCTTTTTGCGAGGGTTTTCAGAAGCTCTGCCGCTTCAGGGTTTTGCATTAATTTCAGCAATGTTGAGAGTGTGTCTTCTTTTGGTGGAGTAGTGTTTGGCGGAATAGGAGTTGCTTCGAGAATTTCTTCCGGTCTGCTTTCTTTGGATGCGTAGAATTTTTCCTCGAACAGTTGAGCGTTCTTTTGTCTGTCCTCATCAATGATGTGAGAGTACACATCGGTAACCATCTTCATTTGAGCGTGTCCAGAATCGCCCTGAACAGACTTTATATCGCCTCCATTGAGTTTTAGCTTGTAGGTTACACTCGTATGTCGAAGACTATGAAATACAACAGGAGGGAGATTATTGTCGGCTATTAGCTTTTTGAACATTCTTGTGATAACAGAGTTCTCCATAGGCTTTCCATCTGTATGGCAGAACACAAGATTGTAGTCAGAGAATTCGCTTCCGAACAATTCACGGTATTCCTCAATCCTTTCCTTGCGGTCAATTAACATCTCCGCTACTGTCTTTGGAAGAAATATTTTTCTCACGCTACTTTTTGTTTTTGGAGTTTTCAAAACCAAGGTAGTGGTGTTTCTCGTCATTGTTGCTGGAAATTGAAAGAGTACATCTTTATCACCGATGGTTTTGAGTGCTTCTAAATCAACACGCTGAAGTTCTTTCTTTACATAAATGTATGCTGTGCCGTTTCTTATACTCTCCTTGGAAATGTCGATGCAGTCCCAAGTTAGTGCAAGCATTTCTCCCATACGCAAGCAACAGCTAAATGCAAGGTTAAGTGCAAGTTTCAAGACCTCATCATCACATAGTTCAATAGCTTTGAATAGCGTATCAACATCCCAAATTTTTCGCTCATTTGATTCACATCTCGGAATGACCGCATAGGTGCAAGGGTTCTTCGGTATGACCTCCCACTTGAGACCTTGGTTAAAACAGCTATTGAGCAGTTTATGTATCTTCTTAATATTACTTGGTTGAAGATACTCGTGCTTTGGTCTTGCACCCGGTCCTGTTATTCTTTTGGACTTCACTTTCAGAAGTCCCTGATAATACTTTTCCATCATTCGTGTACTGAGGTCTTCAAGCTTAACATCCCCGATAATCGGCAAGATGTAGTTGTTGAACAGACTCATTGAATGGTTGTAAGTAGACAACGCCCAAACCTTAGTGCCGTAAAGGGTAACATAGTCATCTACCAAATCGGCAACTGTTTTTGCCGAGGGGACAATGAATGTTCCCTTATCTTGCTCGTATTCGACTTCTGCTTTACGCTTTTTTGCTTCGGCATTAGTATCAAAGGTTTCCCACTTTTGCTTTTTCTCTCCGTTGCCATCTTCGTAGTAGTAGATAACAACCCATTTGTTTTTTCTTTTAGAAATTGAAGCCATCTTAATCCTCCTTATCGTCAAGCCAAATATCAAAACTGGCTTTTGTAATCATTGTTCGATTACCGACTTTTACCGTTTGAAAACAGCCTTGGTCAATCATTTTGTAAACTGTTGGTCTGGAAATGCTGAGAATCCGCTGAATATCTTGAATGGTATATTTCCCTGCATTTGTACTATAAATAGTGTTTCTGTTTAGTTCCTTTATCTTTGCGTCAAACATCCAATTCCTCCTTTGCTCTGGCTCGCATATCAAGCCATTCATTCAAGCTTTTCTTATCTACTCTCAAAACCCCATTGATTTTTCTCACCTCAAATGGGGGGACAATAGACCTCTTGATAAAGCAATACAAGTCCCATACGGGAACATTCATATATTCTGCGGCATCAGGTACAGAAAGTGTGTGATTGTATTTTGCTCCGGGCTTTTCTCCGGTAACTTTCTTGTAATGGAACTGACTTCGATACCATTTCTCAAAGCTATCAATCATAACACGCATATGACCGCCGACAATGCGTGTTTCAAAGACTTCCTTATGTACGAGATAATATGAATCAGTTTTCTTAATTCCAAGCAATTTTGCCATCTCAGGAACCGACATACTTTGTCTTTGAACGGATGTATCAAAATTCTTGTGTGTAATCGCTTGCTTAATAATTCGTTGCTTTCTTTCTTCTTCTGCACAATCTACTGCATTATCATCATTCATTGAACTTACCTCCATTCTTTTTTAGCCAGTAATCAAAGCGGTTCTTTGGAATTCTTATACCATTGCCTATTTTTACGATTCTGAATTGTTCAGAATGAACCAAGATATAGGCGGCTCTTCTTGTGATATTCAGTATGCCCATTATTTCAGGTATGGTATAAACTTTCTTTTCAAGAACAGTATTATTGGCTTTGCTTTTTTTGCAATTCATAATGTTGCCTCCTCCGTCATATAGTCAAGCTCAAAGCTTGACTATATGATATTGAATTGAGGCAGGTTTGTTAATTATGCGATT
>JAAYUL010000082.1 GCA_012517675.1 Clostridiales bacterium | reverse complement strand
CCCCCGGCTGCCCGAAAAGCTCCAGGGAAGAGCCGTTCTGATCAAGCTCCTGTCCAAAGACCTGTCCCCCGTTCCGGACGCGGACCTGTACGATTTTTTAACCGCCGCGCAGACCGCCTTTTCCGGAACAAACCAGGCGCTCATTTTTGCAATCCACAAGTCCTGCCTGCAGCTTTCCCTTTTCGGTTCCGGCAGCCTGCCCGCGGCGCCCGTTTTTGAAACGCTTTCCAGGGCCTTTCCGGACTGCGGCCTTTATTTCTGCGCCGGCGACGCCGTTTCGCTGCCGAAATATGAAAAATCGATCGGTCAGGCCAACCGCCTGCTGCGGCAGCTTTTCTACCACCGCGGCCAGCACCTTCTGACCGCGAAGGACTGCCTGCCGCTTCGGGAATCCGCGCAGTCCCCGGACCTTCGGCCGCTGGCGGACTGCCTTCGGGCGCGCGACCGGGAGTCTGCCAGGGCCTTTGTCCGCCGCTTTATCGACGAGGAAATTCTGGGGAAACGGCCGGTTTCGCCGGAACGCGCCGCGGAACTCTGCTTTCGTGTCCTGCTGCAGCTGCTGCCGAAGGAAGACCACCACCTGCCGGAGTTCAGCCGGGACTCCGCCGCCGAATGGCTCGCTTCCTGCGTCTTTCTGGAACGGATGGAGGAAGAGCTTCTCGGGGAGCTGGAGCTTTATTTCGACACGGAGCAGCCGCCGGCGAACGCGACCCTGATCGACCGCGTGCTGGAATATATCCAGGCCCGCTATCAGGACCGGGAGCTTTCCCTGAACCAGCTGAGCCGCAAATTCTACGTGTCGAACGTCTATCTGTGCATCCGCTTCAAAGACACCGTCGGGAAGACGTTCGTCCGGTACCTTACGGAGCTGCGCGTGCAGAAGGCCGCCGGACTTTTGCGGACCAGCGGCGAAAAAGTCAACAGCATTGCGGAAGAGGTCGGGTTTGACAACGGGAGCTATTTCACCAAAATCTTCAAAAAAGAGATGGGCATGACCCCGGCGGAGTACCGCCGGGAAAACCAAAACCTTTGACCGGCGGTGATAACCGTGGCGAGCGCCAATCTTGGAGCGGGACAGACCGGAAAAGGCAGAGCTGCCCCGGACGGCTGCATTGGCGGTGTCACTGCGCTGCTGTCACGGCTGTCTGGAGATGATCCAACCGAACCCGCCTGAGGATATCATCCCGGCCGCAATCGTCACGGGATCGGCTTGTTATAACGAACTGCGATATGCTTCCCGATAAAAGGGCCGCATATCGCAGTTCGTTGTGTTGAAAGCAAATATTTTCCGGAAGGGGTCTGAAGCACAAAAAAGCACTATCCTTTGACAGACCCGACCATGCCTTCGACAAAGCTCTTCTGCATAATGAAGAAAAGGAGCATCATCGGAATCGTGGCAATGACCAAAGCAACCATTTGCAAACCGTAGTCCGCCACGTAGGAAGCGGTGGAAATACTTGAAATCAGCAGCGTCATCGTTTTTTGATCGTCCGATTGTAAAATAACCAACGGCCACAGATAATTGTTCCACGCAGTCATAAAGGAATAAATGGCCGCGGCGGCGTAGGTCGATTTCATGGTGGGAATCACAATCTTAAAAAAAGCATACAGATTGGACGCACCGTCCATTCTTGCAGACTCCATAATCTCATTGGGAAACGATTTGAAATTCTGCCTGAAAAAGAAGATCAGGAACGCGCTGGCCATGGTCGGCAAAACAACGGCCAGCGCGGTATTGGCAAGATGAAGCCCGGACATGATTTTAAAAAGGGGAATCATCAGTGCCGAAAACGGGATCATCATGGAAATCAAAAAAATCCCGTAAATCCGTTCGCTCAGCTTTGTTTTGAATTTTTCAAATCCGAAAGCCGCCAGCGAGGTCACAATCAGATTGATCAGCACGGAGGAAACCGCTATTTCCACCGAATTCCACATAATTCTGCCAATATCGTAAGTGGCAAACAGATTGGAGAGATTGGTCCACAGATACCCCCCGAACCGCAGGGTTCCCTGCGCGATCTGATTGGATGAATTGGTTGCTCCGACGAACATCCAGTAGAACGGGAAGATCGAGACAATCGAACCGATGATCAACACGATGTATTTTAAGCAGGACAGAATGTTCTTTTTAAATTTATTTTTATTCAACTGTTATCACCTGCCACTTTAAACTGCAACAGCGACAGTAATCCAATAATAATAACAAGCGCCCACGACAAAGTGGCGGCGTAACCAAAATCCGACGTGTAGACGAACGACTGATTGTAAATCAGCTGGGAAGCGGTCAGAGTGGCGTTTGACGGCCCGCCGCCCGTCAAATTCACGACTTCATCGAACAGCTGTACCGTCCCGATCGTCGACAT
>JAAYUL010000081.1 GCA_012517675.1 Clostridiales bacterium | reverse complement strand
TTCTGTTTCAAAAAGCCAGAATTCTGAATGAGCTGTTCCGGACGACGCGGATCGGCGACAAAAGCGATTATCAAATCACCTGCAGCGTGGGCATCGCCGTTTATCCGCGCGACGGGCGCGATTTTCACGAGCTGTTTCAAAAGGCGGACGCGGCCATGTACGCGGCGAAGCGCAGCGGAAAAGATCATTTCTGCGTTTACGATGCCGTGATGAACGGGGAAAACGGCATGCCGCCGGGGATGCTCAGAAGCTGAAGCGCGGTTTCAGGGCAGGACTGCGGGACGAATGAACGAAAAAACCTGTTCCGCCACCGTTTCGGGCGCGCCGTCCGCCGGCACCGCAGTGTCCGCGGCGTCGCGGTAAGCTTTGATCCGCTCCGCGAAAAGACGCTGCATCGCGGCGTCGCGGTCAGGCCGCGCGAGCAGGGGCCGCGAGGTGTCGTCCGCCAGCCGGGTGCGGATGGCGGAAAGGCTTGCGTCCAGCAGAATCACCACGCCGTTTCCCTTCAGGGAAGCGGCGTTTTCCCGGTTCAGCAGCGTTCCTCCGCCCGCGGCGATCACAAGCCCGTGTTCCCGCCCGAGCGCGGCGGCGGCTTCCCGTTCCAGTTCACGGAACCGCTGCTCCCCGCTCTTGGCGAAGATTTCCGCCACGGTCATGCCCTCGTTCCGTTCGATCACCCGGTCCATGTCCACAAAAGCGCGGCCGGTTTTTTCCGCTACAATTTTGCCCACGGTCGTTTTTCCGCAGCCCATAAAACCGCAGAGAATGACGTTGCCGAACTTTTTTTTCATTTCCAGCACCGCATCGCCGCAGAGCCGCGCGATGTCGCTTTCGGTGAATTCCGCGCCGTACCAGATTTCCTGCGCGGCGGCGGCCTGCCACACCAGCATGCTCATGCCGCTCACCGCTTTCACGCCGTTTTTGCGCGCGAGCCGAAGCAGCAGCGTTTCGTTGGGGTTATAGACCGCGTCGAACACGCAGCCGGCGCTGCGGACGACCTCTTCGGAAACGGGGCATTCCTCCGAACGGGGGTACATGCCCACAGGGGTTGCGTTTGCAAGAAGATCGATTCCGTCCGTGATTTCGTCCAGCGCGCAGAAGCCGGCGGCCGTTCCGGGGATTTTCCCCATCAGGTCCTTGCAGAGCTGCTGCGCGGCCGGCAGGCTGTGCGGACGGGCCGCAACGGTGATCCGCGCGCCGCACAGCGCGGCTTCAAACGCCATGGCACGCGCGGCTCCGCCGGCGCCGAGTATGACGACGCGGCCCTCCGGCTTTTCGCCCGCGGCCTGCAGCGCGCGCCGGAAGCCCGTGCCGTCCGTGGTGTAGCCCGTCAGGACTCCGTTTTCGCTTTTTACGGTGTTGACCGAACCGAAACAGGCCGCCTTTTCCTCCACCGCGTCCAGGTATGGAATAATCGCCTGCTTATGGGGAATCGTTATGTTACAGCCGCAAAGGCGGCTGAGCCTGTCCATGCTTTGTTCCAGCTCTTCCGGCGGAACGTCCAGCACGCCGTAGCGCTCCCGGCGGTGGTTCAGGGCAAAAAGCCGCATGTGAATAAAAGGCGACATGGTGTGCCCGATGGGGTGGCCGACAACGGCGTACCGTATTTCATTTGGATCCATGAGGAGGCCTCCTTAATTTCCGTGCGGAAAAAGCCGGTTTTGCGGCCCGGCGTAAAACACCGGTGCCTTTCTGAAAAAAACACGGAAAAGATATTGACAAAAAGAAAGTTTGCTAATAATATGTGGTTAGGCAAAATATTGCGGAGCGGTTGATCGGGTTTTCTTTGTGGCAATTGTATCATATCGGGTATCTTTTTGTCCACAGAAACTGTAACGTTTTCTGCGCGCCGATTTTTTCGAATAAGGAGGATGGAACATGGTTTTAGAGAAAGTAAAGGCTATTCTCAGCGAACAGTTTGACGTTGAGGAGGACTCCATTACTGCTGACACCAGTATTGCAGATGACCTGGGTGCCGATTCTTTGGACGTGGTTGACCTGTTGATGTCAATCGAGGACGAATTTGAAATCGAAATCCCGGACGAAGAAGTTGACAATATTAAAACGGTCGGCGAACTTGTGAAGTACATTGAGAATAATGTCTGATTTGGCGTCCGTCCATAATCCGCCGTGCGTTGCAGGGCGGATTTTTTTTGTCCTCAAACGGGGCGGCCGGCCGAAGCGGCTTGCGGCGCGCCGAAATAAGGGCGGGGAAAACCCTTTCTTTCCACTTGAAATGGAAGATTGTTTCCTATATAATGAAATCGTGTTTATATGAAAGATCATTGTGAATTACAGAGGAGTGTAAAACCTTGAATGAGTTCAGTTTTCTAACCCAGGGAATCGCTGCGGTCACCTGGCAGATGGCGCTGATGTGGCTTGTGGGCGCGCTGCTGATCTGGCTGGCGATCAAAAAAGATTTTGAGCCCGCCCTGCTGCTGCCGATGGGATTCGGCGCGATTCTGGTGAATCTGCCCCTTTCCGGTGTGATCGGGAGCAACGGGATTGTGGAGTGGCTGTTTCAGAAGGGAATCGCGGCTTCCGAAGCGTTCCCGCTGCTGCTGTTTGTCGGCATAGGGGCGATGATCGATTTCGGTCCCCTGCTCAGCAACCCGCGCATGCTGCTGTTCGGCGGCGCGGCCCAGTTCGGAATTTTCTTCACGGTGGCCATGGCGGTGCTGCTCGGCTTTCCGATGAAGGACGCGATGTCCATCGGCGTGATCGGCGCGGCAGACGGCCCGACCTCCATTTTGGTTTCCCAGGTACTGAAAAGCGGGTACATGGGCGCAATTGCGGTCGCGGCGTATTCCTACATGGCTCTGGTGCCGATCATTCAGCCCACGGCCATCCGGCTTGTCACCACAAAGCACGAGCGCATGATCCGCATGCCCTACAACCCCAGATCCGTTTCCAAAACGACGAAGATCCTGTTCCCGATTATTGTCACCATGATTGCCGGTCTGATTGCGCCGCAGTCGCTCGCGCTGGTCGGGTTTTTGATGTTCGGCAACCTGATCCGCGAATGCGGAAAGCTGGAAACGCTTTCCCAGACGGCCCAGGGACCGCTTGCCAACCTGATTACGATTTTTCTCGGCATTACCATCGCGTTCCAGATGCGCGCCGATGTTTTCGTGCAGGTCGGCACGCTGGTTGTCATGGCGCTCGGCCTGGTCGCCTTTATTTTCGACACCATCGGCGGCGTGCTGTTTGCGAAGGCCCTGAATCTCTTCCTGCCGAAGGATAAGAAAATCAACCCGATGGTCGGCGGCGCCGGAATCTCGGCGTTCCCGATGTCCGCCAGGGTGATTCAGAAAATGGCTTTGAAGGAGGACAACCAGAACCACCTTCTGATGCACGCGGTCGGCGCGAATGTAGCGGGACAGATCGGCTCCGTAATCGCCGGCGGTATTATTCTTTCGTTTGCCAAACTTTGGGGGATGATGTAAATGTTGAACTGGAATTTTTTAGCTGCTTTTACCAGTGTGATCGGCGCGGTGCAGAATGAAGATATTGCAAAATCATTCCGGCTGATGGGCTTTGGAATGCTGGGCATTTTCATTGTCATGCTTCTGATCTACCTTGTGATTCTTGCATTGAACAAGGCCACCGGCAGAAAAAAGGGATAACAACGGCTTTTCGGCCGGGCTTATTCCG
>JAAYUL010000080.1 GCA_012517675.1 Clostridiales bacterium | reverse complement strand
TGACTCATGGTTTCCGGCATGGTGAGAATCAGGCGGTAGCCCTTGGCCGCCGCGACAAAGGCGAGGCCCACGCCGGTGTTGCCGCTGGTGGGCTCGATCAGCGTGGTTTCCTTATTGATAATGCCCCTGTCTTCCGCATCCTGAATCAGCGCGTAGCCCACGCGGTCCTTTGCGGAAGAAAGCGGATTGAACGATTCCAGCTTCGCAACAACGGCGGCTTCCAGCCGGTTTTCCTTTTCATATCTGCTCAGTTCCAGAAGCGGGGTATTCCCAATCAGCCCGGTCAGGCTTTTGGCAATTGACATGTTCTATCCCTCCGAATGACTCAGCCATATTTGATAAACACAATTGAATAAATTATATGCCTGACGCCTCGGTCCGTCAAGAGACAGCTTGCCCATTCCGTTCCGGGTTTGGGTTGCATGATTTGCGGGAACATAGTATCATAAAATCAGGAAGCGTAAGAAACAGTTTGAAGGAGCAGAAAATGAGATTGTCTACGAAAAGCCGTTACGCGCTGGAAGGGTTATTGTATCTGGCCGTATACGGCGGGGCCGGCCCGCTGAGCGTGAAGGAAATCGCGTCGGGCATTCAGGTTTCCCCCGCATATATGGAGCAGATATTTGTTCAATTGAAAAGATCCGGACTGATCGGAACACAGCGCGGTTCCGGAGGCGGATTTTTTCTTTCCCGGCCGGAGGATACCATTACCGTCGGCAAAGTGATTGAAATTCTGGAAGGAAGCACGGTCCCGGTGCGCTGCGTGGAAAACCGGTCCTCCTGTTCCGGCCGGGTCCGGCACTGCATCAGCCGCAGGGTGTGGGTGCGGGTTTCCGACGCGATTGCGGAAACCGCGAACGCTCTGACATTGAAAGCCATAAAAGATCAGTTTATCGCGGAAACCGGAGGCGCAGGAAAATGAAAATTTCAACAAAAGGCCGGTACGGGCTGCGCGCTCTGATCGACCTTGCGCTGCACAGCCGCGGGACCTGCGTTTCCCTTTCGGACATTTCCGCCCGGCAGGAGCTTTCGCTGAACTATCTGGAAAGCATTTTCGCTTACCTGAAAAAATCGGGGCTTGTCATCGGGGTAGCCGGTGCGCAGGGCGGCTATCTGCTGGCGAAACCCGCGGAGCAAATCACACTGCTGGAAGTGCTCACCGCGCTGGAAGGCGACCTTTCGGTCTACGACCACATCGGCGCGGAGCCCCCCATCCGGGCGTTTTTGAACCGAAACGTATGGGACGCGATCGACCGGAGTATCACGGACGTATTAAAGAACACCTCGCTTGCGGACCTGCTGGAAGAACTGCACACGGACGCAACATAGACACAGCCGCTCGCGTCAAAAAACATCTGGTTCCGGTTGTTTTCCTCCAGAAGATGCCGGAACTTTCCGCAAATCATTTTGCATCGAAATTTTGGCACGAACACTATATGGTATTGATCTTTTCACTTTGTATGCGATAAACTTTTTTCGTCCATGATTATGGATGATCCTCCTTTTGTTTTTTGTGCGGTTGACGTTACCCGCATTTATTTTAGCAAAAGGAGGTTCTTCTTTCACGTTTGACCGCTAAAGCTCTTCCGACCTCACCGGCACCGCCGGTGGTATTTGTTACACAAAAATAGAACCGTTCAGCCATAAGGCCGGACTTTTCCGACAGGCTGTTTTTGAATTCCTGCCGCGTAAATTCATAATATATTCACAGCTTTTAAGTTGACATAAAATCGTTTTTTCTGCTATAATAATATAATGAATCATTCTAGCCGTTTGCCCCGAAAGGCTGTTTCAAACGGCTGCGAATTCACGCAGACCAAGGGCGGGCGCTTCATAAAAAAGACTGAAACCAAAAACACACGCAGCAGAAATCAGACGGAAATTTCCGATTTGCCGGCACTGGATGGGGACAGTTGCGGCAAAACCGGGAGGACAATATAAAAAATGAAAAAGGAGCTATAAAACATGGTCAAAAATTCAAGGGAAGATTTTTTTGAGATCTCGCCGGAGATTACTCAGCTGACGGAACTTTGCATCAGCCATAACACCATTAACCCGGAGCTTTTTGCCAAGTACGATGTCAAGCGCGGCCTGCGGGACATCAACGGCAAGGGCGTTTTGACCGGTTTGACGGAGATTTCTGAAATTGTCTCGTCCAAGCAGGTGGACGGAAAAAGCGTGTCGTGCGAAGGTGAGCTGTATTACCGCGGAATCAACATCAAAGATATTGTGCGCGGATTTATCAAGGAAAACAGGTTCGGGTTTGAGGAGACAGCCTATCTTCTTCTGTTTGGCGAGATGCCTTCTCCGGTACAGCTGGAACGGTTTCAGCAGCTTTTGTTCAAATACCGCACGCTGCCGACCAATTTTGTGCGCGATATTATCATGAAGGCCCCGACCTTCGACATGATGAACACGCTGGCCCGCAGTGTGCTTACGCTTTACGCTTATGACGAAAAGGGAAACGACACCTCGCGGCCGAACGTGCTGCGCCAGTGCCTGGAAATGATCGCGCTGTTCCCGCAGCTTGCGGTTTACGGCTATCAGGCTTACGCACACGACATGGACCGCAATTACAGCTTCTTTATTCATGCGCCGCAGCCGGAGCTTTCCACGGCGGAAAACATTCTGCATATGCTTCGCATCGACAATAAATACACGGAGCTGGAAGCCCGTATCCTGGACCTGGCGCTGGTTCTGCACGCGGAACACGGCGGCGGCAACAATTCCAGCTTTACTACGCATGTGGTCGCTTCCTCCGGAACGGACGCATATTCGGTGATTGCCGCGGCGCTGGGTTCGCTGAAGGGCCCGAGGCACGGCGGCGCGAACATCAAGGTGATGAGGATGTTCGAGGACATGAAAAAAAATGTGGACGACTGGGAGGATGAGGAAAAGGTTGCGGATTATCTGCACAAGCTGCTGAACAAGCAGGCGTTTGACAGGGCCGGCCTGATTTACGGAATGGGGCACGCGGTGTATTCCCTTTCCGACCCGCGCGCGGATATTTTCCGTAAATTCGTGAAGAGCCTTTCCGAAGAAAAAGGCCTGGTAAAGGAATACAAGCTGTACTCCCTGGTGGAACGCCTTGCGCCAGAGGTCATCGGGCGGGAGCGCAAAACCTACAAGGGCGTGAGCGCCAACATCGATTTTTACAGCGGGTTCGTTTACCACATGCTCGGCCTTCCGCCGGAGCTGTATACCCCGGTCTTCGCGATGGCGCGCATCGTCGGCTGGAGCGCCCATTTGCTGGAGGAACAGATCAATGTGGGGAAGATCATCCGTCCGGCATACAGGAGCATTTCGCCCCGCCGCAGTTACATACCGCTGAACGAAAGATAATATTGCCTGCCGCCTCCGGCTTTCGGGGGCGGATTTTTTTGCCCGCCTTGACATTATTCCCGCGGAAGCATATACTTTGTTATGCCTTGCTTGATAAATAAAAAACGACGGATTTTCGGGATAAAATGGTGCGGACAAGGAAAAAGCGCAGGCATACGTTCCGCATTCCGAGCATTTTTTCCGATTGCCTGTGCAGCGTGAGCCGAAACAGGCAAGTCCTCTGGTTTTTTAAGCGAGGCCGAATACATGATTTTGCAAAATTTTTATGCGCAATGGTAAGGGGTAATCAAGGATGACGGATGTAAAGGAAAGACTGGCCGCGCTGCGGGAAAAGATGATGGAAAACGGCGTGCAAGCCTGTGTGATTCCTTCCTCGGACCCGCATATGAGCGAATATCCTCCGGCTCATTGGGAAGCGAGAAGCTATTTTTCGGGGTTCAGCGGTTCCGCTGGCACGCTTGTGGCAACGGAAACGGAAAGCGGCCTTTGGACGGACGGCCGTTATTTTATCCAGGCCGGGCATCAGCTTGCGGGCAGCGAAATCAGGCTCTACCGTATGGCGGTGAAGGATGTACCCACCACGACGGAATTTCTGTGCGGCAGACTGAAGGACGGCGATACCGTCGGATTCGACGGGCAGCTGCTGTCCGCGGCCGCCGTCGGGGAAATGCGGGCGGCTTTTGCCGGAAAGGGGATTCAAATCCGCTCTGTGGACCTGATTGAGGGCATCTGGCCCGGCCGCCCGCCCGTTCCCGATTCCGAGGTCTATGTGCACGACGTTCGATACACCGGATACACCTGCGCGGAAAAACTGGAGCAGGTGCGCGCGGAGCTGAAAAAGAAGGGAGCGGACGGCGAGATTTTCTCCAGGCTGGACTGTGTTGCGTGGCTGATGAACCTCCGCGCTTCGGATATCGACTACAATCCGTTCGCCGTTTCCTATGCGATCGTTTTCCGCGAAAGCGCCGTCCTGTTTATTAATACCAAGCGCGTTTCCCCCGAAGCCATGGCATATTTGAAGGAAAACGGGGTTTCGGTGCGGGAATATGAAGAAATCAAGCGCGCGCTCGAAGAAATCCAGACCCCGCGGACCATTCTGGCCGACATGGCAAGCCTCAATTACGACCTGTACGAGGCGCTCGCGCAAAACCCCGCCGTCACGATAAAAGAGGGCGAGGACACGGTCGTGGCGCTCAAGGGCGTGAAAAACCGCGTGGAGCTGCGCAATATTGACCGGGCGCATGTTCTGGACGGCTGCGCACTGGTGGAATTCTGCGTCTGGCTGGAAGAAGCGATGAATCGGGGCGCAGCGGTGACGGAGTGCACCGTGTGCGACCGACTGCGCGAGTTCCGCGCAAAACAGCCAGGGAACAGGGGAGAGAGCTTCGACACCATCGCCGCCTACGGCGCGAATGCCGCCATGATGCACTACCACCCGGAGCCGGACACGTGCAGCAGGCTGGAACGCAAGGGCTTTCTGCTGGTCGATTCCGGCGGGCAGTACCTGGAAGGCACCACCGACATCACCCGCACCTTTGTCATGGGGCCGCTTACGCGGGAGGAGATGGAGCGCTACACCGATGTGCTCAAGGCGCACATCGGTCTTGCCACCGCCGTGTTTCTCGAGGGCTGCACCGGCGGCAACCTGGATATTCTGAGCCGGATTCATGTTTGGAAACAGGGGATCGACTACCGCTGCGGCACGGGCCACGGCGTGGGGATGTTCGGCGGGGTCCACGAAGGCCCGCAGAATATTCGCATGAAGAGCAATGCGGTATTGAAAAAGGGAATGACCGTTACGGACGAGCCTGGCGTTTACGAGGAAGGCAGATTTGGCATCCGCACGGAAAATATTCTTGTGGTGACGGAATACATCAACAATGAGTACGGCCAGTTTCTCAAATTCAAGCCGATCACCTATTTCCCGATTGACACCGCCGGGATTATGACGGAACGGATGACCTTTGAGGAAATCGCGTGGCTGAACGATTACCACCGGCTGGTTTACGACAAGCTGGCGCCCCGCCTTTCCGGGCGGGCGCTGGACTGGCTGAAAAAGCACACCGAACCGATTTCCAAGTAAAATACGGGAACGATGGGAACATGCCGCAAGCCCGAAGGGCTTTCAAATGAATCCGGCCATGCGGGAAAGCCGCGCTCCATTATGCCGGAACAGACCAAAGCCGCATGGACAGGGCGGACTTGTCCATGCGGCTCGAATCGGGGTGCGTGGTTACGGCGCGGGCGGATTCTCTTTCAGCTTTATGGTTTCGCGGCGAAAATCATTTTTTGTTTTTCAGAAGTTCTTCCGCCAGATCTTTTTGACCGGTCACCAGAGCGAGCAGCATGCGGTAAACGGTTTCCGGCGCGCGGTGGAATTGTGATTTTACCATCTGGGCCTGATACATGTCAGGCACATGCAGGGTAAAATTCATCAGCTCCATATCTCCCCCCGAAATATGGCAGCTTACGTCATAGCCGCGTTCGGATTTTTTGATTTCCACCTTGTTTTCCCGTTCCCGTTTTGCCTGTGCCAGCAGGCGGATGGCGGCGGCCACCGCCTTGTCCCTTACAACGGGGGGAAGAGCGGTGTCCAGCTGTTTTGCAATCAGCTTTGCCGTTTCGCTGGCGGTGCAAAGCTCGTTGTTTTCCCCGCTCAGAATCACATTCCCGTGCTCCGCCAGTTCGGCGAGAGCATTGGTCACTTCAAAATAATTTGCCAGGCCGTTGTCCTGAATAATATTTAAAATATCGCTTTTTGACAGGGGGGAGCTTACGCTGGCAAGCAGATAGCAGATTAAAATCCGAATTTCGTTTTTGGTGCGGAGCCCCCCCGGCTCTACCC
>JAAYUL010000009.1 GCA_012517675.1 Clostridiales bacterium | reverse complement strand
GCAAGGCCCGTTTGGCCCGCAGGGAATTCAGGGAGTTCAAGGCCCGACAGGATCCGAGGGGCCAACCGGAGCGACCGGCCCGACCGGTCCGACGGGACCCACCGGTCCGACAGGTCCGACCGGCCCGACCGGCCCAAAGGGAGATACGGGAGCCACCGGACCGACCGGATACACCGGGGATACCGGTCCCATCGGCGAAACCGGCCCGATCGGCGATACCGGTGACACAGGCGATACCGGCGACACCGGCCCCGGGGGACTGATCGGTCCTCCCGGCAGACAGGGCCCGACCGGCCCGACCGGCGACACCGGAGATACCGGCGATACCGGGGACACCGGTCCCGTTGGACCGGTCCATGAATTGAGGGGAATTCAGGTACAGCTCCGAAAAAGCGGCGGCGGTACGGTCGCCAATGGCGCGAACGTGGTATTCGACACCGTAGTCAATGACCAAAGCCTGAACCTCAATTACGCGGCGGGTGTCTTTAACGTGCTTCCGGGGGGCATAGGCAATTATTATGTGACCTGGTGGATCGACACCAACGGGGCGGGACCGGCTACAAATATCACGTTTGAAATTCAACTCGACGGCGGCGCCGGAATTCCGGCATCGGCTCCGTTCACATCGGGGCAGCTTAACGGCAGCGCGCTTGTCACGGTCGGAGCCGCCCCGGCGACCATTACGCTGGTCAACGTGACCGGCCGAACGGTAAACCTTGCAACAACCCCGGTGCAGGCGAATATAATCATTATTGAGGTGGACTGACATAGTTTGCTTCAATCGTGATTTAGGAGTTTTTCTATGAGTGATATCGCGCTGCAAATCGAGTGCTTGGACTGTGAAATGGTGGAAAGCGGCGCAAACGTCGTTTTCGACAATGTTGTCTATTCCGCGGGAAATATCAGCTATAACGGAACGACAGGAGTCATCACGTTTAACGAATCCGGAAGATACGCCGTGAACTGGTGGGTTGCGACCCAGTCGTCGCAATCCGCCAATGGCGCGGTTTTTTCCCTTGTTTCTTCCCAGGGTGACAATCTGAAAGGAAATTCCCCGCTAAACGCGGGAGAAGTGGTTGGCGTTGGAATTATTCATGTTACGGCGGCTCCGGTAACTGTGTCGCTGGTCAATGCAAGTGCGTCGGACTTTTATTACGCCTCTTTGGTTTCGGTCAAAGCAGCCCTTGCCATTCTTCAGGATGATATCGGCATGATGGGTCCGACCGGCGATACCGGCCCGATCGGCGACACCGGTCCGATCGGCGATACCGGCTCCGTCGGCGAAACCGGCCCCGTCGGCGACACCGGCCCGATCGGGGATACCGGCCCGATCGGCGATACCGGCTCCGTCGGCGAAACCGGCCCCGTCGGCGACACCGGTCCCGTCGGCGACACCGGCCCGATTGGGGATACCGGTCCCGTTGGCGACACCGGCCCGACCGGCGACACCGGCCCCGTTGGCGACACCGGCCCCGTTGGCGACACCGGTCCGGCAAATGGATTGTCGGCCTATGCTTACGCCTATGATCTTGCTCTTGTTGCGGATGCAACCATTTCTGCGGGAGCGGATATTCCGTTTAATGTAAACGGGCCGGTTGTGGAAATTGACCATACTCCCGGCTCGACGGATATCAAAATTTTAAAGTCCGGAGATTATCAAATTTATTACGGCGTCTCAATGACCGCAGGGGTAGGGGCTTCCATCGCGCTGACCGTAAACGATTCGGCGGACGCTTCCACCACGGTTTTGGCTCTGGTTGCTACAGGCCAATTATCCGGAACGGCGATTTTGAATCTGGATGCCGATGATATTGTTACGCTGCGAAACAATTCGGCATTGGCCCTGACTTTGGATTTGGCGCCGGCGGTCGGCGCGCAGATCAGTCTGCTTTTGTTGGATTAATCTTTTCCCAGAGGCCGAGGAAATTTCTTCGGCCTCTTCGTACATTATGATGAAACAGGCGGGTGAAACCATTGAGCCGATATAAAATCTGTGTTTATGCCATTACAAAGAATGAAGAGAAGTTTGTGGACCGCTGGATGGATGCGGTGAGCGAGGCGGATTTGGTCGTAGTGGCCGACACCGGCTCCACCGACGCGACCGTGGAAAAGCTGCGCGCCCGCGGCGCTCTGGTTTACGAAGAGAAAATCGTGCCCTGGCGCTTTGACGCGGCCCGGAACGCGGCGATGGACCATATTCCCGACGACGTCGATCTCTGCGTTTCCAACGACTTGGACGAAGTTTTCGAGCCGGGCTGGCGCCAAAAGCTGGAGGACGCATGGCAGCCCTGCTACACGCGCGCGCGGTATCTGTTCACATGGAGCCGCAAAAGCGACGGAACATACGACAAACAGTTTCCAATGGAAAAAATACACCGCCGGCACGGTTTTCGCTGGGTACACCCGGTGCATGAAGTGCTGCAATACAGCGGGGAAGATCCGGACCGAACGGTGTGGGTGAAGGGCCTGGTGCTGCAGCATTATCCCGATGTGACCAAACCGCGCAGCCAGTACCTTCCGCTTCTTGAGCTTTCCGCGCAGGAAAACCCGGATGACGACCGCGTCGCTTTCTGGCTTGGCCGCGAATACATGTATTACGCCCGCTGGGACGACTGTATCCGCACGCTGACCCGATATTTGAAAATGCCGTCCGCCCTTTGGAACGAGGAACGCAGCGCCGCCATGCGGTTTATCGCGAACTGCTTTGAGAACAAAGGGGAGCTTTTGTCTTCGCGGGTCTGGCTGTTCCGCGCGGCCGCGGAATGCCCGGAGGTCAGGGAGCCTTATCTGGCGCTCGCAAGGCTGGGATACCTGCAAAACGACTGGCCGCTGGTTTACCTGATGGTAACAGAAGGGCTGAAAATCACGGAAAAATCCGGAAGCTACCTTCTGGAGCCCGGCGCGTGGGGGCCGGCTCTGCATGATTATGGGGCGATTGCCTGCTACAGGCTGGAGCTGTACCGGCAGTCCTTTGCGTACGCGGAGCAGGCGCTGAACATGAACCCGGGCGACGCCAGGCTGAAGCAAAACCTGGAACTGATTCGCCTGAAGCTCCCGGAGTCCGGGTCGTAACGGAGGGCAGAACATGAAACATCATAAAATCGTTGTGTACGCAATCTGTAAAAACGAAGAGCAGTTTGTCGACCGTTGGATGGATTCCATGCGGGAAGCGGATGAGGTCGTGGTGACCGACACCGGCTCTGCGGATCACACGGTGGAGCGCCTTCGGGAAAGGGGGGCGAAGGTTTTTGAGGAAACGGTTTCCCCCTGGCGGTTCGACACCGCCCGCAACCTGTCGCTCGGCCATGTTCCGCAGGACGCGGAAATCTGTGTGTGTACGGATTTGGACGAGGTGCTGTGCCCGGGCTGGCGCAAGGCGCTGGAGCGCTGGTGGAAGCCCGGAACAAAAATGGCAAAGTACTGGTACAACTGGAGCCACAAGGAGGACGGTTCCCCCGGCGTCCGGTTCCGGTACTTTAAAATTCACGAGCGGAACAGCTACCGCTGGGAATACCCTGTTCACGAATGCCTGAAATACTGCGGGGAAGGCCCGGAAAAAATCATTTTTATGGACGATGTGGTTCTGGACCACTATCCGGACCCTTCCAAATCGCGCGGAAACTACCTTTCGCTTCTGGAACAGGCGGTTACCGAAAACCCGCGGGACGACCGCATGGCCTATTACCTGGGCCGCGAGTACATGTACTACGGCATGTGGGAAAAGTGCGTGAAAATGCTGAAACGCCACCTTTCCCTGCCGTCCGCCGTCTGGGCGGAAGAGCGCTGCGCGTCCATGCGGTGGATCGCAAAATCGTATTACCGCCTCAACCGTGTCGGCGAAGCCCGCGCGTGGTACCTGCGCGCAATTGCGGAATCGCCCATGCGGGAGCCGTATGTGGAATTCGCGCAGATGGCTTATGAACTGGGGGACTGGCCGACCGTATTCTGCATGACGGAGGAGGCGCTGAAAATCGTCCGGCGCTCCGAGGTTTACACCAATATGGGCTATGCGTGGGATTATACGCCGGACGATCTCTGCGCCATCGCCTGTTATCGGCTCGGCATGTTCCGGCGCTCCGCCGAACACGCGCGGGCGGCCCTGGCGTTTTCTCCGGATGACGAGCGGCTGAAAAACAATCTGCGGCTGATTGAAGAAAAGCTCGCGTAAAGCCCTTTCGGCGGGGGTTCCCGTCCGGGTACATCGCATACAGAAAATCCGAACCTTTTCCGTTTGGAAACCGGTTCGGATTTTTTCTGCTTTTCCGGGCGCCGCCGCCTTCCGGTTTTAAATCGGTTTTTCTCCGCATATAGTGATAAGAGAAGAAAACCGCGGCGGTCATCCGTCCGCCGGAAGGAAGGTCGGGTATGAAAGCTGTCATACTATGCGGGGGAAAGGGCACGCGAATGCGGGAGGAAACGGAATTCCGCCCAAAACCTCTGGTCGGCGTGGGGGAAAACCCCATTATCTGGCACATTATGAAGCTGTATTCGTTTTACGGCATCAACGATTTCATTTTGTGCGTCGGCTATAAGGGCGACATGATCAAGCGTTATTTTATGGAGATGTGCTGGCGCAATCATGACTTTACCGTCCATACCGGCGCGGAGCAAAAGGTGGAATACCATTCCTTTGACGATGACCGGTGGAATGTCACGATTCTGGACACCGGGCAGGAAACGCAGACCGGCGGGCGCATCCTGCGGGCAAAGCCCTACCTCGGGGATGAGGAGGATTTCATGCTGACCTACGGCGACGGCCTGAGCGATATCAATCTGCGCAGGCTTTACACCTTTCATAAGAATTCGCTCAAAACGGCGACCCTGACGGGGGTGAGCCCCATCTCGCCGTTCGGGGTCATCCAGTCGCACGGCGGCGTGGTGACTTCCTTTAAGGAAAAACCGGTTCTGGATGATATGATCAACGGGGGTTACATGGTTCTTAGCCGGAAAGTGTTCGACTGTTTTCCGAAAGAGGACTGTGCGTTCGAGCAGGAGCCGCTGCACCGCCTTGCGGAGAATTCCCAGCTCGCCGTTTATCGCCACACCGGGTTCTGGACGGCGATCGACACGTACAAGGATGTGGAGCGGGTCAATAGAATCTGGGAATCGGGGGAAGCGCCATGGAAACTGTGGAATTAGCGCCGGCCGGCTGTTTCGGCGGCGCGTTTTACCGGAAAAACGTGCTTGTGACCGGCCACACCGGGTTCAAGGGTTCGTGGCTCTGCGTCTGGCTCGGCATGCTGGGCGCCCGCCTGACGGGCTACGCGCTCGACCCCGTGAACGACCGGGACAATTTCGTGATGTGCGGGCTTTCCGGCAAAATGATCGATCTGCGCGGGGATGTCCGCGACCGGGCGCGGCTGAACATGGCGTTTGAGGCGTACCGGCCGGAATTGGTGTTCCATCTGGCGGCGCAGCCGCTCGTGCTCCGTTCTTACCGGGAACCGGCCGAAACCTTTGAAACCAATGTGATGGGAACCGTCAACGTGCTGGAGGCGGCGCGTTCCTGCGGCTCCGTTAAGGCCGTCATCATCGTCACCTCAGACAAATGCTACGAAAACCGGGAGCCGTTCTGGGGCTGCCGGGAAGACGACCCCATGGGCGGATTGGACCCGTACAGCGCCAGCAAGGGCTGCGCGGAGCTGGCTGCGGCATCGTACCGGCATTCCTTTTTTCCGGAGGAAAAAGGGAAAACAGTGGCTTCCGTCCGCGCGGGAAATGTATTCGGCGGCGGCGACTGGTCGGAATTCCGCCTGATTCCCGACTGCATCCGCGCACTGGAAGCGAACCGCCCCGTGGAACTGCGCAGCCCGGAATCCGTGCGCCCGTGGCAGTTTGTGCTGGAACCTCTGTCGGGGTATCTGCTCCTCGCGTCGCAGCTGCTGGAGGGTGTTCCGCTGGACGGCGCGTGGAACTTCGGGCCGGAGCCGGCGGACTCCGTTTCCGTGGGGGAGCTTGCGGAGCTGCTTGCCGAAATTTGGGGCGGTTCCGCGCGGGTGCGCTTTTCGCAGGAGGAAGATCCCCCGCGCGAAGCCGCCGCGCTTCGCCTTGACTGCACCAAAGCGAAGCTGCTGCTTGGCTGGCGGCCGAGGATGGACCTGCGCACCGCGCTGGAATATACCGTCGAATGGTACCGGCACGACGGCGATTTTCTGAACCTTTGCGAAAGCCAGATCGCCGGATATTGTGAACGCATGTAAACGGGGGGAAGGATGAAGCTTTCGGATTATGTCGCCGGTTTTCTGGTGGAAGCCGGCTGCGATACGGTGTTCGGCTACCCGGGAGGCGCGATTACGCACCTTCTGGATTCCATTTGCCGAACAGGCGGTCTGCGCTGGGTGCAGACCTGCCACGAGCAGGGCGCCGCGTTTGCGGCGGAGGGGTACGCGCGTGTGCGCGGCGGAATCGGCGTGGCGGCGGCAACCAGCGGGCCGGGGGCGACCAACCTGATCACCGGGATCGGGAGCGCTTATTTTGATTCCATCCCGTGCCTGTACCTGACCGGGCAGGTGAATACCTATGAATATAAGGGTGAATCCCGTGTTCGGCAGGCCGGCTTTCAGGAAACCGACATTGTCGGCATTGTCAAGCCGATTACCAAATACGCGGTCCGTCTGACCGACTCCTCCCGCATCCGGTACGAACTGGAAAAGTGCGTTTTTCTCGCGGAATCGGGAAGAAAAGGGCCGGTCCTTTTGGATCTGCCCATGGATTTGCAGCGCGCGGAAATTGAGCCGGAAACGCTGGGGCGCTTTCCGCCGCCGGAATCGCCCGCGGCGGAGTTTGACGCCGGACTTGCCGCGGACTGGCTGAAGCATTCCAGCCGCCCGGTTCTTCTGGCGGGGGGAGGCGTCCGCCTTTCCGGCGCGCGGGATCTGCTGCGCGTTTTTGTCCGACGCCTGCAGCTTCCGGTTGTCAGCTCGCTGATGGGGCGCGACGCTTACGACAATGATTCCATCAACTATTTCGGCATGGCCGGTTGCTACGGGAACCGTTACGCCAACCTTGCGCTGGCCAACAGCGATTTGATTCTGGCCGTGGGGTCCCGGCTGGATACCCGGCAGACCGGTACGAAGGTCGAAAGCTTTGCGCGGCAGGCGCGGCTGCTCCGCGTGGAGATCGACCCGGCGGAGCTGGAAAGAAAAGTGAAGCCGGGGGAATGCGGGGTTCGGGCCGACATTTGCGGTTTCCTTCGCACGCTGCTTGCCAGCCCTGAAATCCTGAAAATGGAGCCGGGCCTGTTCCGGCCCTGGCGCGGCCGCCTGATGAAATACCGGCTGCGGTACCCGTCCTTTGCCGAAGAAGGTTGGCCGGACCCGAATTTTATCTGCTCCGAGCTTTCCAATATGATGCGGGGCAGCGATATCGTCTGCACGGATGTGGGACAGAACCAGATGTGGGCGGCGCAGTCGATGACGCTGACCGGCCGCCAGCGCATGCTGACCGGCGGCGGAATGGGGGCCATGGGGTTTGCTCTTCCGGCGGCGGTGGGGGCCTGCTTCGCGCGGGAGCGCGAAGCGCGCGTGTTCGCCCTGACGGGGGACGGCGGCTTTCAGATGAATCTGCAGGAGCTCGGCATGGTCGGCAGGGAGCGGGTTCCGGTGAAAATCATTGTGCTGAACAACCGCAGCCTGGGCATGATCCGGCAGTTCCAGGAAATGTACTTTGAAGGGCGGTATTACGGCACCGTCCTCGGGTATGAAGCGCCCGATTTCTGCCGGATTGCGCGCGCGTACGACATCCCCGCCGTGCGGGTGGAAACCAGGGCGCAGTTTGACGCGCTGCCCGCAGTGTTTGCTTCGGACGGACCCGTCCTGGCTGAAATCATGCTGCCGCGGAACACGTATGTGTTCCCGAAGCTTTCGGTCGGCCGCCCGATTGAAGACCAGGACCCGCGCCTGCCGCGCGGCGAGCTGGAGGAAAACATGATGCTCCCGCTCTACCCTTGATTTTTCCAAAAGGAGGTTTCGCCCGTGAAGCGCTGGCGAAAAAATATCATTTCCGTTTTAAAGACATTCAAAGCAAAAAATCCGTATGATCCGCTGATTTGTCTGCCGGTTTACAACAGCGAAAAGGTTTTCATGGGGTACCTGCGCCCCGTTACGTGGGACTGCGCGGCCACCCTTCCGGGCAGTGCGGCACAGATGGCGGCGTGGCGCAACGGCTGCCCTTCGTTTTCGCCGAACAGCTTTACGGCGACGGAGGAAAGCACCGTAAACTGGCTTGAAACAGAGATTCTGGCGCGGGAAGACCGCATTTTGTTTCTGGTTCTTTCCGCCGACCGCACGCGGGTGGGACACCTCGGTTTTTCCGCGCCGGACGAACGGGAGAAAAGCTTGGAGGTGGACGCCGTGCTCCGCGGGGAAACGGGGCGCTTTCCCGGGCTGATGAGCGGCGCGCTCAACACGATGGTCCGCTGGGGGCTTTCCGGGCTGAAGCTGAAGAAAATAACGCTGCGTGTCCTTTCGGACAACGCGCACGCGATTGCGTTCTATGAGCGGAACTGCTTTTTCAGGACAGCGGAAATCCCCCTGTACCGCGTTGCCGGTCAGGACCGGGAAAAATGGGTGCCGGTCAAACAGTTCGACAGCCAGAAACCGGGGAAATTGTATTTCCGCATGCAGTTGGACATCGAAGCGTGGAACCGGGCGAACAGGGAACAAAGCGACGCCGCGCGACAGACGGAAAGGCAGGGAAACCTTTGAATAAAAAGATCAGTTTCGCAGGGCCGTCCATTACGGAAAAAGAAGTGGAATACGTGACGGACGCGGTAAAAAACGGCTGGTACGAAAACTTTGACGGGTACATTGAAAAGCTGGAAAAGGCGTTTGCACAGTACGTCGGGGTGCGCTACGCGGTCGCCACCTTCTGCTGCACCCACGCGCTGCATCTCGCGGCGGCGGCGCTGGGGCTGCAAGCCGGCGACGAGGTGATCGTGACCGATTTCAGCTGGGTGGCAACCGCTTACGCCGTGGCATACACGGGGGCAAGCTGCGTCTTTGTGGATATTGAACCCGAAACCTGGACGATCGACCCCGCGTGTATCCGAAAGGCGATCACGCGGAAAACGCGCGCGATCATGCTGGTGCATACCTTTGGGCATCCGGCCGAAATGCGCGAGATTATGGACATTTCCAGGGAATACGGCCTGTTTGTCATTGAAGACGCGGCCCCCGCCGTCGGGGCGGAGTACCACGGCAAGCGCGTGGGCGGTTTCGGGGACGTTTCCTGTTGCAGCTTTCAGGGGGCAAAAATGACGGTCAGCGGGGAAGGCGGCATGTTTTTGACGAACGACCCCGAGATTTACCGCAGGGCAAGGCTTCTTTCCTCCATGGGAAGAACGGACAGCCGCGCCGTGTTCTGGTCCGATTACCTCGGCTTTGAATATGTCATGAGCAACCTGACGGCGGCGCTCGCGCTGGCGCAGCTGGAACGCGCGGAGGAGCTGATGGAGAAAAAACGCCGCATTTTTCACTGGTATGAAGAACGGCTGAGCGGCGTGAAGGGTATCCGGCTGGTCCGGGAAAAGCCGGGCTGCAAAAGCAACTGCTGCTACCCTTCCATGCTGCTGGAGGATTCTTTTTACGCGGACCGCGACGACGTGCTGGCCGGGCTGCGGCGGAAAAACATCCACGCAAGGCCCGGCTTTCCGCAGATGAGCCGGTTCCCGGTGTTCGAACAGCGCTTTCCGAATCCGGTTTCCCGCAGGGTGGAGGAGCACGGCATTTCTCTTCCGTCCGCCGCGAATCTGGAGGAAGAGGATATCGATTTCGTCTGCCGGAATTTACTGCGCCTGATCCGGCGCGGCTGACGGGGGTGCGCCATGACAGCGGATGAATTGAAGGCGGAAATTCTGGAGAAAACAGCCGAGTATTGCGAACTGCAAAAGAAAACGGAGGGGTTCCGGCCCGGGGAAACGCGCGTGCATTACGCGGGCCGCGTATACGACGCGGCGGAAATGCAGGCGCTTGTTTCCAGCGCGCTCGATTTCTGGCTCACGCTCGGGCCGAAGGGGGAGGAATTTATCCGCGATTTTTCCGGCTGCATGGGGATGAAACACGGCCTTGCGGTCAATTCCGGCTCCTCCGCCAATCTGGTCGCCGTCGGCGCGCTGTGCTCCCGCAGCCTGGAAGATCCGCTGCGCCCCGGGGATGAGGTGATTACCTCCGCGCTGGCGTTTCCGACCACGCTGAACCCTGTTTTGCAGAACGGTCTGGTCCCGGTGTTCCTCGATGTGGAGGAGGGCACCTATAATCTGGACGCTTCTCTTCTGGAAAGCGCGCTCTCGGAGAAAACGCGGGCGATTGTGCTTGCGCACACGCTCGGCAACCCGGCACAGATGGATGTGGTGACGGATTTTGCGGACCGTTACGGCCTGTATGTGGTGGAAGACGCCTGCGATGCGCTCGATTCGGTTTACAACAGCAGACTTTGCGGCACGTTCGGCGACGTTTCCACCTTCAGCTTTTACGCGGCGCACCATATCACCATGGGGGAGGGCGGCGCGGTTCTCACCAACGACATCGGCCTGTACCGGCAGGCGCTGTCCCTTCGCGACTGGGGAAGGGCGTGCTACTGCCGCACGGGGGAGCCGGACCCGAACGGCGCATGCGGCAAGAGGTTCGCGCACCGCTACAAAAATCTTCCGTTCGGGTATGATCACAAGTATGTGTTCAGCAACATCGGCTATAATTTAAAGCCGCTCGATTTGCAGTGTGCGGTTGGAATCGAACAGCTCAAAAAGCTGCCCCGGTTCACGGCGGCAAGAAAGCGGAATTTTCAACGGATTTACGAGGCGCTGCTGCCGTTCGGGGACGTGCTGGTCCTGCCGAGGTCGCTGCCCGGCGCGGAACCCTCCTGGTTTGCGTTCCCGATCACCGTCCGCGACAAGGCTCCGTTCGGCAGGCGCGACTTCGTCGCTTTTCTGGAACAGAGGCAGATTGAAACCCGCATGCTGTTCGGCGGAAATATCCTGCGCCAGCCGGCTTACGAAGAGATCAGATGCCGGGTCTGCGGCCCGCTTCTTCACACGGAATCGGTGCTGAAAAACACGTTTTTCGTCGGGGTTTACCCCGGCCTGACCGAAGAGATGCTCGACTACATGATTCAAACCATGCGCGGATTTCTGGAAAGCGCAGGCGGGAGGAAGCAGCCATGAATCTGGAACAAAACGGGGCCGCGGCAGCCCCTCTGGTCACCATTGTGGTGCCCGCCTACAACCATCTGGATTACACCCGGCTTTGCATTCAGGCGCTGCTGGAGCATACCGGGGGCATTCCGTACCGGCTCATATTGATCAACAACGGTTCCAGCGACGGAACGGAGGAGTTTTTCTGCGGAATTCCGGGCGCGGTGAAGCTCAGCTACCCGGAAAATATCGGGGTGGATAAGGCCGTGAACTGGGGGTTTCGCATGGCGGAGGGCAAGTACACCCTGAATCTGAGCAACGATATTGTGGTCACGCACCGCTGGCTCGAAAATCTGGTGGCGTGCATGGAATCCGATGAAACCATCGGCATGGCGGTCCCCGTGTGCGGGGTCTCCTCCAACAACCAGGCGGTATCCCTGTCGTACGGCTCGCTCGAGGAGATGCAGCGCGCTGCGGCGGATTACAACGTGAGCAACCCGAATCTGTGGGAAGACCGGATCAAGCTGGTCACCTATGCCTGCCTGTTCCGCACAAAGCTGCAAAAGGAGATGGGCGGGTTCGACGAAGCGTACAACCCGGGCGCTTACGACGACGACGACATCAGCTTCCGCATCCGCCGCGCGGGCTACCGTCTGGTTTTGGCCGGGGATACCTATGTCCATCATTTCGGCTCGGTCACGTTCAATGCGGAATACGCGAAAAGCAACCTCGCGCCGCGCAATCTGCGCCTGTTCCGCTCCAAATTCGGCGTGCACCCGTGGCAGGCCGCGTATATCGATTTCAATGTGCTGAACCTTTTTACATTCATGCAGCGGGACTCCTGTTCCCTGCTGGGGATCGGTTCGTCGTGCGGCTCCACCCTGCTGCAAATGAAAAACGCGTGCAGAAGCAAAGGGTGCGCGGCGATCCGGCTCGATTACCTTTCGGAGCGGGCGGAAAACATGCCGGAGCTGAAGTCCGTCTGCACCGAATGCGTGCGTGCGGGCCCCGGTGAGCTGGAGTCCTGTTTTGGGGAACGGCGCTACGATTATCTTTTGATTGAAAGCGAAACGGACCGGATGGAGAACCCGGAGCAGGTATTTCGAACGGCGGCCGGCCTGCTCGCGCCGGGCGGGCAGCTGGTTTATACCGCGGCGGGCGAGGCGCTCCACGGCAGGCTGCGCGGCGCGCTGCGGGAGGCGGGACTTGTGGAGCGCCGAAATCTCCGCGACTACTATTTCCTGAACGTGAAGCCCCTGACCGATTACCGGCTGTGACGCGGGGAAAGCCTGAGGCCGTCCCGTTTTGTGCCGTTCCCATCAGCATAAAAGAAGCGGAGAGCACCGTGCCCTCCGCTGTTTTTTATCTTTCCCATTTGTCGCAGAGCGAAAGGATCTGGTCTGCAAATTTTGCCAAATCCTTGTTTGCGCCGCCTTCGTTTTCCAGTATGACCTGCGTCAGGCGCTTTCCGGCAGCGACCAGCCGGGCGAACGGCGCGGAAAATCTGCGGCCCCTGGAACGCTGTTCGGCGTGACGCGTTTCCGGCTCCGTGCCCTCCCGCAGCAGCTGGTCCGCCAAAAGATCGTACTCGGCGCCGAAGTTCGGCGCAATCGCGTGAAAGCCCATCTGCTGCAGGGTCTGTGTAAAGGTCTCACAGACCGTCTGCTCCCCGTGCACCACGAAAACACGGCCCGGCTTCGGCTCGAACGCTTCGATCCAGCGGACCAGCCCGCTGCGGTCCGCGTGCGCGGAAAGCGCCCGGAAGTTGTGAATTTCGGCCTTTACCACAATTTCCTCGCCGAACAGCTTGACTCTGTCGACGCCGTCCACCAGAATCCGCCCCAGCGTTCCGTTGGCCTGGTACCCCACGAATACGACGGAGCATTCCGCCCGCCAAAGGTTGTGCTTCAAATGGTGGCGGATCCGCCCCGCTTCGCACATGCCGCTGGAGGAAATGATGACCTTGGGGGTCGGGTCGTCGTTCAGCGCCTTGGATTCGTCTGCGCTGGCGCAGATATTCAAATTGGAGAAGGAAATCGGCCGGAAGCCGGATTTCATCAGTTGGACCGTCTCTGCGTCCGCGTAGCCGGTCAGGTCGCCGCCGTAGATTTTCGTCGCTTCCGCGGCGAGGGGGCTGTCGACATACACCGGAAAATCGGGGTCGCTTTTCACCAGAGCCTGCTCCTTCATTTCCCGGATATAGTAAAGCAGCTCCTGCGTGCGGCCCACCGCAAAGCTTGGAATCACCACGTTGCCGCCGCGGGCAAGCGTCCGGTCGAAGATATCCGCGAGCACGGCGGCGTAATTTTCCTGCTTTTCATGGTCCCGGTCGCCGTAGGTGGATTCCATTACGACATAGTCCGCTTCTTTAATGTACTGCGGGTTGCGGATAATCGGCTGGTTCCTGCTGCCGATGTCGCCGGAAAACACAAGCTTTTTCGTTTCGCCGTTTTCGGTCAGCCACAGTTCCGCGCTCGCGGAGCCGAGCAGGTGGCCGGCGTCCGTAAAGCGGAATTTCACGCCCTCGAAAAGCTCCGTGATTTGGCCGTATCCGCAGGGAACCAGGTATTTCAGCGTGTTTTCCGCGTCCTCCACGGTGTAAATGGGCTCCTCCGGTTCCCGCCCGGCCCGGCGGCCCTTGCGGTTTTCGTTCATGGCGTCGATTTCCTGAATATGCGCGCTGTCGCGCAGCATGATGGAAAGCAGTTCGCAGGTCTTTTCAGTCGTGTACATTTTACCTTCATACCCGTTTTTGATCAAAAGCGGGAGCCTGCCGCTGTGGTCGATGTGGGCGTGGGTGACGATGACACAGTCGATTTGGCGGGCGTCGAACGGCAGCCGGTGGTTGTCGTCCTCATCCGCGCCCTGCTGCAGGCCGCAGTCGATCAAAATTTTCTTTCCGTTCACTTCCACGCAGTGGCAGCTCCCCGTTACTTCCTTGTCCGCACCGTAAAAACACAGTTTCATTGTGATCCCTCCGTTCTGCTTATTGGTTTGAAAGAAGCAGCTCCACCGGGCAGTGGTCGCTTCCCATGATTTCCGCGTGAATGTTGCTTTCCAGAATCCTGCCGCGCATCCGGTCGGAAACCAGAAAATAATCGATCCGCCAGCCGGCGTTCTTTTCGCGCGCCCGGAACCGGTAGGACCACCAGGTGTAGGCGCCCGTCTGCTCCGGGTGCAGGCAGCGGAAGCTGTCCGTAAAGCCGGCGGAGAGCAGCTCCGTCATTTTCTGCCGCTCTTCGTCGGAGAACCCCGCGTTCCCCGCGTTGCTTTTGGGGTTTTTCAGGTCGATTTCCGTGTGCGCGACATTCATGTCCCCGCAGATCACGACCGGCTTTTTGGCGTCCAGCTCCTTCACATAAGCGCGGAATGCGTTGTCCCATTCCATGCGATAGCCGAGCCGGACAAGCCCGGGCTGCGCGTTCGGCGTGTACACGGTAACCAGGTAAAAATCCGGAAATTCCAGCGTGATGCTGCGCCCTTCCCCGGTATGCCCGTCTGCGCCGATGTCGTTGCAAACGGAAATGGGGTCGATTCTGGTGAAAACCGCTGTTCCCGCATACCCTTTTTTCAAAGCGGAGTTCCAGTACTGCCAGTAGCCGGGCAGCACGATCTCCGCCTGTTCCGGTTGCATTTTCGTCTCCTGAATGCAAAACACGTCGGCGTCCACGTCGCGGAAATAATCGAGAAAGCCCTTGCCGATGCAGGCGCGCAGTCCGTTGACGTTCCAGGAAATCAATTTCATTGCGTCCTCTTCCTTTCGTTTGCTCCAACAGGATCCTCCGCACAGCAGCAGAAACGTTGGGGTTTCAGTCCTTGCGCCTATTATACCATACTGATCGGCCATATTGAAATGCGGGCAGTTCCTTTATTTTCTGATTTCGCCGGGAAAGCCTTGATGGAACTCCCCCGACTGGGTATAATAGGAATGTCGCTTTATGGGCAAAAATGGTTCCGGGCTGCAAATGCGGATCGGATTTGCCGTGTAAAATCCGGCCGGCGCCATAATAACAGCAGAATGGAGAAACGATTTATATGAAAAATCCGGTTGTGACAGTTCAGACAAACAAGGGAACGATCCAAATCGAGCTTTATCCTCAGGTCGCTCCCAATACGGTCAATAATTTTATATCGCTTGTGAAGAAAGGGTTTTATGACGGTACGATTTTTCACCGGGTCATTCCGGGCTTTATGATTCAGGGCGGCGACCCGGAGGGCACCGGAATGGGCGGCCCGGGTTACGGCATCCGCGGCGAATTCAGCGCGAACCGCATTCCGAACGACCTGAAACACACCCGCGGCGTTCTTTCCATGGCGCGCGCCATGAACCCGAACAGCGCGGGCTCCCAGTTTTTTCTGATGGTTGCGGACGCGCCGCATCTGGACGGTCAGTACGCCGCGTTCGGCAAGGTGATTTCCGGCATGGAGGAGGCCGACCGCATCGTTTCGGTCCGCCGCGACCGGAACGACAGACCGTATGAAGATGAAAAAATGGTTTCCGTAACCGTCGAAACGTTCGGCGGGGAATACGAGGAACCCGAGAAGTATTGATTTATTAACAGGAGAACAGCATGTCTATGTTTCGAAAATTCATCCGGTATTATGAACCGTACCGGGGAATCTTCTGGTTTGATATGTTCTGCGCGCTGGTTGTTTCCGCGGTGGACGTGGCCTTTCCCCAGATTTTGAACTGGCTGACGAAAGGTCTTTTCACCGAAACGGCGCGGAACATTCTTCAAGCCCTGCCCTGGGTCGCGCTGGGCCTTCTGGCCATGGAGCTGATCCGGGTGGGCTGCCAGTATTACATCACCAGCTGGGGCCATATTATGGGCGCCAGAATGGAAAGCAATATGCGGCAGGATCTGTTCGATCACCTGCAGTGCCTTTCCTTTTCCTACTACGATAAAAACAACACCGGTGAAATGATGAGCAAGCTGGTGTCCGATTTGTTCGACATCAGCGAGCTGGCGCACCACGGACCGGAGAACATCGTGATTTCGCTGCTGAAAATCATCGGAAGCTTCGCGCTGATGATGCTGATCAATGTGCCGATGACCTTGATTCTGTTCGGCGTCACGCTGATCATGATTTTTTTCAGCATCGACAAGAACAAAAAGATGCGCGCCGTGTTCCTGGACAACCGCAGAAAAATTGCCGGGGTCAATTCCCGCGTGCAGGACAGCCTTGCCGGCATCCGCGTGGTGAAGAGCTTTGGAAACGAAGCGCTGGAGCGCGAAAAGTTCAGCGAAAGCAACCTGCGCTTTCTGGATTCCAAGGTGAGCAGCTACCGGATTATGGGCAGCTTCCATGCCGGGACCTCGTTTTTTGAGGGGCTTCTGTTCATCGCGGTGCTGGTCAGCGGCGGGCTGTTTATTGCAAACGGCTCGCTGGGGGTCGGCGAGCTTGCCATCTACGCCCTTTACATCAACATCATCATCAACCCGATCGACGTTTTGATCGAATTCACGGAACAGTTCCAGAAGGGGTATTCAGGCTTCCGCCGCTTTACGGAAGTGGTGGAAACGGAGCCGGAGATCGTCGACCGCCCGGGCGCGGCGGACCTGAAAAATGTTCGCGGCGAAATTGATTTTCAGGATGTTTCCTTTCAGTATGATTCCACCGAAGAGGTCCTGAGCCACATCGACATTCATATCGACGCCGGGAAAACGGTCGCGCTGGTCGGGCCTTCCGGCGGCGGAAAGACCACGCTGTGTTCGCTGCTCCCGCGTTTTTACGACGTGACGGGCGGCTGCGTCCTGGTGGACGGGCAGGATGTGCGCGACGTCCGGCTCGATTCGCTGCGCGGCACCATTGGAATCGTGCAGCAGGACGTTTACATGTTTGCCGGCAGTATTCGGGACAACATCTCCTACGGCAAGCCGGACGCCACGGAGGAGGAGATTGTGGAGGCCGCGAAAAAAGCCAACATCCACAATTTCGTCATGAGCCTTGACCAGGGGTATGATACCTACGTCGGGGAGAGGGGAACGCGCCTGAGCGGCGGGCAGAAGCAGCGCCTTGCCATTGCGCGCGTGTTCCTGAAAAATCCGCCCATCCTGATTCTGGACGAGGCGACCAGCGCGCTGGACAATGAGAGCGAGCGCCACATTCAGCTTTCCCTGGAGGAGCTTTCCAAAAACCGCACGACGATCGTGATCGCGCACCGCCTGAGCACCATCCGCAACGCCGATGAAATTATCGTGATCGGCGACGAGGGAATTCTGGAACGCGGCACACATCAGTCGCTGCTCCGGCAGGACGGCGTTTACGCAAAATATTACAACATGCAGTTTGAAGGCCTTGACGACTGATGCGCTGTTCCGCGCGAAAATAAATCGCCCGCCGCACTTCCTTTCGGAGGTGCGGCGGGCGTTCTCGCTTTTTTGTTGTTTGGCGGCGCGGTTATTCCGCGCTTTTTTCGTTCTGCTCCTTCAGCAGGTCCCTGATTTCCGTCAGAAGCAGTTCCTCCCGTCCCGGCGCGGCGGGCTTTTCCTCTTTCTTCTGAAAACGGTTGATTACTTTGATCATCAGGAAAATAGCGAATGCAATCGCGAGAAAATCAATAATGGATTGTAAAAACGTTCCGTATGAAAGGACGATGGGTTTTCCGCCGTTGATGGAGGCGGGGATGACCGCCGAAAGCGAAGCGATATTCACTCTTCCGGTAATCAGGGAAAGGATCGGCATCAGAATATCGGCAACCAGTGAGGAAACGATTTTTCCGAATGCCGTGCCGATGACGACGCCGACGGCGAGGTCGACCACGTTGCCGCGCATGGCGAAGCTTTTAAATTCGCTCCAAAATTTCTTCATTGGGTTTTCTCCTTGTCTTCGTCAGGTTCCGGCGCGGAGCCGCGTGCGGGTTTTTCCGCTTCCTTTTCGGCCAGCTTTTCCCGCGCGACCGCAAGCATCAGCTTAATGCGGTTTTCCTGATTCACACGGGTGGCGCTCGGGTCGTAGTCGATGGGCACAATGTTGGCGCGCGCGTCGACCGCTTTGATCCGGTGGATCATCCCCTTGCCGCAGATGTGGTTCGGCAGGCAGCCGAACGGCTGGGCGCACACGATGTTTTCATAGCCCTGTTCCACAAGCTCCAGCATTTCCGCGGTGAGCAGCCAGCCCTCGCCCATCTTGTTGCCGTAGCCGATCACATTCTTGACCAGGCTTTTCGTGTGGGCATAGGTGGTGGGGGGCAGAAATTTCGGCTGCGTTTTTACCGCCTGGATCAGAATGTTCTGCATTTTCAGCAGATAATCCATCAGCAGCGTCACCACGCCGAATTTTGCCGGGTTGCCGCCGTACAGCTTAATGTCCTCCAGACGGTTGTCGACCTTGAACAGCGCGAAATTCAAAATACCCGGCACGTTGACCTCGCAGTCCTGCCCGCGCAGAAAATCCTCCAGATGGTTGTTGCCGAGCGCGGAATATTTTACGTAAATCTCGCCCACAACGCCGGTCTTGACCTTCGGGACCTTGCGGATCGGAATTCCCGCGAAATCCTTGACGATGCGGTTCAGGTTCTGCGTCAGCTCGTTCAGGGAAAGGCCCTTGCCGCGGTTGAACAGCTCGGTCAGCTTTTCAATCCAGACCTGTACCAGCTTGTCGCTGTCGCCCTTGCCGGTTTCATACGCTTCCGTCTGGTTGTACAGCAGCATCAGGGCGTCGCCGTAAACCACGGCGGCGATAAACTTGCGGATCATCGGCAGGGTGATGTGAAAGCCGGGGTTTCTTTCCAGCCCGGACATGTTCAGCGAAACGACCGGGACCCGCTCCAGCCCGGCTCTTTTCAGCGCCTTGCGCAGAAGGTGGATGTAATTGGACGCGCGGCAGCCGCCGCCTGTCTGGGTAATGATCAGCGCGGTGCGGTCGAGGTCGTACTTGCCGGAATGCAGCGCGTCGATAAACTGCCCGATCACCAGCAGCGCCGGGTAGCAGGTGTCGTTGTGAACGTATTTCAGCCCCTCCTGCACCACGTTGGGGCCTTCGTTGGTCAGCAGCTCCACACGGTAGCCGCAGTTGTTCAGCACGTTTACAATCAGCTGAAAATGGATGGGCGCCATGGAAGGGCAGAGGATCGTGTACTCCTTTTTCATTTCCCTGGTAAACAGAAGGCGCCCGTTCCGGTTGAATTTAAGCTCGGCCATTTGGTGTCACCTCATTCTTCCAGTGCGGCAAACAGGCTGCGAAGCCGGATTTTGACCGCGCCGAGATTTGTAATTTCATCGATTTTAATCTGAGTGTATATTTTGTTGTTTACTTCCAGAATCCGGCGTACTTCGTCGGTCGTGATTGCGTCGACGCCGCAGCCGAACGAAACGAGCTGCACCAGGTTCATATCCGGTTTATCGCCGATGTATTTCGCCGCCGCGTACAGCCTTGCGTGGTAGGTCCACTGGTTCAGCACGTCGGTGGGGAAATGCTTGACCCGGTTGCTGATGGTGTCCTCCGTGATCACCGCCGCGCCGAGGCTGGTGATCAGCTTATCGATGCCGTGGTTGATTTCCGGGTCGAGGTGGTACGGCCGGCCGCACAGAACGATGATCTGCCTGCCTTCCTTTTCCGCCTGCTCAATGATGGCTTCTCCCTTGGCGTGGATGTCCGCGAAGTAAGCCCCGTATTCCCGGTAGGCGTCCTTTGCGGCGTCCCTGACTTCGATCAGGGAGATATCGCTGAAATATTTGTGCAGCGTTTTATGCATTTTGATGGGAAAATCGTGCCTGCGGTGAATACCGACATAGTCGTGGATGAAGTTGAAGTCCTTCAGCACGCTCATGTTTGCCGAAATCACTTCCGGATAATAGGCGACGACGGGGCAGTTGTAATGGTTGTCCCCCAGTCCTTCGTCAATATTGTAGGACATGCACGGGTAAAAGATATTCTTGATCCCCTGTTCCGTCAGGGCGAGGACATGCCCGTGCATCAGCTTCGCGGGGAAGCACACCGTGTCGGAGGGAATGGTGCTTTGCCCGTCCAGGTACAGCTCCCGGTTCGACATGGGGGAAAGCACCACTTCAAAGCCGAGACGGGTGAAAAAGGTGTGCCAGAACGGCAGCAGCTCGTAAAAATTCAGGCCCATGGGAATGCCGATTTTTCCGCGCGGTCCGATGACGGGCCGGTAGGAACGCAGCTTTTCCAGCTTGTAGGCGTAAAGGTTCAGCTCGGAGCCGGAGGAACGGCGGGTCACCGGCTTTTCACAGCGGTTTCCGCCGATAAAACGTCGTTTTCCGTCGAAAATGTTGATCGTCAAACGGCAGTTGTTGTTGCACAGCCCGCAGGAGGTCACTTTGACCTCGTGCCGGAAGTTCTCCAGTTCTTCCCTGGTGACGATCGTGCTGGCGCCGGTCGATTTCCCCATGGCGTAGATCGCGGCGCCGTAAGCGCCCATCAGGCCGGAAATGTCGGGCCGCAGTACATGAACGCCCAGCTCGTTTTCAAACACGCGCAGCACCGCGTCGTTCAGGAAGGTCCCGCCCTGCACCACGATGTGGCGGCCCAGCTCGTCCGCCGAAGCGGCGCGGATGACCTTGTAAATCGCGTTTTTCACCACGCTGACGGAAAGCCCGGCGGAAATGTCCTCCGTGGTGGCGCCGTCCTTCTGCGCCTGCTTGACCTGTGAGTTCATGAACACCGTGCAGCGCGAGCCGAGGTCGACCGGGTGCTTCGCGAACAGGCCGAGCTTTGCGAATTCGGCGATGTTGTAGCCGAGCGTGTTGGCGAAGGTCTGAAGAAACGAGCCGCAGCCGGAGGAGCACGCCTCGTTCAGGAAGATGTTGTCGATCGCGCCGTTGCGGATTTTAAAGCACTTCATATCCTGCCCGCCGATGTCGATGACGAAATCCACGTCGGGCATAAAGCGCTTTGCGGCGGTGAAATGGGCGACGGTCTCAACGATCCCGAAATCGATCCGGAACGCGTTTTTCAGCAGCTCCTCGCCGTAGCCGGTCACCGCTCCCGCCGCGATGCGTATCTGCGGGTATTGATGGTACACGTTTAAAATATAGTCCCGGATAATGGGGACGGGATTGCCGGAGTTGCTCTTGTAAATGGAGTCCAGAACCTCGCCGTCTTTTCCGATCAGCACGGCCTTCACCGTGGTGGAGCCGGCGTCGATCCCGAGGAACGCGTCGCCCCGGTACGTTTTCACGTCGCCCTTTGCAACCCTGCATGCGTCGTGGCGCGCCTTGAATTCCCGGTATTCCTCCTCGTTTTGGAACAGAGGGGGAATCGAAAGAAAGTTGACCTTGCTTCCGTAAGCCTCAATGCTTTTCAGAGCGGCGTCCAGGTCGATTTCCGTTCCGCTGCTGTAAGCGGCGCCGATGGCGACGTAATACAGCGAGTTTTCCGGGCAGATCCCCTCCGTGTGGAGCGCCTGGTCAAAGGCGTACCGCAGGCGGGAAAGGAAGGTCAGCGGCCCGCCCAGGTAAAGGACGTTGCCCGCGATTTTACGCCCCTGCGCAAGGCCCGCGATGGTCTGGTTCGCCACCGCCGCGAAAATGCTGGCGGAAATATCGCTTTTCCGCGCCCCTTGGTTCAGCAGCGGCTGAATGTCGGACTTTGCGAACACGCCGCAGCGGGAGGCGATGGTGTATATTTTTTCATAATGCTCGGCAAGCTCGTTCATTTCCTCCAGAGAAATGTTCAGAAGCGTTGCCATCTGGTCGATGAACGCCCCCGTGCCGCCCGCGCAGGAACCGTTCATGCGCACCTCTGTGCCGCCGGAAAGAAACAGAATTTTCGCATCCTCCCCGCCCAGTTCGATAATGACGTCCGCCTCCGGAATCAGCTTTCCCGTTGCGATTCTGGTGGCGTAGACCTCCTGCACGAAAGGAAGACCGCAGGTTTCGGAAATCCCCATTCCCGCCGACCCGGAAACGGTCAGGCGGGCGCTTTTCCCGTGAATGATCTCTTTTTTCACTTTGCTCAGAAGCTCGACCATTTTCTGGGTGATCTGAGAAAAATGCCGCTCGTAGGATTTATAAACGATTTGATTTTCATCGTCCAGCACCACACATTTGATGGTTGTGGAACCGACATCCAAGCCTACTTTCATATTTTTGCAACCGCCGTTTCGTTTCATAATAATACTAATATGCTAATAATCAATTGTATCGCGGTAGGGTTTCAATTGTCAAGTACCGCGGCGCCAAAAATAAGGCCCTTGTCTTGTTATTCATGGAAAACAATGCTACAATAAATAAGAAAATGAGCCCGGCCCGATTCAGGCCGCAAATTTTATTCGTTTTTCGAAGCTTAATACACGCAAATTTCTTACGGGGTGATTTGATGCAGCTTAATAATTTGATCGACCTTGACCAGCTTTCTCTCGCTGAAATCGATGAATTGATCCATCTAGCAAACAAGATCCGCAGCAATCCGTGGGCATACCGGGAATCCTGCCGCGGCAAAATCATGGCGACGCTTTTTTACGAACCCTCCACCAGAACGAAAATGTCGTTTCAAACCGCAATGTACCGCCTTGGGGGCGAGGTGATCGGCTTTGACAATCCTGAAAATTCCTCTGTCTCCAAAGGGGAAAGCCTGAAGGACACCATTACGGTTGTGAGCGGCTATGCCGACTTGATTGTCATGCGCAATCCGATGGAAGGCGCGGCCACGGCGGCCACGCTTTATTCCAAATCACCGATCATCAACGCGGGGGACGGGGGGCATCTTCACCCCACGCAGACGCTGACCGATCTGGTTACCCTGTATAATGAGAAAGGCCGCCTCGACCATCTGTGCATCGGCTTGTGCGGCGACCTGAAAAACGGGCGCACGGTCCATTCCCTGATCAAATCCATGACCCGGTACGAGGGCAACACGTTTGTCCTGATTTCCACCGAGGAGCTTGCTTTGCCGCAGTATGTCAAGGATGTGATGGACGCCGCGGGATGCCGCTACCGGGAGCTGACCAACCTGAGCGACGCGGTGCCGAAACTGGACGTGCTGTATATGACGCGGATTCAGCGGGAGCGCTTTGCGAGCGCCGAACGGTATGAGGAGCAGAAGGGCGTCTTTGTGCTGGATTCCGCAAAGCTGCGCTATGCGAAGAAGGACTTGAAAATTCTTCACCCGCTGCCGCGTGTGGACGAGATCACCGTGGACATTGACGACGATGAACGCGCCAAATATTTTGACCAGACCGTGTACGGCATGTACGCGCGCATGGCGCTTATTTTTACGGTTTTACAGAATGCGGCGATTCCCGCAAAAAAGAAGACCCTGCATTCCACGCATCCGTATCAGTGCTCCAATCCGAAGTGCATTACGCAGACGGAGCGTTATTTGCCCAGACTGTTCAAAGAAGCGGGGGATATGCTTGAGTGCAGATACTGTGACGGAAGGACGCTTATCTGAAAAAAAGAAGATCCTTGTTTTTTTCGGTTCGCCGCACCGCGACGGCTTTACCGCCAAACTGCTGCGGGAATTTCTTGAGCCGTTCGGAACATCGGCGGAAATCCGCCTGATCGATTCCTACGCGGAGAGAATCGCTCCCTGCACGGACTGCGGCTTCTGTAACCGGACGGAGGGGTGTTCGGACGGGGACTTCGATGAAATCGATGAGCAGATTCGCCGTGCGGATTTCATCGTGGTGGCAACGCCGGTTTACATCCTCAGCTTTCCGGCCCCGCTCAAGGCGGTTTTCGACCGGATGCAGCGGTATTTTTCCGCGCGCTTTTCCATTGGAGTGAATCCCCCGATCGCCAAACGGAAAACCGCGATTCTGCTCGCGACCTGCGGCTCCCGCAGCGCGGAAGGGGCGAAAATCATTTCACGCCAGCTCCGCATGGTCTTCTCCGTGATGAACACGGCGCTGAAACACGAGATTGTATGGACGGGCACAGACTTTCAAAACGGAGCGGCCGAGTTCGAAAGGGTGCGGCTGCAGGCGCGGAACCTGGCGCTTGCCATCAAAAGTGAATTGTGATATGATAAACCGTAGCTTTATTTTTGGGAGGACTTAAAATATGTCAGGCCATTCGAAATGGAATAATATTAAGCGGAAAAAAGAAAAGACCGACGGCGCGAAGGCAAAGGTGTTTACCAAAATCGGCCGTGAGCTTGCCGTGGCGGTAAAAGAAGGCGGAGGTCCCGACCCAAATGCGAATTCAAAATTGAAGGACTGCATCGCCAAGGCAAAGGCGGCGAATGTCCCCAATGAAAATATAGAAAGAATCATCAAAAAGGCGGCCGGCGACGGCAGCGATACCAAGTATGAGAGCATTACCTACGAAGGGTACGGCCCCAACGGCGTGGCCGTAATCGTCGAAGCCCTGACGGACAACCGCAACCGTACGGCGGGCGATATCCGCCATTATTTTGACAAATTCGGCGGAAATCTGGGCACAACGGGCTGTGTCTCCTTCCTGTTTGAGCAGAAGGGCGTCATTGTCATTGAAAGAGAAGGTCTGGAAGAAGACAAGGTGATGGAGGACTGCCTGGAAGCCGGCGCTTCCGATTTTCAGGCCGACGAAGATGTTTTTGAAATCGATACGGAACCCTCCGATTTTTCCGGCGTGCTGGAAGATTTAAGCAAAAAAGGGTATGAGTTTGTTTCGGCGGAAGTGGAAATGGTGCCCAGCACCTACACCAAGCTGGAGGACGAGGAAACCGCCGCGAAAATGCAGCGCCTGCTCGACGCGCTCGAGGACAACGACGACGTGCAGAACGTCTGGCACAACTGGGAAAACCCGGACGAGGAAGAATAAATTTTCCCGTCAGGCCCGGCGAGGCCTGGATCAAAGGATGGGTTCGCCCCAAAAAAACACGTGCAGGTTCCATTCCTGACACGTGTTTTTTCTAATGGATGGATTCGGTTCATGTTCCTTTGTGCTTCTCTTTTGTGGAGAGATGGAACAAGGAGTACAGGGGACAAAATCCGATCACTGCGGTTACCAACGGGATCAGGCCGAGCAGGCCCAGCCATTTCAGGCTTCCGGGAAGAAAAATGAACAGACTGAACAGCGCGGCTGCCAATACGATGCGGATGATACGATCCGTTTTTCCAATGTTTTCGATTTTTTTCATTTTAATACCTTCTTTATCAATCTTCTGTATCAATTATTTCCCTCTGCTTTTCTATTATAAACAAGAACAGAAATATTTCCGTGATGTCGTCACATAACAAATCATTTGCCCGGTTTCGTCCATGCTTTCCCCGCCGCCGCAGCGGCGCTTGAGGAAAGCCGAAGCAGGAGAAGCCCGGGCGCCGGGAGCTTTTCCGCCCGACAGACCGTGATTGTCTCAAGTCTTGCCATTTCGTGGGCAGATATGATATAATTTATAAACTAAGGAACCGCTGATTGACGCAGACATCCTCTGATGGTCTGAGCAGCGCCGTTTCATCGGCGCTTCCCTGAGAAAAATATGTTTTGACGGATCATGAAGCGGAACGGTCAGGCCGTTCCTTGTCGTTTCATCGGAATGTCAGTTTGTTGGAATAAATTGGATAACACGGACCAATCGGGTGAAGAATAAACAGCAGGATTTTCCATGCAGTATCACAATATATGGAGGAAGCAACATGACGGGCTCAGAGAATCTGTGCATGAATTGCATGTGTAACACGGCCGGAAAAACGGAATGCCCGCACTGTGGGTTTCACACTGCCGAGCCGCAAATGCGTCATGCGCTTCCGTACCGGATCATACTTCAGCAGCGGTATCTCGTCGGCCGTGCGCAGCACGGCAACGGCGCAGGAATTTCATATATCGGCTATGACACGGTGCTGAATATTCCCATTGAGCTGCACGAATTTTTTCCGCAGACGCTTTGCGAAAGGGCGGAAAACGGAAGGGAAGTTCGTGTGCTGGGCGGAAGCGAACTGATGTATGATGAATACATCACCGATTTTCTTAATTATTCCAGGGAAATTGCTCACTTGAGGGAGCTTTCCGCAATCGTACAGATTTACGATATTTTTGAAGAAAACCATACCGCATATACGGTATCAGAATGGGACGAAAGCATCACTCTGCGGTATTTTGTGGAACGAAGCGGAGGGAGCTTGAACTGGAATACCGCCCGGCAGCTGTTTATGCCGGTGCTTTCCGCACTCAGTTCTCTTTATTCTGCCGGCGTAAGCCATTTCGGCATTTCGCCGGATACGCTTCGCATTATGAAAGACGGCAGAATGAAGCTCAGCGGGTTCAACATTGCCGCGGCGCGCAAAACGGGCACCGAGCTGCAGCCGGAGCTGATTTCCGGCTGTGCTGCAATCGAACAATACACTGCGGGCAGCGCGCTTGGCGAGTTCACCGACGTTTACGGATTTGCCGCCTCCCTTTTCTTCGCTTTGACGGGGACCATGCCGCAGGAGGCGCCGAAACGGCGCACCGATTCCCGGCTGCTGATTCCAACCGGTATTTTAAGAAATCTGCCGCCGCATGTCATAACGGCAATGGCCAACTCGCTGCAGGTCGATTCTGAAAAGCGGACGCGCACGTTTGAACGGCTGCGCGCCGAGCTTTCGGCGGCGCCGACGGTTACCGCCGCGATCGAAGGTGTGCAGCGACCGGCTCCCGCGGCACAGCGGGATTCTTCAAAAAGCAAAGAAAGTCGGGAAAAAAAGGAAGTGCCGACCTTTGTCTGGGTGATTTTATCCTGTGTGCTGGTGCTGATTTTATTTATTGTTGTCGGAATTGTGTGGATGTCGTTCAACAATATCAACGATTCCTCCGATCTTGCGGTGCAGTCGCAGATTTCCGCTTCGTCTTCGGATGACACGAGCGCTCTGCAGCAAAGTTCGAACGAATCTTCGGAATCCAATATGATCGCGGTGCCCGACCTGACCGGCCAGAATTTTAAGGATCTGCAAGCTTCCACCTCCGCCGTATCGTCCGGAAGCGCCGATTATCAGGTCCTGCTTTCCACTAAACAGTTCAGCGACACCGTCCCGGAGGGGTGCGTGATTTCTCAGTCGCCCGCGGCCGGCACAAAAATGGCAAGGGGTTCCGACATTGCGGTGGTGGTCAGCCAGGGCGCTGCCGTTCGGACACTGCCGAAGATTGCGGGGCTGACGTTGGACAAAGCGTCCGAAGCGGTATCCGCCGCGGGGTTTACGCCGTCTAAAACAGAGGCGTACAGCGACACGGTCCCGGCGGGCACGGTCATCGGTTACGACACGGTGAAGGCCGACAGCCAGATGGCCTATGGTTCACAGGTGCTTATCGTGGTCAGCAAAGGCCCGGACCCCAACGCCGCATCTTCACAGTCAGACGGTTAGGCTCCGCTGCAATTTTCTGATTTTTTCACCGCGGCCTGAACATGAACGACCCCGCGAGTCCTGTAGTTTCAGGGCTCGCGGGGTCGTTTGATACAAGATCCCTTTGTAGGGAGGCAGCGGAACGAGGCTTTTATGAATTCATGTTTTTCATGGAAATCGCTTCAATCAACAGGGTAAGGCCGCCGACGGTCAGGTATGTAGCAAGAATCAGGTTCATAAAAATGGCGGAAAGCAGCGGGGCAATGAGGAAAGCCGTAGCCGCCAGAATATCGAAAATTCCGTTGACGATCACCCAGCCGTAGCCGGAGGCTGTAAAGCAGCTGATCTGATGTGCCCTTGCGATCTCCCCGACACCGAAAACAAGCATCAGAACGCCGAACAGAAAAGAAAAGGTCATAATGGTGACCGCAACCGGCGAAAAGAGCAGCAGCAGGCCCATCAGAATATTCAGGATACCGTTGATCAGCACGCCGGTGCGGCGCACAAAAACCACCGGGTGAAAATAGTCGACGATCTGATACGCGCCGAGTACGATAATCAGAACGGAAGCCAACCGTTCCAATAAAATCAGGGACTGCTGCGGAAACGCAATGCACAGAATGCCAAGCAGAATCATCAGAACGCTGATCACCAGGCTGGTCAGCCGCAGCGATTTCAGCTTTTTGTTCCATTTGTCTGCAATTTCTTTTGCGTAATCAAAGTCCGGACCAAAATCCAACATCAATCTTCCTCCTATCGTGAAACAGGTTAAACTGCCTCTTACAATCCATATCAGGAAAATACAGGAATTTGTACAACTATCATTATAGTTTGATATTCCTGTTTGTCAACCGTCTCCAGGTCGGACCGCTGCAAAACCAAAGGCAAAACGAGCGGCAGGCTGAAATCGTTAGAATAGGCTGCTCCGCATGCTTTTTATGCTCCATTCATATTGACAAGCTCCGGATGCCGCACTAAAATAAAAATAGTGGGCTTATGCTCACTATTTGCTGATGACAATTGGGAGGGATGTTCCACAGATGAAAATACACATTCTGACAGACAACAGGACAAGAAAACGCGGCTTTCTCGCGGAACATGGTTTGTCCGTTTTGATTGAGCACAAAGAGGCCGAGCTTCTGTTCGACACGGGCCAGTCCGACGTTTACTGCCGGAATGCCGCGCGGATGGGTCTGGATTTGAACCGGGTGGACGGCATTGTGCTCAGCCACGGCCACTACGACCATTGCGGCGGGCTGGTCCATTTCCCCGGGTCCGGCCGGTTCCCGAAGATTTATGTCCATGAGGCGGCTTTCGCGAAAAAGTATGCGCTCAATTCCGACGGTAAAACCTGCCGGGAGATCGGCATTCCGTGGTCGCCGGACGATTATGACGGCATAAAGGGCAGCCTTGTGATGACGGGGAAAACCACGCGGATTGCTCCGCACATCACCCTCTGCGGGGAGATACCGAGCACGGTGGCTTTTGAAGGGGTGCCCAGGGGCTTGTTTGTCGGCGATCGGGCGAATCCGGCGGAAGACATGATGAAGGATGAGCAGATGCTGGTGATTGAGACGGAGAAGGGCCTTTGTGTTTTTCTCGGGTGCAGCCATCCCGGCGTTGCGAATTGCCTGAATTATGCGGTCAGGCGGTTTCCGGGCAGGAAAATCGATACGCTGGTAGCCGGAATGCATTTGAGCAGCGTCAGCCCCCTGCGTTTGGAAATGACGATTCAGTATATGCTGGATCTGGATATCCGGAATATCGTTCCGCTGCACTGCACGGGAATTTTCGCCATTGCGGAAATGAAGCGCTTTTTGGGGGACCGGTGTTTCCCGCTTTGCGCGGGCGACTCGTTTGAAACGGAATAGGGGCAGAGCCGCTTTTTCCAACCGATCAGGATTATTTGCCAATCAGAAAAATAATATAAATCAAAGGAGTCTGAAAAATGGAAAAATATTCAGCGAAAATGAAATCGTGCCTTCAGCCTATGCCCAAGGTGCTTGTTTCCTGCCGCGGCTTGAACGGGGAAAACGACGTTCTGGCGGTAGGTTACTGCGGCAATTGCAGCTATGACCCGCCGATGGTGATGGTCGGAATCGTTCCGTCCCGCTATTCCTATCATCTGATCAAGGAATCCGGATGCTTTGTGGTCAACCTGGTCGACAAAAGCTATCAGGAAACCTTCGACTATCTGGGGAGCCGCAGCCAGCGGGACGAAGATAAGCTGGCGGCGATGCATGTCCGGCTTGAGAACGGCTCGAAGGTGAACGCCCCCATTCTGCCGGACTGCCCCGTGAACATCGAATGCACGGTGGTCGATTCCATTATGACCGGTTCGCATGAAATGTTCATCGGCAGGGTGGAATGCGTTCACGCCGACGCGAAGCTCACGGACAAGGAAGGCAATATCGACTTCTCGCAGATCAATTTTATTTAATGATCCGGGCGGATCCGCAAGCACAACAAAACAGCCGCGTGAACGCTGCGTTCACGCGGCTGTTTTGTTCAATCCGTCGGCTTGTGCCTCGTCAAAATCCGTCTCCCGCTGAAAATCAGAGCGGAAACGGTTGTGATTTTGCGGGAATCAGGTATAATAAAATTATTGGGTCATGCCGCCGCCCTCAATAATTCCGCCTTTTGCAAGGTTGGCCTTGTGCTGTGCCAGCGTCGTGGCATAATAATAATTTCCTTTGGAATCCGCCGCAAAATAGACGGCATCCGGCGTAAACCCAAACGAAGCCGCGGTGTTGGCAACGGCGGTTGTCTGCGGGTGTGCCGCCGCGTACAGCGCGTTTGCGCCGGGGTTGCAGATCGGCCCGACCGGGAGCGCCTTGCATTTGTATGTATTGTAATAGGAATTGTACCGGTTGATATCGCCGGTGAGCAGAGGCTTTAAATATTTTTCAACATAATTGATGGTGACGTCGGCCTGAAGCTTCATTCCCGCTTTCAGCCGGTTGTGGAACACGGCTGAAATTTTTTTCATTTCCGCCACATTGCCGGATTCTTTTTCAATGATGGAAGCCAGCGTGACGATCTGGTCGGTGGTCATGCCGGAGTAACGGTATTTGCTGCCGATATTGTCCCGCGAACCGCGGAGCATATAGCCGAGCGCGTCCTGCGGCTTCATGTTGACGTAAAAGTCGTAGGTGTTGGGGAACAGGTAGCCTTCCAGCTTGAAGGCGCGGTGCGAATCGGAGCCAAGCGCGCCGATCAGCGAGTAATAATTAAAATTATAGGTTTTGGCGATATTGAGGAGATCCGCTTTTTTGCACACGCCCTTGGCCTCGAGCCGGTCGCCGATCTGTGAAAGGGTAAAACCCTCCGGAATCGTCACGCGCACGGTCTGCCGTTCCGCCGGAGCGGAGGAGCCGCCGCTTTCGGAGACGGACGATTGGGAGGAAGCTTCCTGTGCTTTGGAAGATGAAATGGCGGCCGATGCCCGGCTTGACAGGCCGCCGGATTCCGCCTGGCTTTGCGTGCCGCCGGAAACATCCGAGGAAGAGCCGCTCTGCAGCGAAGCGGCGGAACTTGCGGTTGAGGCGGCGGAGTCGGCATTGCTTTTTGCACATGCGGCACACGAAAGCAACAGAAGGCCCGCCGCAAAAACAGAAAGAATTTTTTTCATCATGAATGCCTCTTTATGTTTATTTTATTATAGTTTTACACTTTTAGAATGATAAGTCAATCAATTTTTACATATTTCCAAAAACATGCCGAAATTCAACCGTTATTTTACATTTTGTTTTGGGAGGAACTTATGAGTCAGACATTTCAGAAATACTGGCAGGAGGTCGCAAAATGGGCGGAAGGAATCATTCCGCATATTTTCGGAGCCGTACTCATTTTAGCGCTGGGGTGGTGGCTGAGCAACCAGCTGGTGCGGCTGATGCGGCGGGGAATGCTGCGCTCCAGAACGGATACCGGCATCATTACGTTTTTGTGCTCGCTCACCCGGGCGCTGCTGAAAATCGTGGTCTGCATCACCGCGGCGGCGGAGCTTGGCATGAATGTGACCTCCATCATCGCGACGCTCGGGGCCGCCGGGGTTACCATCGGGCTTGCCATGCAGGCCAGCCTGAGCAATATTGCCAGCGGCGCGCAGATCATTTTTACCAAGCCGTTTCGCGTGGGGGATTATCTTGCGCTTCAGGATGTGGAGGGTACGGTGGAACGCCTTGAAATCATGTTTACCGTGCTTCGCACCTTTGACAACAAAGAAATCGTGATTCCGAATTCCCAGGTTACCGCCGGCGTGATCACCAACTATTCCGCCATGGAGACCCGCCGCCTCGACCTGAATTACACGGTGGCCTACGAAGCGGACATCGCGGCGGTCAAGCAGCTTCTTGCGGAGCTGGTTCGTCAAAACTCCAGGGCGATGAACGACCCGTCCCCACTGATTGTGGTGGGGGAGCACGGGGAAAGCGCGGTGAATATCGCGGTCAAGGTCTGGTGGAAAACGGAGGATTACTGGCCCCTGTATTTTGAAATGCAGGAGCAGGTGAAGCTCGCGTTTGACAAGGCGGGCATTGTGATTCCGTTCCGCCAGCTTGACGTCCATATGAACACAGTCGAATAAAAATTCTGTTTTCCCGGAAAGCAGAAGAAAGCGCTCCGGCCGCGAAGAGAATTGCAGCGGCCGGGGCGCTTTTATACTACCTGAAAAATATAAAATTTCAGGTAGCTGGTTTCGGGAACATTCCATAGGATCGGATGGT
>JAAYUL010000079.1 GCA_012517675.1 Clostridiales bacterium | reverse complement strand
GTTTAATTTTCAAGGTCCTGCCGGCTTCCGCTTGGCTTTCCGCCTCGCTTTTTCCGTACCGCCTTTCGTAAGGCGCTTGACTATAATACCAAATACAACACCGTTCGTCAACCCCTTTTTTTGATTTTTTTCAAGTTTTTTAAAAATTTTTGATTTCGGAGCGGTCGATCCGCTTGAAAGCGGCGGAAAAATCCAATCCCAGCGCGTTTTTATCGGGGAAAAGATCCGCCAGCGGCACCAGCACGAAAGCGCGTTCCCGAATGCCCGGGTGCGGCAGAACCAGCTCCCCGTCCTTGCACTGCACGCCCTCGTACAATAACAGATCGATGTCGATCGTGCGGGAACCGTGCTTTTCTTTGCGCACGCGCCCCATAGCCACCTCAATGCCGAGGCAGGCGCCCAGCAGCGCGCGCGGGGAAAGCTCGGTGAGCGCCACCACGCACTGATTCAGATAATCATTCTGCTGATCCGGCACGTCGAACGGCCTGGTTTCGTAAATGCCGGAACTCGCGATGACCGTCGTTCCCGGCAGCCGTTCAATCGCATCCGCCGCATTGCTGAGATTCTCTCTTCGGTTTCCTAAATTGGAGCCAAGCCCCAGTACCACACGTTTCATAACAACTACTCCATTCCGCCGCTCCGCTCCGGCATATCACATAAAAGGATCATAACAACAAAAAACCTCTCCGCCGCACGGAGAATACGGCAGAGGATCATCAGTCATTGTCAGTCAAAATCGGTTCTTTGCCGCGTGATGAACACGGCCATATAATCAAAATCCGCACGGACGGGAGCCTGCGGCTTCTTCAGCAGGACTTCCACCCGCTCAACCTCATGATATTCCAGCAAAAGCTGTTCTGCCACCCTGTTCGCGGCGCGCTCCAGAAGGTCATAGCTTGCTTCCGTCATAACGCGCAGGATGGTTTTCGCCGCTTTCGCGTAGCTGACGGTATCGCCCAGATGATCGGTGCGCCCCGCGCGCAGCAAAGGAAGATACAGGGAAACGTCCAGCTCAAACGGCTGGCCGTCCCGCTTCTCCTCCGGGTTCACCCCGTGGTACGCGAACACCCTGAGCCCTTTGATGATGATTTTATCCAAGACGGTACCTCCTGATCGCGGAAGCCAGCTTCGCCGACTGCACCGCTTCGGGTACGTCGTGCGCGCGGACAAGGTCCGCCCCGTCATAGATGGAAATGCTGTGAGCCGCGACGGTGCCGGGCATCCGCCGGTCAAACGGCGGATTTCCGCATTCGCCGCCGATCACCCGTTTGCGCGAGGCCGCCATCAAAAAGGCACAGTCCCCCGCGCGAAGGCGCTTTGTATTGGCCATGATTTTCAGGTTTTCCTCGTGTGTTTTCCCAAATCCGACGCCGGGGTCGAGGCAGATCCTTTCGGGGGCAATGCCCGCTTCGGTCATCGTCTGAATCTTACGGAGGAACCAGGCATGAATCTCCTCCAGAATATCCTGCCCCGACGAACCCGTATGATGCATGGCGATACATCCGCATCCGGATTGGGCGGCGGTGCGTATCATTCCGGGATCGTCAAAGCCCGTTACATCATTCAGGATATCCGCCCCGTGCTCCAGCGCAAGAGCGGCCACCTGCGGGTAAAACGTGTCGACGGAAACAGGGATCTGTATTTTTCCCTTCAGCTGTTCCAAAACCGGCTCCAACCGGCCCCATTCCTCCTCCGGCGATATTTTTGTGCTGCCGGGGCGGGTGGACTGCGCGCCCACGTCTATCAGGTCCGCTCCCTGTTCCTGCATTTCCAGCGCATGGCGCAGCGCCTCCTCCGGCG
>JAAYUL010000078.1 GCA_012517675.1 Clostridiales bacterium | reverse complement strand
GAGGCTTCCATCTATACGGGCATCACGATCGCGGAGTATTTCCGCGACATGGGGTATTCCGTGGCGCTCATGGCGGACTCCACTTCACGCTGGGCGGAAGCGCTGCGCGAAATGTCGGGGCGTCTGGAGGAAATGCCCGGCGAAGAAGGCTACCCCGCTTACCTGGGCAGCCGTCTGGCACAGTTTTACGAGCGCGCGGGCCGGGTGCGCTCCCTCGGCGGCACGCCGAGGGAAGGCGCGCTTTCCGTCATCGGGGCGGTCTCCCCTCCCGGCGGCGATATTTCGGAGCCCGTTTCCCAGGCCACGCTCCGCATTGTCAAGGTGTTCTGGAGCCTGGATTCCGCGCTCGCCTACCGCCGCCATTTCCCGGCGGTGAACTGGCTGACCAGCTACTCCCTTTATGTGGACACCATGGAGCGATGGTTCAATTCCCACGTTCACCCGGACTGGATGGAATGCCGCAGCCGGATCATGCGCCTTTTGCAGGAGGAATCCGAGCTGCAGGAGATCGTAAAGCTGGTCGGCATCGACGCCCTGTCGGCTCCCGACCGCCTCAGGCTGGAAGCCGCCCGCTCCATACGCGAGGACTTTCTGCATCAGGACGCCTTCCATGAAACGGACACCTACACGCCGCTGGAAAAGCAGTACACCATGATGAAGCTGGTGCTTGAATATTACCGCGAATCCGTGGAAGCGCTCGGTCGGAATGTTTCCGTGGAAAAGCTCGTTAAGCTCCCGGTGCGCGAGCGGATCGGCCGTTTCAAATACGTGCCCGCCGACCGGATGCAGGCGGAGTATGACGATATCATTCAGACCCTGAAAACGGAAATCAACGACCTTGAGCAGAAGGAGGACTACTGATGCCGAAAGAGTACAGAACCATACAGGAAGTGGCAGGCCCCCTGATGCTGGTACAGGGCGTGGAAAACGTCACCTACAACGAACTGGGTGAAATTGAGCTTGCCGACGGGGAAAAGCGCCGCTGCAAGGTGTTGGAAATCGACGGCGGGAACGCTCTGGTACAGCTGTTTGAAAGCTCGACCGGAATCAATCTGAGCAACAGCAAGGTCCGGTTCCTCGGCCGCAGCATGGAGCTGGGCGTTTCGCCGGATATGCTCAGCCGCGTGTTCGACGGCCTGGGCCGCCCGATCGACGGCGGGCCGGAAATCCTGCCCGACCGGCGCATGGACATCAACGGCCTTCCCATGAACCCCGCCGCAAGAAATTACCCGGAAGAATTTATTCAGACCGGCGTTTCCGCCATCGACGGGCTGAACACGCTTGTCCGCGGACAAAAGCTGCCCATTTTCTCCGCAAGCGGGCTTCCCCATGCGAATCTGGCGGCCCAGATCGCCCGGCAGGCCAAGGTGCGCGGCACCTCCGAGCCGTTTGCCGTGGTCTTCGCCGCAATGGGCATCACCTTTGAAGAATCGAATTTCTTTATTGAAAGCTTTCGTGAAACCGGCGCGATCGACCGCGCGGTCCTGTTTGTCAACCTGGCGAACGACCCCGCCGTGGAGCGGATCGCAACGCCGCGAATGGCACTGACCGCCGCGGAATACCTCGCGTTTGAAAAAGACATGCATGTGCTGGTCATCCTGACCGACATCACCAATTACGCGGACGCCCTGCGCGAGGTTTCCGCCGCCCGCAAGGAAGTGCCCGGCCGCCGCGGATACCCGGGCTACATGTACACCGACCTCGCTTCCCTTTACGAACGCGCGGGCCGGCAGAAAGGAAAGCCCGGCAGCATTACGCTGATTCCCATTCTGACCATGCCGGAAGACGACAAGACACACCCGATTCCCGACCTGACCGGATACATTACGGAAGGGCAGATCATCCTCAGCCGCGAGCTGCACCGCAAGGGGGTCACTCCCCCCATCGACGTACTGCCGTCGCTTTCGCGCTTAAAGGACAAGGGCATCGGCGAAGGCAAAACGCGCGCCGACCACGCAAACACCATGAACCAGCTGTTCGCGGCTTACGCGCGCGGCAAGGAAGCCAAGGAGCTGATGGTCATTCTGGGCGAGGCCGCGCTGACGGACATCGACCTGCTGTACGCAAAATTCGCGGACGCGTTTGAAAAGGAATACGTTTCCCAGGGCTACCATACGAACCGGGACATTGAGGAAACGCTTGCCCTGGGCTGGAAGCTTCTTTCCATTCTTCCGCGCAGTGAGCTAAAGAGAATCAAGGATGAATTTCTCGACCAATATTACGGCAAATAGCCGGAGAAACGCACATCAGCGTTTGAAAGGAGGGATTTGCTTTTGGCGACTGTTCATGTCAACCCCACGCGGATGGAGCTTACACGGCTGAAAAAAAAGCTGGTCACGGCGCTTCGCGGGCACAAGCTTTTGAAAGACAAACGGGATGAGCTGATGCGCCGTTTTCTCGACCTTGTGCGCGAAAACAAGGCGCTTCGGGAAAAGGTGGAGCATGGAATTGCCGAGGCCAACCGGAATTTTGTCCTGGCGCGTTCCGTGATGCCGGACGAGGGAATCAACGTGGCGCTCATGACGCCCAAGCAGGAAGTATCCCTGGAGCTGGAAACCCGGAATGTCATGAGTGTGGAAATACCGAAATACCATTATAAAACCCGGACGTCGGACGAAAACGACATTTATTCCTACGGGTATGCCTTTACCTCCGGCGACCTGGATTCGGCGGTGAAATCCCTGTCCGACCTTCTCCCGGATATGCTCCGTCTGGCCGAATGTGAAAAAGCCTGCCAGCTCCTTGCGGCGGAAATTGAAAAGACCCGCCGGCGCGTCAATGCGCTGGAACACGTCATGATTCCCGAAATGCAGGAAAATATCCGGTATATCACCATGAAGCTGGATGAAAACGAGCGCAGCACGCAGATTCGCCTGATGAAGGTAAAGGATATGATGCTGGAGCAGGCGCATCACTACAAAGCAAAAGAAAATGTTTTTTAAAGCTTAATAAATCAGGACATACGAAAGCATGTTGTCAGCGCCCCGCCCCCTTCCATGATGAAGCAGGGACGGGGCGTCTGTCTGCCCGGGCAGGTCCGCCGCGGAATCCATTTTTTTTAGCCTTTTAATGCTTGACAAACAATATCGCATATATTATAATATAGAAATCTCTTTGCACTGCATATAAATCTACAGTACAAACTGAGCAGGCGATGAACCGGGAAAAAGGTTCATGGGGCTGGGCCGGAAACGGCAGCAGATGGAGCATTTTCACATCTGTGGGACAGTAGTATGTTCCACAGATGTGTTTTTTTATATTTTTACGGAACATCAGCTGGAGAACTCAATCAAAATTGAGTTTATGAAGTGCCATAGGGCTATCTTAATCACAGCGCTTCAAAGCGCAACGGAGGTAACTTGTATGACAGTTTCGGAAAACAGACGCGAACCGGCCGGCCTGACGGCGGAACAGGCCAAAAAACTTCAGGCGAAGTATGGAAAAAACGAGCTGACACCCCGAAAAAAGCAAAACCTGCTGATAAAAATCCTGCACATTGTCGGCGAACCCATGTTCCTTTTGCTCATCGCGGCCGCGACCATCTATTTTATTTTGGGCGAACCGCGCGACGGCGCCATTATGCTGATTTTCGTGATCGGCGTAATCAGCATCGACGTATTTCAGGAATGGAAGACCGACAGAACGCTGAACGCCTTAAAGGATCTTTCCGCGCCGCACGTAAAAGTGATCCGCGACGGGCAAGAGCAGACGATTGCCAGCGCGGACCTGGTCCCCGGCGACCTTATGATGATTGCGGAAGGCGTCAAGATTCCGGCCGACGGCCAAATTATAAAAGCCAACGACCTTTGCGTGGACGAATCCACGCTGACCGGTGAAGCGGAAGGCGTGTGGAAGTCGGCGTCCGGCAGCCCGGATGCCGGGACCGGCTATTGGCGCAGGGACCGCTGCTACGCCGGAACACTGGTGACACAGGGCGGCGCGCTGGTGCTGGTGGATCAAATCGGCGCCGGGACGGAATACGGAAAAATCGGCGCCCACGTGGCATCCGCGCCGGAAGCTTCCACCCCCCTGCAGAATCAGACCGGCAGTCTGGTGAAGCTGTGCTCCGTGATTGCCGGAGTGCTTTTATTGCTGGTTGGTCTTTTTACGTATTGCAATCTTTCCGACCACTCCTTCGGCGAGCGGATCGTAGAAAGCATTTTATCCGGCATTACCCTCGCCATGGCAATGATACCGGAAGAATTCCCCGTGATTCTGACGGTTTTCCTTTCAATGGGCGCCTGGAGGCTGGCGAAAAAGCACTCCCTTGTCCGAAAGCTGCCGTCCGTTGAAACGCTGGGTGCGGTTTCCGTGCTTTGCGTTGACAAAACCGGGACGATTACCATAAACAAAATGACCGTCCGCGAAATATGGGCCATGAACAACAATAAGGATGAATTGGTCGAAACAATGGGGCTTGCCTGTGAAACGGAAGCCTACGATCCCATGGAAAAAGCCATGCTGGCCTGCTGCGAGGAATACGGGATCGGAAAAGACCATTTATTCGGCGGGGAACTGATCTCCGAATACCCCTTTACCAACGAACTGAAAATGATGGGGCATGTCTGGAAACACGACGGGGGGATTCTGATTGCGGCGAAAGGTTCCCCCGAGCGGATTCTGACGCTCTGCACGCTTTCAGAGGAGGAAAAAATCAAGGCAAAATCGAAAGTCGCCGAAATGTCGGGGCAGGGCCTTCGGGTCATTGCCGTCGGCGTAATGAAACCGGAAAGCACGGAAAGCATCCCGCAGAGCATTACGGACTGCCGCCTTACCCTCTGCGGCCTTGTCGGCCTTTCCGACCCTCCGAGGGAATCCGTGAAGGAAGACATCCGCCGGTGCACAAAAGCGGGCGTGCGCGTGGTTATGATTACGGGCGACAACGGAATGACCGCGAGTTCCATCGCCAGGCAGATCGGCATGCCCAACTGCGATAAAACCATTACCGGCGACGAGCTGAACCAAATGAGCGACGAAGAGCTTCGGGAGCGTGTTCGGGACGTCAGCATCTTTTCCCGCGTGATTCCGGAGCATAAAATGCGGATCGTAAAAGCATTTCAGGAAAACGGGGAAATCGTTGCCATGACGGGAGACGGCGTAAACGACGCGCCCGCGCTCAAATACGCGGACATCGGAATCGCCATGGGAAAGCGCGGGTCGGAAGTCTCGCGCGAAGCGGCGGATCTTATCCTGATGGACGATAACTTTTCAACGATTGTGGATACGATCAGAGACGGCAGAAGAATTTACGACAATATCCGAAAAGCAATCGGATACGTATTTACCATTCATATTCCGATTGCCTTTTCAGCGCTGCTGGCGCCGCTGCTCGGCATTCCTCCCGCAAGCCTCTTTCTGCTCCCGCTTCATGTGGTCCTGCTGGAACTGATTATTGACCCAACATGCTCCGTCGTGCTTGAGCGGCAGCCTGCGGAACGGAAAATTATGGAGCGTAAGCCGCGAAACCCGGATGAAAAAATGCTGACACCCGGACTTCTGATGAAAAGCTTTTTGCAGGGGTTTGCCGTTTTCGGCGCTTCCTTCGGCGCTTATCTGTTCTTTCTGCGGCAATCGCCGGCCAATGCTCCGCTTGCAAGGTCGATGGGGCTTGTCGTCATTATGCTTGCCAACCTGTTCCTTGTACTGGTGAACAGCTCCGATACCGATTCCGTCGCTCGATCGGCCGCCCTGCTTACACGGGACAAAGTCATGCTGGCCGTACTGCTGCTCACCGCAACGGGGCTGATCCTGATTCTTTACACCCCGCTGAACATTTTTCTCAAGCTTTTTCCTCTTTCGGCAGATCAGCTTTGCCTTGCGCTCGGCATCGCCGCCATCTCCGTTTTATGGTATGAAATTGTGAAAGCGGTCGGAAGAATCAAACACAAAAAGCTGTGAGGAAATCCGTTCAAAGTACAGGCAGCCTTTGCCGCACTGGCAAAGGCTGCCTGTTTCCGTTCACCCGTTTCCGTTTTGATACTTTAATGTTTTCATGCCTTCTTCGAGCGCCTTTTTCAGACTGACGCCGTGCATCCGGCAAATTCGTTTCAGTCCGTACAGCGTATTCTGCCCTTTCCCGACCATGTTCACCCCGTATTTGCAGGTAAGGGTCGCCTGAAATCCCAGCTTTTTCAGTATGCCGTCCGTGTTTTTGCTGCTTTCCCCGTAAGGGTAGGTAAAGGTGTTCGGTGTGGCTCCAATGTTCGCCCTGATTTCCTCCTGGCATTTCATCAGGTCCTCCGATAAAACCTGTTCATAATGCGCGTCGGACTCTCCGCGCATTTGTTTGCACCCGATGCGGCCGTTTTTGTCGGAATGCAGGTTATAAGTATGATTCTGAATCTCCACCAGGCCGGAATCATAGATTTCTTTCATTTGGCCCCATGTCATATGGGAATAAGTAAGATTATTGTCCGGAACCTGCGTAAAGTCATCCGTGTTCTTTGCAATGACGGACAACACGATTTTCTGGTTGTATTTTTTGAGCAGCGGGTAAACGTATTTGTAATTATCCAGGTATCCGTCGTCAAACGACAGAATGATCGGCTTTTCGGGAATTCCTTTGTCGCGGCAGACGAAATCGATCAGCTCGGTCATGGTAATGGCTGTGTAATGGTTTTCCTTCAGAAACTTCAAGTCGCTTTCAAATTCGTAAGGGCTGATGACATAACTTGACAGCTTCGGTTTCACCTCGTGATAAACCATGATCGGCACACAGACGGTTTCCGGTTCCGCGGGAGCGTCTGCACTGACGGACAGAACCCGGCAGGAAAACTGTACGGCGGCAACGAACAGGACCAGGAGGAGTGCCATGGCGGTCCATGCAGCGCGCGGTTTTATAATCATAATTACCACCCCTACTCCCTAAGATATGACGAAAAAAACAATTCCATACCATACGGCCGTATGGTATGGAACGGTTCCTTTCGCCCTATGAATTGCTGTCGCTGAACGTAATGCTGATGCTGCCGTTGCTGGTGTCGGCATCCAGCTTTTTGCTCCCGCCGCTTCTGCTTTGCGGCGTACATTTTCCGTTGCTGGTGTCGGTCCGGATGGTGTAATCCGTTTCTTTCCCGAGAATATTTCCCCGGATGCTGCCGTTGCTGGTATCGAGCGTGATATCCGGGCAGGAAAGATTGCTGAAGGAAACAGAGCCGTTGCTGCTTCTCGCGCTGACGGAGGAAGCGATGACATCGTTCATCTGGATCGGTCCGTTGCTGGTGTCGAGAACCATCTCGTCGGCCTCGACCTGGTTCAAACGGACGGAAGAATTGCTGGTGTCGCATGTCAATCGGGTGAGCTGTGCCACATTGTCGACGGTCACCTTCCCATTGCTTGAATGCAGGTAAATTTCACCCGCGTAGCTTTCCGGTACGGCTACATGGACTTGAGTGCGGCTGCGGCTGCGGAAGAAATCAAAAAAGTTCCAGCTCTCACGGTCGCGGTTCATCAGCGAAACGACACCGCTTTGATTCGAAAAGGTAAAGGATTGATTGCTGTCGGTCCAATAGGTAAACACGATTTGGTCGCTGCCGCCCCGCTCAACAACCACTTCCTTGTTCTGTGCGTCCACATCGATTTTCGTGATGCCGGAAACCGGCGCCGTTTCCGTCTTCTGTTCCATCGTTTCGGAGTTCTGCACCCCGGCCTGCGCGTTCTGATAGGCCCCTTCCTGGTAGCGAAGATTCAGGCCGTGGAAAACAAAACCCGCAATGATCAGAATCGCAAAAAACGACGCGACCGCGATTCCCGCGATCCGGCCGGCACCGGACCGCCGCCCGCCCGGATATTCCGTTAAAATTTTCTGCGCCAGCAGGGAAACGTCGCCCATTTCCGCCACGGCCTGCTGCTCCGTTTCCCCTCTTGCCATTTTATCCTCAATCATTCTGCGGTAAAACCCGATCATTCTTCTGCGTTCCGCGGCCGGCAGGGTGTGAATCAAAGACTCCAGCCTTTCCAGATATTGCTCCTTATTCATCGCAATCAACACTCCTTCCGCATAAAAAGGACGAAATTGTCCGGTCTTTCGTTTTTTCAATCAGCCGACATAGATCATCCTGGCAAAGAATTTTTCTCCATCACTTTGGCTGGTACATCCACGGGATCATCTTCCAGACGGCAATCCTTCGTTTCAGCGATTTTGCGGTCTTTCTGCCTGTTTTGAGATATTTATCGTAACCGTTCACGCGAAGAAAACCACGCACGGCGTTATAGCCCACGCCCTCCTGCAGCATGACGTCGACCCCGTGCATCACCGTGAGCGGAAGTTTTTGCTGTTCAAACAGGGCGACCAATTTCAGGTCCTCCGTGCTGCCGGTCCGGACCAAATCCGCCACCCGCAGCATGGCGTCGGCATACTGAAAAATATTCTTTCCGACCGGCTGCTGCCTGCCGCGCTTCATCTCGCACTCCTTCTCCCGATGCAGCACCACGGGCGCCTGAACGGCCGATTCCGCCTCCAGCAGGCAGCGGTACACAAATTCCTCCGAATAACCGTAGCCGCAGGAATCGGTAAAGCGGATCTGCTTTTCCATCAGGAACGCGCGCCGGATGAAAACGGCGGAGATATCCATGCGCAGGGTTCCTTTGATCATGTTGAAAACCAGTGTCGCCCCCTGCTCCCGGCAGACGGCGGAGCTGACCAGCCTTCGTTCCGCCGTGCGGGACTCTTCCTCCGTCATGCATCCATAAACGAAGTCAGCGCCGCTGCGCACCGCGGTTTCCATATAGCAGGGGGCGAAACCGCGGTAAAGCCTTCCGGCGAACAGAAACGTCACATAGTCCCCGCCCGCTTTCTGAATGCCCGTATTCAAAGCGGAAGCGACCGTCGTTTCCCCGTTCTGAATCACAAAACCGCGCAGCCCCCGCTCTTTGATTTTCTGTACCGCTTCCAGCACCGTCCGGTCGTCCGAGCCCATATCCACCACGATCAGTTCCGTTTCAAGGCCGGCCGTTTGAGCAGATACCCAGTGCAGGATTCCGGAAATCTCCTTCTCCAGATTTCTGACCGGAAAAATCACTGAAAGCTCCGCCGATTGCATGGATGCCATCTCCTTCTGTTCCAAATCCTATTTCAAATTATACCATATTATACCCAGTTGAAAACAGTAATCTAATACAGCAGTCCGAAAAAAACAAAGAATCTTTTGTTGATTTTAACCTTATTTTAAGCTGTGAAGAAACCATTTTACTGCGGCAATTATATTTTTGTGCGATGTCCCTGTTATTTTCCCGGTTAAGGCCTTATAATAGCGAAAGGGGGGAAACGCAAGATGGATTTAACCAACGAAAATACAGCCTATTTAAAAAAAGCGCTGCCGTTCTGGAACCAGCTGACGGAAGAGCAGAAAATCATGATTCAAAACCATGTCATCCCGCGTACATACTATCGGGGGGAAAGCATGCACGGCACTTCTCAGCATTGCGCGGGCCTGCTTCTGCTGCGCCGCGGCCAGCTCCGGGTATACATCATTTCCGAAAGCGGAAAGGAAATTACCCTGTACCGTCTGTTTGACGGGGATGTGTGCATTTTTTCCGCCTCCTGCATGATGAAAAACATCAACTTTGAAGTTTATCTGGAAACGGAGCAGGAAACCGATATTCTTCTTATTCCCACGAAAATCTACCATCAACTGAACCAGACGAATATTGCGGTTTCCGATTTTACCAACCAGCTGATGGCTTCCCGTTTTTCCGACGTGATGTGGGTGATGGAACAGGTTTTGTTCACCAGCTTTGACAAGCGTCTTGCCACGTTTCTGCTGGAACAATCTGCCATCGACGGAAGCAACCGGCTGAATATCACGCACGAGACGATTGCGAAGCATATGGGCTCCGCGCGGGAAGTGGTGACTCGAATGCTGAAATATTTTCAAAGTGAAAACATGGTGTCGCTGACCCGCGGTGAAATCACGCTGACCGACCGGAAAAAGCTGCAAAATCTCGCCAAATAACCGCAGGCGCGAATTTCGGGGCGATCTTGGAAAGCGGCACTGCTTTGAATTTTACAGTCGGAAAAATGCAAAGTCTTCAAAAGGCTTCCAATCATTTCTTCCTGTTTCCGGCGGGAATAATACCCACGGTCCGGGAAAAAATGAAAGCGGAGGTGTTCCTTTTGAAAAAAATGCTCGCTTTGCTGTTCTCTGTCTGCATGATCTTTGCAAGTTCCGCCACCGCCTATGCCCAAGCGGCTTCATACACCGTTGTTTCGGGCGATTCCATGTGGAAAATTGCGGTAAAATATGAAATCGGCCTTTCCGAACTGATTCAGGCCAACCCGCAGATCAAAAACCCGGGCCTTATATATGTGGGCCAGAAAATCAATATTCCGGCCGCGGACCCGCTGAGCTCCTATGAAAAGGAAGTCATCCGGCTGACCAACCTGGAACGCACCAAACGCGGCCTTCCCGCGCTGACGGAAAACTGGCAGCTGTCGCGTGTGGCGCGGTACAAGTCGCAGGATATGGTAAACAACAATTATTTTTCACACACTTCACCGACCTACGGTTCCCCGTTTACCATGATGCAGAACTTCGGCCTGAGATTTTCAGCCGCTGCTGAGAACATCGCCTATGGGCAAAAAACGCCGCAGGAGGTTGTGACCTCCTGGATGAATTCCGCGGGACACAGGGCCAATATTCTCTCCGCCGCATATACGCAGATCGGCGTTGGCGCCGCGAAAAAAGCGAACGGCACGCTTTACTGGACACAGCAGTTTATGCGCCCGTACTGAGCGCAATGACAGGCAGGGTCTTTCCCGAATCAGGAAAGATCCGATACATACCAACAAAAAGCCCCGGTGAAATCCGGGGCTTTAAAATCAAAGGGATTCGGCAATCAGAAGGTGACGTCTTGGCCGTAGTAAGCGCAGGTGAGAACTTTCTCCATTGCGTCAACATCGGTCGCTCTCGGATTGGAGCCGGTGCAGGGATCGCCGACCGCATTTTCCGCAATTTTCCTGCTGTGCGCCTTGAACTCCTCCTCGCTGACACCGTTGTCCCGGTAAGTCTGGGCAATGCCGAGCTTTTTGTTCAGGTCGCGGACCATCCGCACAAGGGAATCGGTCAGCTGCTTGTCGGTAGAACCCGGCAGACCGATGATCCTTGCAATTTGGGCGTATCTTTCCATGCAGACTCTGGAGTTGTACTGAATCACGGTGGGCAGCAGAATCGCATTGCATAAGCCGTGCGGCAGGTGGAACACGGCGCCCGTCTTATGCGCAAGGCTGTGTGCGATTCCAAGCAGCGCGTTGGAAAACGCCATTCCGGCCAGGCACTGCGCAACATGCATTTTGCCGCGGGCTTCGACGTCGCCGTTGTAGGAGTCCACAAGGCTGTCGCAGATGTCGGAAATTGCCTTGAGCGCAAGCGGGTCGGAAAAATCGGAACGGGCGGAAGCAACATAAGCTTCGATCGCATGAGTCAGCGCGTCCATGCCGGTGTGCGCGGTTAGCTTTTGGGGCATGGTGAGCGGGATATCGTAATCGAGCACCGCGATGTCCGGCGTGATTTCAAAGTCGGCAAGCGGATATTTAATGCCGGTGGAATAGTCGGTAATGACGGAAAAGGCCGTCACTTCAGACGCGGTGCCGCTGGTGGAGGGAACCGCGACAAAAATGGCCTTTGTTCTCAGCTTCGGCATGGTGAAGGGGTCCTTGATATCTTCAAAGGTCTTATCCGGATATTCGTAAAACACCCACATCGCTTTTGCCGCGTCCATGGGAGATCCGCCGCCGATCGCGACAATCACATCCGGCTGGAATTCTCGCATGGCCTTCGCGCCGTCATAGACCCGTTCAATGGAAGGGTCCGGCTCAACGCCCTCGTAAATTTTTGTTTCAAGCCCTGCTTCCTTCAGTGTATCGTCAAGCTTTTTCAGAAAGCCTGTCTTTTTCATGGACTGTCCGCCCGTTACAATAAAGGCTTTTTTGTGGCCTTTCAGGTTTTTCAGTTCGCCGATCGCATTGTAACCGAAGTAGATATCGCGGGGTAAAGTAAAGCGTGCCATTTCTTTTTCCTCCAAAATGCAGATTTCAAATTGTTAAAATAATAACAATTTGATTTGATATTATTTTAACATTGAATGTGCGGAATTTCAAGACTGTTTGACGAATATTGTATTTTTTTTAACAATTTATTCATGATTCCGCCGCCTGAACCCGATTCTGAATCCAAAGGTGCGAAAGATACCCGGGGACACCCGGGAGCCCGCGGCGGAAAACGGCGCGGAAAAGCGGCGCCAACCGCAGATTGGCGCCGCTTTTCCACTTCCATCATGGAACGATTCCGACACGCGTCTTCCGCACGCTCCGTTACAGCGAGCGGGATTTTTCCGTGCAGGCCTTCATCGCTTCGATGACGCTGCTGCGGAACCCCTTTTGCTCCAGCACGCGGACGGCCTCAATCGTGGTTCCGGCCGGGGAGCAGACCATGTCTTTCAGTTCCCCGGGGTGTTTTCCTGTTTCAAGCACCATTTTGGCGCTGCCCAGAACAGCCTGCGCCGCAAAGGTGTACGCCTGCGCGCGCGGCATACCGTCCGCCACAGCCGCATCCGCCATTGCTTCAATCAACAGGAACACATAGGCGGGCGAGCTGCCGCTGACCGACACTACCACATCCATCAGGCGTTCCGGAACGATTTCGCCCCTGCCGAAGGAATTGAACACCTTGCAGGCGGCATCCATTTCTTCTTTTGTAACCAACTCGTTGCAGCATAAACCGGCAATGCCCTCCCCCACCATAGCGGGCGTGTTCGGCATGGCACGAACGATTTTGACCGGCTTGCCGAAGGTTTCGCCCAGCCAGGAAAGCGTTTTCCCCGGCGCAATGGTAATGATCAGCTGAGAAGGCTTCACATGAGGGGCAATTTCCCGAATGACCGGCACATAAAACTGCGGCTTGACGGAAAGGACCACAATTTCCGCTTTCTCCACGGCCTCACGGTTGTCCGCCGTGGTGTGAATGCCCAGGCTTTTCTCCGCCTGCTCCAGCGCGCCGGCAGAATGGTCCGCGGCGATGATCTCATCCTTTTGGTACAAGCCGCTGCGGATCACGCCGCCGATCATGGCTTTTGCCATGTTTCCGCATCCGATAAAACCTATTTTCATACAGACTCTCCTTTATTCGGCATAAAATGCTCCCGATGATTTTTCCGTCATTCCAGTACCGTTAATTCCTTGGTAAAATGATTGAGCACCTCGCACCCCGTTTCCGTCACAAGAACCAGATCTTCAATCCGCACGCCGACATCCCCCTGCACATAGACGCCGGGTTCGATGGAAAACGTCATGCCGGGTCGGACTTCCTCCGTGTTTGCGCAGGAAACGTCGCCCACCTCGTGGACTTCGATGCCGATGGAATGCCCCAGCCGGTGCGTGAACTGTTCCCCAAAACCGGCCTCTTCAATCACGCTGCGGGCCGCCCTGTCGATTTCACGGAATTGGACGCCGGGGCGGATCATGGCTTCCGCGGCTTCGTTGGCTCTGCGGACAATCTCGTAAATTTTCCGGTGCCTGTCGGAAACGGAACGAAAAAAGAAGGTGCGGGTCATGTCCGCACAATAGCCGTTCTTCCGGCAGCCAACGTCAAGCAGCACACAGTCGCCGTCCCGCAGGACCGTATTGTCGGGCTCGTGATGCCCGACGGCGGCATTTTTCCCAAAGCCGACCAAAGGCGGAAAAGAGAACCCCTCCGCGCCAAGGCCGCGGTAAATCTCTTCCATGGAGGCAGCAAGCTGAAGCTCCGTCATGCCGGGGCGCACATGCCTGCTGAACTCCGCCATTGCCAGATCGTTCAGGCGCGACGCTTCGCGCATCCGCTCCCGTTCCTCCTCATCCTTGCAGGCGCGGACCCCGTCCACGCAATCCGACGATTCCAGGTACTGCACGGCAGCCCCAAGCTTCATGAGGGGAAGCAGAAAGCGCGCGGGCATATTTTTATCAATTCCGAGCGCTTCTCTGTGGTCGATACAGCGGTTCAGCAGGCCGATGCTGTCGTCCGTGTCGGAAAACCAGATTTTTTCCACCCCCAGATCCTCCGGCACCGTAAACAGCCGGTTGATCAAAATCCGGTGATTTCCCTTCCGGCTCAGGTACAGCGCGAAAAGGCGCTCACCCGGTTCCACCCAGCGGCCCGTAAGATAAAAAATCGCGGCGGGATCGCAAACCACCATTTGCGAAAGACCTCGCCCGCTCAATTTTTTCAGCACCCGTTCCACTCTGTCCTGTTTCATGACGTTCCTTCTTTCGTGATGTTCAACAAGCGCAGCGGCTGTCTGCTCAAGGGCGCTGTTCCCCTGTTGGGATGAACAGCGCCCTGATTGCCGACCCTGCGGCCCGATGATTCAACCTACGGCAGTGGTTTCCATGCCTTGTCTGAAAAATCAGGGAGTGGGTCTGTTTTGCTTGAAATTGCACCGCACCGCTTCAAAATTCCCGGAATCTCACATTCCCGTACCGTGTGCTTTTCTGAGAACCAAAGTCATTCTAAGCGTTTTGAAGAGGATTGTCAAGACGATCCATGAGCGGGCGCCAAGGGCGGCACAGCCGGAACAGCGTCATGACGCGGCGGCGTTTTCGGGATGTTTTTTCACCGCGACTGCAATCGCCGCCGCCGAGGCAAACGCAAGGCTTCCGCCGAACCAGAACAGTGTGCCGGAACCGGCATAGTCCCACATCAGTCCTGCGATCACGGAGGAAAGGAGCAGCCCGATGCCCTGCAGCATTCCGTAAATTCCGAGAACCGTTCCCTTCAGGCCGGAAGGCGCGGCTTCGGCAACAAACGCCCGTTCCGCTCCGCTGATCAGCGCCGTATACGCCCCGTATGCAAAGAACAGAAGGATAATGGCCGGTTTCGATCCCGTCAGCGCAAAGCCGAAATAGACCGCTCCGTAAACCAGGTAGCCGGGAATCAGGATGGCGGAACGCCCCAGTTTATCGGAGAGCTTTCCAAACGGAATTGCAAGGACGGAAGCGGATACATTGAAAAGCAGATACAGAAGAATGACATTTGAGGAGGAGAAACCGCGTTCTTTCGCCTTTAAAAGCAAAAATGTGTTGGACGAGTTGCCGAGGCAAAAAACGAACATGATGGCGAGATAAAGTTTCAGCCTGCGGTCAAGCTTCAATCCCCTGAGCGACAGTTTTTCACCGCCCGCCGAAGGACCTTTCTCTTCTTTGATCGCGGGAATAATCGAAATGCCGATCATGGCCGGAATAATCGAGTACAGAAACGCATTGTGAAAGCCCAGCCCGGTCGAGATAAAAGCATAGGCAAGCAGCGCGCCGATGGCCGACCCCGCCATGTCGAGCATTTTGTGAAGGCCAAAGGACCCGCCCAGTTTTGCGCCGTCGCTTGACTGGGCGACAAGCGCGTCGCGCGGTGCGGTCCGGATGCCCTTCCCGGTGCGGTCGACCACCCGCGCGAGCAGGACGCCCGCCCAAGACGTGGACAGAAGGAGCAGGATTTTATAGATGACCGAAGCGGAATACCCGAAAAAGGTAAGCCGCTTTTTGTTTTGATACTTGTCGCCGATATAGCCGCTGAACACCTTCAACAGGGAGGCAATGCTTTCCGCAATTCCTTCTATTATGCCGACAATCGCGGGAGTAGCTCCAAAAGCTGAAGTCAGGAAAAGCGGAATCAGCGGATAAACCATTTCGGTGCTCATATCGACAAACAGGCTGACAAGGCCGATTAAAACAATGTTGGATAAGATTGCTTTTCTTTTCATGCTGTTCTGATCTCCCGTCTGAAAAGTCGACCGGTGTTTTATGCCGGTCCTCAGGACTTACCAAGCATTATACACCGTCGTTTTTATTTGCAGCAGGTCTGCATTTACATCTGTGCGTTGAGTTTCAGCGATAAAATATTGTCGCCATAGTTCCAACAGCCGCATAAATTATAGAGAATCCGCTTTCTTTGGAAGCATCTGCAAACGGATCGGATTCCCTCCCCCGGTCCATGCCGATCGACGGATAAATCCTGCTTCCGCATCGGAACAATCGACTGAAACTGATGGGATTCGCGGTCGCCGAGCCCGGCTGCGGCCATCATCAGTAATCTGGCAATAAGGTGAGTATATGTTTCATTATGGTAATCAAAACTTATTCCCCGTTTGTGAACCCGACTTCAGTAAAAATGTCAATATTCCCATTGAGCTGTATGAATCCGTCAAAGGCGACTATTTCATAGGCTATGCAGACAACTTAAGTTTGGGAAACGGTACAAACGCATGGGCCCGGTTATACAACCCCCAGCATTCCGGCGTAAATCTGCACGTGAACGTGTGGACGGTCACCGATATCTCGGATTCCCCATTCCGAGCCCAGTTCTGGTTCAACGCTTCCCCTCCCGGCAGATTTACGGAATCGGCGCTGGTAACGCCTTCCAATACCGCGATTCGCCCCATTCCAAGGCCGCAAATACAGCTGCAGCAAGCCTCTGACGTAACAAAAGAACCGTATGGCGGCGTAAAAGCTTTTGTTCGAAGAGGAGAACCGGGCACCACATTGGTTGAAACGGAAAACGGAAAACTGATTTTCCCTCCCGGCGGATCATTCCTGGTGTTTTTATCAATAACCAATCATATACCGGCCTCCGGAAGAATCGCTTTTGGATGGTGGGAAGAAAGTATTTCCTGCCCGTGCATGAACTGACTTTCCGCAAAGAAGCCCCCCACAGGAACGGATGAAACCTCTCCGCCGGCAGCATCCGGCTGCTTCAATGGAAGAAAATTCATTCTTTCCTGTGGTCCCTGTCGTCATTTTTCAGGTCCTGTCTGATAAAGCGAAACAACGGATTCCCAAAACAAAGCCGTGATGCAACGGGAATCAGGCGCCGGCCGGCGCAGCTTCGTCCGAAACGGACAAGCCCCCTCGCCGCTTTCGGCCAGATTGACCATGGGAAAGGAATGCAGCGGTCTCCTTAATACCCGGATTTCTTTTTGTACTGCTTCGGCGTAACGCCGTACACCTCTTTAAACGTGCTGATAAAATTTGAAACGCTTTCATACCCCAGATCAAAAGAGGCGTCGGTAATGCTTTCCTCCATGATGATCTCTTTTGCCTTCTCCATTTTAATATGCGTCAGGTATTCCTTCGGGCTGACTCCCGTGATTTTTTTAAAATACTGACAGAAATTTGCCTCCGACATGCCAAGATCGCAGGAAATCCGTTTGATGCTGATCGGGCCGTTATATTCCTCTTCCATATATTGTATGGCTGTGCTGACCGGGCTTCCAAGCCTGAAATTCAAGATTCGGCTTATCTCGTCCGTCTGGATCAGATCATAAACCAATTCCTGGGCATACACATCTAAAATGTATTCAAACCCCGGCTTCCTTCCAGCAAGCGTCCTTTGAATCTTATTCAAAATATTCCGCAGCTCCGAACTTTCCTGAAACAACAGGAGCGGATGATCCGGGTGAAAATCAGCGCGAAACGGATGCCCGGTATTCTCGCTTACTTTTTTTATCAAAACGTCGCTCAGCTCATAAACAAGCGCCTTTGCGGGTCTTTTGATCTCGATCCATATCTTTGCCATGGCAGGCATCAGCAGAAATTTATTATTGTCGGATCTTAGCCCCTCTTTTTGGGATACGATCACTTCGCCTTCCAATACGGTGCATAGTCTTGGATATTCATACGACCGGTACAACTCGGAGTAATCGGCCGGAAGATCGTAAAACAGTGCCCGTACGTATTCCGTTTCCAAGCGCTCTGTTATTTCCAGATCCCGATCAAAGCTATGCAGCATCACAGGCACCCCTGTTATTCAATATATCACAGATAAAATGCCAAAACAATTAAATAATTGATATAAATGTTAAAATTCAGTTAGTTTTTTTATTAAAACAGGTGTATTATGATGATACAAAAAGTAATAATTACTAATATTTATTCACATGTAAATAAAACATTGTTGCTTTTTGCCATATTTATTCCGTGTACGCAGTATTGTTGTGTGAAACCATGCAGGGAGGAATCATGATGGACAAATATGTAGACGATAGTTACAAACTGTTTATTGACGGAAAATGGGTCGACGGCACGGAGGGAAAAACGTTCAAAGCTTACAACCCCGCGAACGGCGAATACCTGTCCACCTGCGTCGACGCTTCCAAAGAGGATGTCGACTTAGCGGTAAAAGCCGCGTGGAAAGCTTTCGACAGCTGGAAAAACGTCAGCCCGCAGGAGCGTTCCCGCATGCTTTTAAAGATTGCCGATATCATCGATGAAAACACCGAAAAGCTCGCCATGGTCGAAACGCTTGACAACGGCAAACCGATCCGTGAAACCAGGAATATCGATATTCCCCTGAGTTCCGACCATTTCCGTTACTTTGCCGGCGCGATCCGGGCCGCGGAAGGCGAAGCGGTGATGATCGACAAAAACACGCTGAGCATTATTCTGAGAGAACCGCTCGGCGTTGTCGGGCAGATCGTTCCGTGGAACTTCCCGTTCCTGATGGCCGCATGGAAACTGGCGCCCGCTCTGGCCGCGGGCAACTGCATTGTTTTTAAACCGTCGTCCTCCACCTCATTGAGCGTTTTGGAGTTTATGAAACTCATAAGCGGGGTTCTGACCGCCGGCGTTGTCAATATCATCACAGGGAGAGGCTCCGGCGCTGGGAACTACATGCTGGAGCACGAAGGCTTCCGGAAACTCGCCTTTACCGGTTCTACCGAAGTCGGATACAGCATTGCGGACGCGGCGGCAAAAAAAATCATTCCCGCCACCTTGGAGCTGGGCGGAAAATCCGCCAACATCTACTTCCCCGACGCGCCCTGGGATAAAGCGATCGAGGGCCTGCAAATGGGTATCCTGTTCAATCAGGGGCAGGTGTGCTGCGCCGGTTCGAGAGTATTCGTTCATGAAGCCATTTACGACAAGTTCCTGGACGCCGCCGTTCAGGCATTCGAAAAGGTAAAGGTCGGTCTTCCTTGGGAAAAGGACACTCAGATGGGCTCCCAGATCAATGAAGGTCAGCTGAAAAAGATTCTCCACTACGTTGAGATCGGAAAACAGGAAGGCGCCAGGGTTGCGACCGGCGGCTGCAGAATCACCGAAAACGGTCTGGAGAAGGGCTGCTTTATGAAACCGACCATTCTCGCGGACGTAACAAACAACATGAGGGTTGCGCAGGAAGAAATCTTCGGGCCCGTAGTCTGCATTCTCAAATTCAAAGATGAAGACGAAGTCATTAAAATGGCAAACGACAGCGAGTACGGCCTTGGCGGCGCGGTCTGGACCAAAGATATCAACCGCGCGTTCCGTGTGGCGAGGGGAGTCGAAACCGGCAGGATGTGGGTTAATAACTACAACAATCTTCCGGCGCACGCTCCGTTCGGCGGATACAAAAAGTCCGGCATCGGCCGCGAAACCCATAAGGTAATCCTCGACCATTATACGCAAATGAAGAACATCTTCATCAGCCTTACGGAAGATAAATTCGGTTTGTATTAATGCGGTCCGCTTGTCCCGGCAAACATAACTTGCGGAAACTGAAATGACCAATGCTCTGCACCACGAACGACATTGTCTGATAAAACGGTGCGCCCTGAAACGGCTCTGGAAGCCTTTCAGGGCGCACCGCTTTTTGTCATTCCGCGAAGCCGCGGTGCAGATGTTTCTTTTGACTCTGTCTTATTTTCACCCGACCTACTTTTTGGAAGCGCAGCCGGCACAATGAGCGCAGGGGTGCGATTCCTGCCAGAGCTTTTCCGCCGTAACGGCCCATTTTTCCGCAGTGTCTTTGCACTTTCCGGTAAGATCGTCCACCTCTTCCGGACTGGTTAAATCCGTGGAATGCGCGCCGGACTCCTTCACCATTTGCGCCAGTCTTTCGGGATTGTCCAGCAGCGGACACGGGCGGAGGTGATTCTCATTGAACGGCTGCCCTTTGCGGTACGCCATAAACAGCGGCGACCGGTAGGCATCCAGAAGAGTTGTATTGTGAATATTGCAGTTGGAATAATGAATAAAGGCACAGGGCTCGATGTCTCCGTTTGCATTGATATGCAGATAGTTGCGGCCCCCGGCAATGCATCCTTTGACATACTCGCCGTCGTTCCAGAAATCCATGGTGAAAATAGGCTTCGTTTCACGGAACTTGCGGATTTGCCGATACATGTATGCGCGCTGCTCGGCCGTCGCCATCAGTTCGGGGACGGCGTCTTTGCCGACCGGCATATAGGTAAAGAACCAGGCGAATTTCGCGCCCTTTTCAATCAGGTCGTCGAAATATTTTTCACTGCCGATTTCATCCACATTTTTACTGGTGTAGCAGCACGAGACGCCGAACGCAAGCTTCTTTCTCTTCAGAATTTCCATCGCTCTGCACACGGCCTGGTAGGTGCCCGCCCCCCGGCGGCTGTCGGTGGCTTCTTCAAACCCTTCCACGCTGATGGCGGGAACGAAGTTTTTAACGCGCAGCATCTCGTCCGCAAACGCTTCGTCAATCAGCGTGCCGTTTGTGAAGGCGAGGAAGGCGCAGTCCGGGTTTTCTTCACACAGCCGGATAACGTCTTTCTTTCTGACCAGCGGCTCGCCGCCGGAAAGCACATACATAAAGGTACCGCATTCCTTGCCCTGCCGGACAATGCTGTTGAGCGTATCGTAATCCAGATTGAGCTTATCCCCATACTCCGCGGCCCAGCAGCCGATACAGTGCAGATTGCACGCGCTGGTGGGGTCCATCAGAATAGCCCAGGGAATATTGCTCTGGTTCTTTTCCCGGTATTTGTCCTCCCTTTTCCCGCCGATCACCGTGGCGTTGATGATAAAATTTTCAAACAAAGCTTTTCTGACGCCTGCATCGACATCGGTCCAGAGGCTCCTGATCAGACGGTACCAGTTGTTGTCCGGTTGATCGATCACCTGATGAAACACCGCGCGCTGTGAGGCGACAACATTGTCCCTGTCAAAACGGTCAACCCAGGAAAGCAGCTTCGGTATATTGCGGTCCGGGTCGGAATCCAGGTACGACAGCGCATGCCTGAGGCCGAATCTTTCCAAACTTTCTTTAATGGATTCAGACATAAAATTTCACTCCTTTAACAGAAATCATCCTCTACAGATAAATATCCTTTCCTACACATAAATATACTAAAAAGCATTATTTTTGTAATCAGACAAAAATTCCGGTTTGTTTAAATATTGGGCAATCCATGAAAAATGTCATAATTTAAAACAAATTTTAATATTGTCCATATAAACCGTCCCCTCCGCAAGATATATTGATATGAGAAGAATGTTGAAAAGCAATCCGGCGCCGGGAAAACGTGCCGCGGCCGGATGACAGCCTGAAAGACGGACAGCCGCGGGCTTTTGTATCCGATGGGACCGCAAAGGGAGGAAAACGCGGAGGATGTTTGACTTTAATTATCGCCTGCTTCGAGTCACAGCCGAATCGATTACCGCAAAGTTGATTCGTGATTTAAAAAACGACACCTCCCGCAGCATACGGAAGGCGATCGATTTTGGAAGCACCTTTGCAAAAAGTGAGCTTCAAAGGGAATTTTTCAATATGGCGCGCGATGTTGCTTCGCTCCCGAGGAACCCGTTTCATCAGCTGATCAAAAGAGGGGTCCATTCCGTTGACGACGCCGTTTTTAAAACAATCGGCGTCAACCTTGGAATCACCAGCTTTACATACGGTGCGCGCCAAATCAGAAAACAGAATGCCGAAAACGGGGCCGTCGTCTCCTGGCTGCAGGAATTTGACCTTACGAACGGTGATAACGCCCCTTCGGTCAACACATTGGAAATCACAATCAAACATTGCATGGAGATGGGAAGCTTTGCTTTCGCTATTCGTCTGGACTCTGAGAAAACACTGTTTTTACCCGTGCTGCGCGTCGCCGCGCGCTGCAAAGACTGCACGTTTGTGTGCGCGGTCGACGCCCGCTGTATCGGCGAGGAGGAAGCCGCGGCAATTTACAATGCGAAAAACGCCGTCATCTTACTGAATATCGGCCATGACGCTTCGGCCGACAGCGAACAAAAAAGAGCGGAGGCATTCCGCATCCTGCGGGAACACCGTCTGCTCTATGGTTTTTTATTTCGTTACGGAGAAGGCGCGAAAGCTGATCTGACGGATGAATTTTTGAAGGAAATGATCCGCTGCGGGTGCTTTACCGGGGTATACGCCGGCCCGAAAGACAAAGCACGGGAAGCCGATTCGGTTTATCGCTACATCTGCGCTTCCAGAGAGGAAGGCGAGGACCCGATTTTGCTGTTTGATTACCGGCGTGATGCGGAATACATCCAAAAGCTCATCCTGCATCAATGTCATTTTTCATATGCAGGTCATTGATGCGCTTAACTTCATGGTACAGGCTGCCGTTAATCAGCGATTCGATCAGATGAATGGTGGGAACCGGGTCTTCCGCCATGCCGTGTTTCGCCCACTCCAGAATAATGCCCGTAAGCGCATAGGAATAAAAGCAGGCGATCAATTCAACCTCCCTGTCACTCAGGCGCATGTCGCCATGGAGGTCGTGAATCGAATTGATTAAAAAGGTTCGGTAAAAATCCATCAGGCATTCGGAAAACGAATTCTGTCCTTCCGTGTTCAGTGCGTTGATATAGAATTTTTTATCCTGCTGCATATGGAGGCACAGCTCCGTCAGCCCGTCCACCCAGTGTGCCCGGTCCACGAACTTGGTGATATGCGGCGTGATTTCCGTATAGAAAATCCAGTTGACCAAATCAAACTTGTCTTTAAAATGATAATAAAAGGTGTTGCGGCTGATTCCGCAGAACCGGGTGATATCTTCGACGGAAATTTTATTCAGCGATGCGGTCTGCATCATTTTTTTAATTCCATCCGCAAGCGCCCGTTTTGTCAACTCCGAACTCGGCATGCCGCACACCCCTTTTACACTTCTGAAAAGATAAAAAACCGGAAAGCCGCATGGCTTTCCGGTTTTTTTAACAGAGCAGCAAAGCCTGCGCTCCCATACGATCAAGGAAACCGCTCTTTTTCATGAAAGCCCACGGCGATCATCCTTTAATTTTTCATCCTGTGCGTTATCATATTTATTATATTCTACCGTGAGCCGCCTGTCAAATGCGGCTCATCTCTTGCCGTAAGCAGCCCGGGAACGGACCCGGAACAAACTCCCTGCACAGCGTTAAAAAAATTGCTTTTAAGGCCCGAAATGTTTTATAATAGAACAACGGGGAACGATTGGGATTCCATGGAAAAAACAGAACCGGAGCCTGCGTTCGCCGCCGTGTTTTTGAATTGATGAAAGAAGGCAGCCATGATGAAAGTAAAAAATAAAAAAGATTTATTCGACATCCACCAGCAGGAAGAACTGAACAGTGCGGAACTGTACCGCCGGATTGCCCAGGACGCCAAAAGCGACCGGGAACGGGAAACTCTGCTTGCCATGTCAAAAGATGAACAACAGCATGCGGCCGTTTTCAGAAAATATTCCAACCGCTCGCTGAAACCGAATCCCGTGCGGGTCGGGCTTTATCGACTCGTCCAGCGTCTGCTTGGATATACATTTCTCATTAAACTGCTGGAGCGCGGAGAAATCAAAGCGGTCAGCACCTACCGGGAAGAAATTGATCAGATTCCGGAACTCAGGCAAATCATTCAGGAAGAGGAAAAGCATGAAGACTTGCTGATTAACCTTTTGGATGAGGAGCGCCTGCATTTTACGGGCGACGTGATTCTTGGGATGAACGACGCTCTGGTCGAACTGACCGGCTCGCTCGCCGGATATACGCTGGCGATGCAAAATTCAAGAATCATCGCCATGGCGGGTTTGATCACCGGGGTTTCCGCCACGCTTTCCATGGCGGGTTCCGGCTATTTGTCGTCCAGGGAAGAAGACAGCAAAAACGCGGTCAAATCGACCGTGATCATTGGACTTTCCTATTTTGTAACCGTGGTCCTGCTGATTATTCCGTATCTTCTTTTCCCGGCAGCCGCTTATCTTTGGGCGCTTGCCGCGACCATCCTGATCGCGTTACTGATTATCGCCGGATTTAATTATTATCTTTCCGTTGCAAAGGACCGGCCCTTTCAAAGAGGGTTTTGGAGCATGGCCGCTATCAGTCTGGGTGTCGCGGTCATTTCTTTTGCGGTCGGTTTCCTTGTCAAGCATGTGCTCGGCATCAGTCTGTAATGCTCCGAAAGGACACCGCCGAGAGAACGGCACCGCGTTTCCTTTCGCGCATCCGGCCGGCTTTGATCAAACATCTGTGATTCCATATCACCCGGAGCAGATGAAAACAATATTTTCACCAAATTCCATTTTCAAATTAAGAGAAATTTGTTATAATATACTTGACAGATAACAATACGAAGGAGGTCTATCCGGTGCCGATGATCACCATATCAAGGCAGATGTGCAGGTTAGGCGATGAAGTCGCGGAAGGACTGTCCCGAAAACTTGGCTGGGAGCTTTTCACACGGGACATCCTGCTGTCCCGCTTCCCCGATATTGCCGCGACCCCCTATGATCTGCAGATGCTGTCTCAAAGCGCGAAATATTTTACAAAGCAGAGCAGCGAAGGCCGTACTTTTCTGGACGCCATTACCGGGAACCTGGAAAGTTATTTGGAAAACGCCCCCGCGGTACTGATGGGATTCGGCTCCCAGATGATTTTTTCGGGGCGAAAAGACGCGGTGCATGTGCGAATCTTCGCGCCCAAAAAAATCAGAATCATCCGGGCAAAAAGGCAGTTTCACGTTTCCGATGAAGAAGCGGAGCATATTCTGGATGCCGCGGACCGGAAGCACAAACGGTTTGTTTCCACGATTTTCAATGCCGATTTGAATGACCCGGCCTACTATCACCTGACCCTGAACACAGAATCCCTTTCCGCCGATGAATGCATATCGACCGTCGCCGCGCTCTATGAGGAACATGAACGCCGCAGACAAATGGTCCTGGAAACGGATCATCAGCCGGTTTCCAATCACTTGTCGCAATGCCCGGTATTCAAAACGGAAACGGAAGCGGAGTTTGCAAAAATTCTTGACATGTACCAAATCGACTGGAAATACGAGCCAAAGACCTTCCCGATCGAGTGGGACGCGGAAGGAAATATGAAAATGGCCTTCAGCCCGGACTTCTATCTGACAGATTTTGATACCTACATCGAATTGACCACTATGAACCAGAAATACGTCACCGTCAAAAACAAAAAAGCCAAAAAGCTGCGCGAGTTATATCCCGGTACCAATATTAAAGTCGTCTACAAAAAAGATTTTTATTCTTTAATTGAAAGGTTCAAGCTGAATAAGGGTGAAAATAATGGATCCGATTGATATGAAACGCATTGCCATAAGCCAGGAAGAGCTGAACAAACGAATCTGCGCGCTGGGAAAACAAATTACGGAAGATTACGCGGGAAAAGACCTGATTCTGGTCGGAGTGCTGAAGGGAGCTTTATATTTTCTTTGCGATCTTTCCCGGGCCATCGATCTTCCGCTCCAGATCGATCTGATTTCGGTTGGGGTTTTAAATTCCACCGGACAAACCGGCGTGGTTCGAATCCTGAAAGATTTGGACTATGATATCGCAGGCAAGCATGTCCTGGTGATTGAGGACATCATCCGCTCTGAACTTACGCTTGGTTATTTGCTGCAAAATCTGAAGACCAGAGGCGCCTCAGACATCAAAATCTGCACCCTGCTGTATTCGCCGGCCGAGCAGCTCCTGAACATTCCGATTGAATATGTGGGGTTTGAAATTTCAAAAGAAGAGCGGCTGATCGGTTATGGCCTGGATGTCAATGAAAAGGGCCGCAACCTTCCGTATATCGCAAAGATCAAAGGGAAAGGCGCATAAACGCCTTTCCCTTTGATCTTTACAGACAAAAAACAGGCTCCAGAGAACCTTTGTAAGTTTACCAAAAATGACGACCCTTTTTTCTTGTGAAAGCTTGAAAACCTGACTTCTGAACTCTAACTGTTTTCTCCGATCGATATTGAAGTCTTACAACTTCCTACCGTTTTCTTTGATTACAATTATTATCCATTTGTCAAATTTGTGATTCGCTTCACTTTCGTGTTGCCGCAATCACACTTTCGCGTTCCACATTTATCATGTGGCGGTCTTTCATTTAAGCATTGACCTAATTCAGTAATCCCTGGAACCTGATTTTATTATAGAGGAGATTTCCTCTTATGTCAAGACCATATATTCACAAATTTATGTGGAATGTTTTTGTGCATATTGTCAACAATTTGATGTGCCCAACGACCGGCCATCCGCGCATTTACAAGCTCACCCGGCCATTCGGCGCTCTCGGAGCCGGCCGGTCTTGAGGCGCCCGCACGCATCGGAAGGACCGCTCGGCTTCGCGGCGGAGCCTTAGCTCGCAGCGGCAGGCAAATAAAGCCAAAATAAAAACAGGGTGCCGCAAAACACCCTGTTGCCTTGTTGATTGGCGGCCGCTCCGGCGATAAATGCAAAAGAACAAAAACAGGTTCCAGAGAACCTTGATAAGTGAAACCGCAATGCCGACCCTTTTACTGAAAAGCTTTCAAATCCGACTTCTGAACTCAAACTGTTCTCTCCGATTGATACCTGAACCTTACAGCCCAATACCATACTCTTTGATTGCAATCATAATCCATTTGCCAAACCCGTGATTCGCTTCACTCTCGTGTTGCTGCAATCGCACTTTTGCGTTCCACATTTATCATGTGGCGGTCTTGCATTTAGGTATTTCCTATTTCAGTAATCCCTGGAACCTGCTTTTATTATATCGGAGATTCTCCCGTCTGTCAATATCATATAATATCAAATATTTGTGGAATAATTTTGTCGCTATTGCACAACATTTGAATTTGTTCCACTTTTGCGCCCCATCCGATTCCGTTTTTCATCAAAACGCCCGCAAAATCTTTTCACTCCATTATCCCGGTACGTCTCTCCGGTGATCCCGCCGAGCCGAAAAGCATTGCGGGCGCACCGTCTTCACCGGTGTGCATGAGTTACGGTACGGGCGTCAGTTTTCCAAATAAGGCGTACCGGGCATTCTGGAACGCATCGGAGCAGGTGCATAATGTGAGAACCCGGTCATTGCTCTTCACCACTGTGTTGGACCGAAAAGCAGAAGCCTTTTTGAGCGAATCAATATAACTTTGAAAATCCCGATCATTCTTAAAATCGACCCGCACAGAGTCCTGATTCCCATCAACGAGAATTCCCGCAAACAGCTCGATTTGGAAGTCGCCGCCGGGGGTATTCAGCGCCATGGCGGGAAAGCTGTCGTAATAGCTTTGGTCTTTGTACTTGGCCAACGAAGCAAACATGGAACCGTCTTTCATGTTATGGCCGTATAGGATTGTATTCCGATCGGAAAAGTCCCCGTGGTTTCGGGAATCCATAAAAATGGAACCAAGTTTATTGCGTGCTCCGGTGAACAGGTGCCGAAGATAATAGGCGTTGTCCTTGCCCTGTACAACGGGGTAGTCTATTTCCGTGCCTGCTGAGGTGATCCAAGCCACCACATCCGGGTTGATTTTTTTCAGGGATAAAAAGTCAATCCCCTGTTGATTCTGTTTTTCTTCTGCCGCCGCTTTGCCGGCAGGCTGTGCCGGCGCGCCGGTCTGAACGGCAGCGGACCCCGAGATCCGGCGAAGCTGCCGATAGGCGGCATCGCCCTGGGCATACTCCCAATGCTCGTAAAGCAGGAGGAAAGCGGAACATAGAAGCCCAGCCGCGCACAGGACCATCAGAAAATGTAAGCTCCGGTGCAGATTCGATTTTTTTGCGTGTTTCAACTTTATATCTCCGTTGGTTGATAAAAAACCGGCAGGGGAATCATGATTCCCGCCGCCGGCTTTCCTTTGGTTTATTTACGGTACCTTTTCCCGGAATGTTTTTTTCGCAGGATCAAATCGGCGGAAACGAGGACTGCGAGAGCAGTGGAGAAGAAGAGGAATCCGAACTTTGCAAGGCTGCCGGTTTGGCTGTCTCCCGTCTTGGGCATCCCGGTTCCGCCTCCGTTCGCAGTACCCTGCGGGATATTCCCGTCGCCGATGTTGTCGGAAGGATTTTCCGGCGTTTCGGGTTTACTTTGGGTACTGCTCCAACGGTTGGTAAACGACGCGGACTGTGAGGCGCCGGCAGCGATGACGCCGGCAGCCCCCACGCTTGCGGCGGTGTACCCGTCGGCGGTATAATCGGACTCCGTCACGGTGTACGCGGCGCCCTCAGGCAAGCCGGTAATCGTGATGCTCTCTCCGTTTGCAAGAGAGATGGTATCGCCGCTGCGAAGGGTTCCGTTGGACGCTCCGGTGTAGGGATAAGCATCGGGCGCATCCGTAAGGGTAACGGTAAAATCAAATTTTTTGCTCAGGTCTGCACCCTGGCCCGTGACGGTTTTGCGGACGGTCAGGCTGCCTGTGGAATCCGGCAGCTTCGTATTGGTAAAGGCAGCCGTCCGGTCCTGAGAAGAAGAAATGGTGCCGGAACTTCCCGTGCTTTTCACGGAGTAACCCCGCGCGGAAGATGCATTCTCGCTCACCTTGTATGCTGCGCCATCCGGCAGCCCCGTGATGGTAATGCTCTGCCCGTGGGCGAGAGAAACGGTATCACCGCTGCGGATCGTTCCGTCCGGCACGCCGTTTCCAGTATAGTGATAGGAGCCTGACGCTCCGGTAAAGGTAACGGTAAAGGTAAATTTTTTAGACGTATCGGCTCCGGTTCCGGCAACCGTTTTGCTGATGGTCAGAGTTCCGGTTTGCCGGTCGGGTTCCTTCCCGTTTTTCGTATTCGTAAAGGATGCGGTCTGCGTGGCGTCGGCCGCGATGGTCCCGGTTTCACCCGTGCTGGCCTTGGAATACCCGCTGCCGGAGTAATCCGCTTCCTTCACCGCATAAGCGGCGTCCTTCGGCAGGCCGGAAATCGTGATGCTCTGTCCGTGAGCGAGAGAAACCGTATCCCCGCTTTTGATCGTTCCGTCCGGTACGCCGTGACCGGCATAATGATAAGTCCCGTTTGCTCCGGCAAAAGTGATCGTAAAATCAAACTGCTTTTTATCATCTGCCGCATTCCCGGCAACCGTTTTGCTGACGGTCACGTTCCCGGCCGTGCCTTTCAGGTAGTTTTGTACGGTAACGGCATTGGAGCCTTTTCCGGTTTTGCCGTCGATGGAAGCGACTACGGCGGAGCCGGTGGTCGTCACCGTCAGAGAATGGGTCCGGCTGTCCGGGGTGTAGCCCGCCGGAGCCTGCGTTTCCCGGAGGATATATTCCCCATCCGGAATTGTCTTTAATTTTACCGTACCGTCGCTGCCGGTGGAACCCTTTCGGATGACGGTTTGTCCGTCAGAGGCAAAGAGCGTAAATTCCGCGCCGGCGAGCGGAGCTCCCGCTCCGTCGGTTTTGGTTATCACGATCCAGCCGTTCCGCTGCAAAGCGGCCTCGCCGTCAGCAGCCGTAATCACATAGGGCTGCGCGGTTTCTTCCTGTTTTGCGCTGTCGCCGTATAACGCGACCTTGTTTGATACGGTTCCGGGCTCTCCCGTGATATCCGTGAGATAACTGAAGCGGTAGGCTTTTGCGCTGTCGGGAATAAGAAAGGTCAAAACCCTCGTCGCGTTGTCATAAAACAGGTTTTCTCCGATTTTCAGGGCGACCTCATCCCCCACGGTATCGCTGCCGTCCGAATTGAGGGTCATCTCGTGAACGGCAATATTGCCGTCGGACAACAGAAGCTTCCCGCTGGAGTCCGTGCGCAAATCAATACCGGCGGGCAGGGTATCTTCCAGTTTTGTACCGGGCTGCGGAAGGTCATATGGATTGTAATCCACGGTCCAGCGTAATTCTCCGGCAGCCGGTGCGGTCAGAGATTTTTCCAGCAGTTTGCTGGTAATGGAAACATCCTGGAAGGCGGTCACACCCGGAGTCCAGTTTTCGGTGGACAAAGCCAGGTTGTTGCGCACCGTTGTCGTTTTGTTTGCGTCGAAATATCCGGCGGCGGTTTCGTCGGTGGGCTTTGCCTTCACCAGAATCACGTAGGGAGCCTTTAAATCGCTGAACGTAAATTTTGCCGTTCCGTCGGCGGTAAAATCGGCGCTCAGTCCCGTCACTGTTTCCAGCGGGGTGCCGCTTGCCGTGACGGATTTAGCGCCGCCGGTATTTCCGGCGAAAATCAGATAGTCCTTTCCGGGCGCGATTTCCGTGAACTCCCACCCGGCAGGCAGAGTATCGGTGACGGTGGCGGCGCCCAAGCTCTGCCCGGAGGCATTGGTCATATGACTCAAATCCATGCCGTCCGCGTTGACGCTCAGTCGGAAAATCACCGACTTGTCCACATAATCGAAGCCGTCCGCGGCATTCGTCGTCTTATTGTTCACTCCCGCCGAGGGATCGGATATCGCCTCGCGCTTGAGCATTTCCTTGGCAAGCATGTTGCTGGGGTAATTGACCTTGTTGGACGCTGCGTTCAGTTTCGCATTGGCGCTGAAAAGGCCGGCGGTATTCCATACCTGGGACGTCTTGTTTCCGGCGAAAACGTCCGGGTTGACAACTAGGGTGTCGAAGATAAAGGCGTTCGGCGCGGCGGCGGACAGGCCCGTGATCTCCAGCAGGTCGGCCACCCGTTTGCCGTTCTGCAGAATCGGATGAACGGTTATGCCAAGACCCGACCCGCTGAAAGAACCGTCGATATACTGCTGGTCATAGCGCGGCGTGAGGTCCGTCGGGGTCATGCCTGCGGGGAACCCCGTCGCCTGAGAAACACTGAACCCGCTTGAACCGCTTCCATAGACCAAAAGGTCGTACACCTTCAAGTCGGGAATGCTCTGCCCTTTTGTATCGACATTGACGGTCCAGTGAACGCTGCGGTTCGCAGGATCCGCCACGCCCGACTTGGTAATCGCGTTGTACCCCACTCCCACATTCACGTTGCCGCTGCCGATGCCGGTGCCCGGCAGGCCGTCCCAGCGTATTTTGGCGGAGTTGGTGTATGTCCTGGTTCCGGTCGTGTAATCTTCGTCCGGCACATTCGTCACAATGGTGAGCAGGATTTTGGAATTAATATCGCCAATCGCATACTCGCCGCTCCCATTCGGTGAGACCGGGGCCGCGGTTCCCCACGCGGTTCCGTTCCAAGCCTGCCAGCTTGCGGACTTCAGGGTTAATCCGTCCGGCAGCAGATCGGTGATCACCACGTGATTCAGCGCAGCCCCCATCTGGTTGGCCGTGATCGTCCAGGTAATCGTGCGGTTCTTCGGATCGTATGTACCGCTGCTCCCGCTGTCGCTGGATGTTCCCGCCTTTTCAATCCATTTGGGAGTGAACGAAACGGTCGTTTGCCCCTCGTTCACGACCTTGTTTTCCCCGTCAAGAAGCTGCGCTTTGTTGGTGATCTTTTGCTGAGTGGAGGAATAATACGAATTGTCCGGTATCTCGGTTCGAAAGGTGATCTGCTGGGGACTGGTTGAACCGTCCGGGAAGACGTAACGAATCGTACTCCCGTCCACCGTTGGGGCGGCAGACACGCCGCCTGCCTGAAAAGAGCCGGAAATATAGTTGCCCACCGCACTTAAATCGTCCGAAAACCGATAGCCGGATAAAGAAATGTCGGAACCGGCCTGCACAGCGGAAATATTGACGATCCATGTGATGCTCTTGGACGACAGATCGGGCGTTCCCGATTTTGTCACTTGATATTGAATTTCGGGGGCAGGGACCACAACGGTATATGTTTTTCCAAGAATGGTAATCAGATGGTCGCCTGCGCTGCCCGCGTCGCCGCTGGCGTCATACTCAAAATTCGCGCTGAATTTACATGTTACCGTATGGTCTGTTCCGTCGAAGACTTCGTCATCTCCGTCAAAGACGACATGGGCACTGACCATATTCGTGCCGGAATCTGTGGAAAAGCTGACATGGCCAACCGTGACGCTTCCAAACTTTAAGGCGATACTGTCGCTGGAAATTACCTTAAAAGCGCTGCTCAGTTCAAAAGTTGCGGTGTCGCCCTTCCGGATTGGATTGGCCGGGGTCGGGTCGTCGCCAAGAACCGGCACGCCGAAGGAAATTCCGACGGTGATGGGCTCGCCGCTTGCCAGCGTGCCGCCTTCCGCGATTTCCGTTCCGTTCTGGCTGATCTTCGCGGTGAAATCAGTCAGATTATTTCCGACGCTTGCGGCGTATGCCGTGCTTAAAGGGAAAAGGACGTTCAGCAGCATCACCAGCGTCATCGTCCAACTCATCAGCGGCCGTCTCTTGTTTTTTATCATAGCTTTCATGTTCTCCTTAGCAAAATAACTTCTTGGTAAAACTTCATTTACAGCATCTATTTTATTGTATAGGACAGGCGCAAAACCTGCTTGAAAATATAGACAATATTCTTATATGCAATAGACAAAAAAAGAAATTATTCCTGTTTCTTTTTCTTTGATCGGCAAGCACAGCGTTGGAAAGCCATGTATAATATGATATTATAGGAAATTTTTCGGATCAGCGGTTATACTGGAGGAACAAGATGAAAATTGGCAGGTTGCTGGAAAAATTGATCAACATCGCACAGATACCCAAAACAGATTTTTCAATCAGCATGCACATGACCCCCAGCGGATTGAGTAAAATTCTGACCGGGAAAAGGCTGCCTTCGTTAAAGGAAAAGAAGTCTTTCAGCAAACAAGCAGCCCGTTATTTCGCCGAGGCAATTTATTGTCAGGGCTGCTACTGGAAATTCATCGATCTTTTTCCGGTAGTTTATAATTTCAACTCGGAAGCCGAACTGCAAATGTTTCTGGCGTATGCGATTGAATTTGCTTGGGATCAGGACTTTGATGCGGAAAGAGAGGAAAATACGGATTATCCCGACGCTGAAAAGAGCTTTCTCGGACGAAAAAAGATTTTGAATATGTTTTGTGTGATTGTTTCCGACAGCATTAAGGACAGCTGTACTGTTCCGGAGTTTTACAGTACACTCCCGATTGTCAGCCCGCTGTACGCCGAAATTTTCGGCCGAATCAAAATAGTGGGTTTAAAACAGCCCGGAAGAGCATTGTTCCATCACTTCTTC
>JAAYUL010000077.1 GCA_012517675.1 Clostridiales bacterium | reverse complement strand
GGCGTCACGGTGGAGCGAAAGGACGGTGCGATCCGCGGATATTCCGATGCAATTGTTGTGGACTTGCCGGGAATCTATTCGCTTTCCCCTTACACGAGCGAGGAGATTGTCACCCGTGATTTTTTGCTGAAGGAGCATCCGGACGGAATCATCAACATTGTGGACGCCACCAACATCGAACGCAACCTCTATTTGAGCATGCAGCTGATCGAATTGAATATCCCCATGGTTGTCGCTTTGAATATGATGGACGAGGTGCGGTCCAACGGCGGCACCATAAAAATAAAAAAACTGCAGGAGGAACTCGGCGTCCCCGTGGTGCCGATTTCCGCCAGTAAAAACGAAGGGATCGAGGAATTGATCGAGACCTCCGTACACACGGCGCGGGAAAAGCAGCGCCCCAAACGGCAGGACTTCTGCACCGGGGCGGTACATAGAGCCATTCACTCCATCGCGCATCTGGTGGAAGACCATGCGGAACGAATCAATGTTCCTCCGCGTTTTGCGGCCACCAAGCTGGTGGAAGGCGACGACCCGATGATGAATGCTCTGGGTCTGTCCGACAATGAAAAGGACATGGTTGCCCACAGCGTGACGGAAATGGAGCGCGAACTGAGCACCGACCGGGAAGCCGCGCTTGCGGACATGCGCTACACTTTTATTTCAGGGCTTTGCAGCGATTCCGTGGTCAAAATGGGCGAATCGAAGGAACACCTGCGCAGCGTTGCGATCGATAACGTGCTGACGCATAAGTTCTTTGCCATTCCGATTTTTCTGCTCATCATGATGCTGGTGTTCTGGCTGACCTTCGGGGTCATCGGCAGCGCGCTGAGCTACCTGCTTTCCATTGCGATCGATTTCATTACAGACGAGGTGAGCGCGGGACTCACCGCCTATGGGATCAACCCGGTGGTGCATTCGCTGATCATCGACGGTGTGTTTGCGGGTGTCGGCAGCGTGCTTTCCTTTCTGCCGATCATCGTGGTCCTTTTCTTTTTCCTTTCCATTCTGGAAGACAGCGGATATATGGCGCGCGTCGCATTTGTCATGGACAAACTTCTGCGTAAAATCGGCCTTTCCGGCCGCAGCTTTGTCCCAATGCTGATCGGATTCGGGTGCTCTGTCCCCGCGATTATGGCAACGCGCACGCTTTCCAGCGAACGCGACCGAAAAATGACCATTCTGCTTACGCCTTTTATGAGCTGCAGCGCGAAACTGCCGATCTATGCTATGTTTACCGCGGCGTTCTTTCCAAGCCACAGGGCTTTGGTGATGATTGCCATCTATGTCATCGGAATGGCAATGGGGATCCTCAGCGGGCTGGTTTTAAAAGGAACCGTGTTCCACGGAAAGCCGGTTCCGTTTGTCATGGAACTGCCGAATTACCGCTTTCCAAGAGCGAAAAGCGTTGGGCTGCTGATGTGGGATAAGGCGAAGGATTTTCTTACCCGTGCCTTTACCGTCATATTTGTGGCAACGATCATCATATGGTTTTTGCAGAGCTTCGACACGCGGCTGAACGTGGTGTCGAACAGCTCCAACAGCATGCTGGCGAATATCGGCATGTTGATTTCTCCCATTTTCGCCCCGCTTGGCTTCAGCGACTGGCGTGCTTCCACCGCGCTGATCACAGGGTTTACCGCTAAGGAGGCGGTCATCAGCACGCTGGCGGTTCTGACCGGAACCGATGTTTCCAATCTGCCCGCTGCGCTTTCCAAAATGTTTACCCCCGCTACCGCGTGGTCCTTCCTTACGTTCACCCTCCTTTATACCCCGTGCGTCGCGGCCATCAACGCGGTGCGGCGCGAAATGAACAGCACCAGAAATGCTGTGGGCGTGGTGTTTTTTCAAAGCGGCATCGCATGGATCACGGCCTTTGCCGCGCACCACATTGCCGCGCTGTTTTTCTGAGAAGGGAATCTGCCATGGACTTTTGGGATTATCTGATCATCGCCGCGGTGATACTGCTGGCCGGGTTTGCAATCCGGTATTCTCTCCGCCATAAAGGCAGCTGCTGCGGCGACTGCACCCGCTGCCGCGGCTGCGGGAACGACGATCAAAAGAAGAAAAAATAATCAAAACCCCACGCGGAGCTTGGGGCATGAACAACAGCCCCCGGCGCACCTTACAGAAGGAATGCGCCGGGGGCTTTTCATGGAGCCAGCCCAAACAGACGGGCGGTTCCGGCCACCAGCAGGCAGACAATCATGCCGGTCACGGTGGGCACTGCAAATGCGATTGCGGTCCATTTCAGGCTTTGCGTTTCTTTTTTGATGGTCAGGCAGGTAGTGGAGCAGGGCCAGTGCATCAGAGAAAACAGCATGGTGCAAACAGCGGTCAGCCAGGTCCAGCCGTTGCTGATAAGCAGGGCTTTCAGTTCGGTCAGGTTCCCGAGTTCCTGAATGTTTCCCGTGGACATATACGCCATAATGATAATCGGAACAACGATTTCGTTGGCGGGAAACCCGAGGATAAACGCGAGCAGGATAACGCCGTCCAGCCCCAGCAGGTGTGCGAACGGGTTCAGAAAGGCGGCGCAGTATGCCAGAATGCTCTCGGTCCCGACCCGGATGTTTGCCATCAGCCAAAGGACAAGTCCTGCCGGAGCGGCTACGGTCATCGCCCGGCCGAGCACAAACAGGGTTCGGTCAAAAACCGAACGCACAATCACTTTGCCGATTTGGGGCCTGCGGTAGGGCGGAAGCTCCAGCGTAAAGGAAGAGGGAATGCCCTTCAAAATCGTCATGGAAAGCAGCCGTGACACCAGAAATGTCATGGCGACGCCCAGCACGATGACCCCCGTCAGGATCAGGGTGGAAACCAGCGACTGGGCCTGCGCGGCCAGTGTACCGAGAAAAAACATGCTGATGATGGCGATCAGGGTTGGAAAGCGCCCGTTGCACGGAACAAAATTGTTGGTCAAGATGGCAATCAGCCGTTCCCGTGGCGAATCAATGATCCGGCATCCCACAATGCCCGCGGCGTTGCACCCAAACCCCATGCATATGGTATATACAATTCTGCAAAAATCAAATCCGCCATTTTATCCGTACGTTTTCGCCGTCGATCCAGACGCCTTCCATCAGGCTGGCGATTAAGGCCCGCTTTTCCTCGGTGGAGCCGGAGGAAAACACCTCGTCGAATTGGTTCAGCGTATCCAGAAATCGCTTTTCAGCCGTGCCGGCGTCGACTTTTTTTTCGGCAAGCTGCCGTTCAAGCAAATTCTTTTCTTTCTGAAGAAGCGCGACTTTCTCCGAAATACGCTCCACGGGAATGGAACCGATCTGATAAAGATCGATCATTCTGCCGATCTGACGGTCCAGTTCCTTCATCCGGGCGGTAACGGCTGCAGTGTCTGTTCCCGTTTTTCGCTCCGTGTTCCCCCGAAGGACTTCTTTTAAGTAATCCCGGTCGTATTTCAGCTTCTCAATTTCGCCGGCGACCAGCGCGTCCAGCTCGCGGATCGGCCAGTTCTTATTTTTGCAGTCGGGGTCGGCGATGTACTTCGCGTCGCTTTTCGCCCGGGAATAGCATTTATAAAACCCGTGGTTTGCGCTGTACCGCGCGCCGCAGCGGCTGCAGAACAACAGCCCGGAAAGCGTGTAACCGGCGCGGAAGGGCGTTTTCTGCGAACCGGTCTTTCTGCTTTCACGGGTTGAGGAAAGCAGCAGCTCCTGTGTCCGCCGGAACACGGAATCCGATATGATCGGCGGTTGGATTCCGTCATATTCGCGGCCTTTAAATTTAACCTTGCCGATGTAAACCGTATTGCGCAGGATGTTGCGCACCAGGGAATGGCTGTTCCAGCCGCCGTATTTTTCGTGCAGATACCTTTGAATGGAGTGGATGCTGTACCCGCTGAGAAAGCGGTCGAATACCTCTCTTACCTGGGGAGCCTTATAAACGTCGACCGTCAGCTTTCCGTCGATGTATTGATATCCGGTCGGCGGGGTGGGCCCTCCATGGTAGTAGCCGGCTTTGCTGCGCCCGATCCGCCCCATGGTAAAGCGTTCCGTGATCTGGTCCTTCTCCAGCTGCGCAAACACGGAAAGAATACCGATCATGGCCCGGCCGAACGGGGTGGAGGTGTCGAAGTTCTCACTCATGGAGACAAATTCCACATGATGCGAAATGAATTCGTCTTCAATCAGCATCAGGGTGTCCTTCTGGCTGCGGCTCAAACGGTCGAGCTTATAGACCGCAACCATGTCCAGCTTTCCGTTATGAACATCCCCGAGCATCTGCCGCAGTGCGGGCCGGTTCGTATTTCCGCCGGAAAAGCCGGGATCGGTGTAGATGCGGTAAATGGTCCAGTCCTTGGCGGCGCAGTATGCTTTCAAACGGGAGGTCTGCTCTTCAATGCTGTAATTTTCCAGCTGGTTTTCCGTTGAAACACGGACATAGCAGCCCACGCGGATAAATTTTTTGTTTTGCACCTTGCTTCACCGCCTGATAACATCATCCCCACGCCGGTCAGGGCGTGGGGATCGTCGTTTGGTTATTCAATACCGCTTTCGGTTCCGTTTTCAAGATCTGCAAAATCATCGGGAAATGTAAATTTGTCGAACATTTCTTTTGTGGTGGCATCCTGAAAATTAAAGACAATTTTTATACTGTCGTAATTCTTTCCCTCAAGGATTTGATACGATGCGGCCATACCGGCGAGGCTGATGACCACAAAGCTGTCGGTCACGCTGTTTTCAAACGCGGTTTTGTCAACCACAACGGTAAAATCCGTAAGGGCGGAATTGTATTTGACATCCTTAATGCTCTGGTAATCCTGTCCGGTTTTGATATCATCCAACAGGGACTGAATGCCCTCTTTCATTTCGGAGAGGAGCTCGTCATAGGCCTCTTTTTCCATTTTTATTGTGACGGAGCCGTCTTTATTCTTAATGATTTCAGAAGAGCCGTCTTTTTTTGCCTCTTCAATCATCGCATCAATATCCTGGTCCGTAAACGCTTCGGCCGGCAAGGTGAAGGACACGGTCTCCACAGACTTTCGTGACGATGCCGAACTCGACGAGGAACGGGACGAGCTGCCGGAAGCGGGTTTGGAAGAAGAGCGCGATGAAGGTTTTGAGGAGGATTTTCTTGAAGAAGAACTTGCTTGAGGCTTATGGATGACGGATTTCTTGGATGCAGCCCTTTTTTTCAAGACCTTTTTGACTGTCGATGCGGAGGAAGCCGGCGCCTGCGACGAAACCGCGCTGGAAACAGCGGCGGAAGAGGCATTCGTTTCGGACGAAACGGCGGATGCTTCGCTGGAGACGGGGGATTCGCTTGAGGCTGCGGAGGAAGGCGTGGATTCGGAACCTTGGGAAGAGGAGCTGGCGGAGGGTTGTCCGGTGGAACAGCCGAATGCGGAACATGCCATGACAATGCTCAGGAACAGCGCGAACAACTTTTTCATATTAAATTCTCCTTAAAAAATGATTGACAAATTTTGTTTAACTATTATAATAATTTAAGGAGATTCCAAGCCGGAATTTCTGGTTGTCCCACATGCTGTTGCAGCGGCATGCGGGATTTTTTAATTTTATTTATCCTTTTGTGCGTCAACGAATGTTGATTGAACCGGGAAGTAGAGTGCAGGTACAATCAGAGCTATAGCCTGTTTTTCTTTCCGTGACCGGCCATACGCCCGCCGAGGATTAACCGATAATAACTATACCTTTTTTATTTCCGTTAGTCAATAACAATAATTGATATTTTCCTTGATCAATTTTCACGAACATATCGCCGAAATGCGCGGTTCACAAATGAATAGGACAATCAGAAGTTTACATAACCATTACGGAGGTGATGGTGATGCCGAAGAAAACCGAGGAAAAGCCCGGGTTTGAGTTTAAAGGAAAAATTACCCACGTCATGGCGGACGGTACGGTCCGGGATTCCATTGAAGGGTATGTGGTTCCTTACAACCAGCAGACGGCTATTTGCTATGAACTGATCGCCAAATACGCCAAGCGCCGAGAGGAGTCCGGGCCGTGAACGCGGCGGCATGTGGACCGCACCGGCGGCTGCTTCGGCTGTTTTTCAATACGGACCTGTGAACAGGTCCGGAGCATCACTCCGACCGGCGTTTTTCCGGCCCGGCGGAGTGATGCTCCGGTTTTTTATGGGGTTTCGTTGTTTCTTACCTTGTTTTTGTTTTGGATGCCCTTACAATTGCGGAATACGCGCCGTTTGCGCTGAGTGCGATTACAATCGCGTTGAACGGAATCAGCGTACCCGACGACCAGGTGAGCGCTCCGGTGAAATAGGTGGCGCCCAGCAGAAGAATTACGGCAATCACGTACGAAATCCACTGCGTTGCAATGTTTTTCAGAAAAGGAAGATTTTTAACAAACTGCGTGACGACCGCGGTGGCCGCCGAACATCCGGTCAGAGTCGCGAGGATTTCCCAGGAAAAGAAGCTGTCCAAACAATCGCCTCCCGTCAATTCCGTGCCGTTTCCGGCACAGAATAATTCTATGCTGCCATGTGCCCCGTTCATGCGGCGGGGACATGCGCGGCGTTGACATGCCGCAGTAATACTGTATGACGGTATGCTTTCAGAAGTGACGCTTTCCGGAACAGACTTTGGGCTTGACAAATCGATTTGCGTCGGTATGATAAAATTGAATGGATTAAAAAACGGGGACGGATTCCATTACGACGTCTCCCAAAAAATATTGAAAAAGGGTGATTCGGCGGAAGTCGGATCGATTTGCAGGAGGAAACCATGAATTTGCAGGAATATTTGAGCCGAGCGATTGAACATTTGATATGGGATGTGGGAAAGGCATTTTTGGCCAATCCGCGGGAAGGCGCTTTTTTACTGCAATATAGACTTGCTGCAAAAGCAGCGGAAAAAAGGAGGAGGGAACACGAGGCTGTGGGGGAGCATATTCCTCCGTTTCTGATTGCAAGCATTGCATCCAACTGCAATTTGTTCTGCAAGGGATGTTATGCGCGTGCAAACCATTCCTGCGGAGAAAACAGGGAAGAGCTTTCCGCCGCCCGGTGGGGAGAGATTTTTGACGAGGCGCGGGAACTCGGCGTTGCATTTATTCTTCTTGCGGGTGGGGAACCGCTGATGCGCCGTGATGTAATGGAAAAAGCGGCGGAATATCCCCAAATTGTCTTTCCGGTTTTTACAAACGGTACGATGCTTCGGTCTGCCTATCTGCCTTTGTTTGACAGCCACAGAAACCTTCTGCCTGTACTCAGCATTGAGGGCAACGAGAAAGAAACCGACGCGCGCCGGGGAGCTGGAGTTTACAGAATGCTTCTTTCCACCATGGAAGAGCTCAACGGAAGGGGCATTTTTTATGGCGCTTCCGTTACGGTTACCTCCCAAAATCTTACAGCCGTGACGGCCCCGGAATTTGTGGGGAACCTTTGGGAAAAGGGTTGCCGCCTGATTCTTTTTGTGGAATATGTTCCGGTCGATTCCGCCACACAGGAGCTGGCGCTCGGTGAACGGGAACGCGCTGTTCTGGAGGAGCGGCAGGATCGTCTTCGGGAACAGTTTGAAACGATGATCTTTCTTTCGTTTCCCGGTGATGAAAAACATACCGAGGGATGCCTTGCGGCGGGACGGGGCTTTTTTCACATCGGCGCGGACGGTTCGGCGGAACCCTGCCCTTTTTCTCCGTATTCCGACACCAGCATGAAAAATTCCGACTTGATTCACGCTCTGCGTTCGCCCTTCTTTCAAAAGCTTCGGAATGAGGGGATGCTCCTGGAGGAACACACAGGCGGATGTGTGCTTTTTCAAAAGCAGGCGGAGGTTGCCGGGCTCCTGAAATAAAGGAATGCTTTTATCAATTGGGAGTCTGAGCCGTAAAACGCAACAGCACCCGAGCCGTATCGGCTCGGGTGCTGTGATTTTCGCGAAAAATCAGTGCGCGTCACAGGCGCAGGCTTCACATTCCGCCAGTTCGCCCACAATCGGGGTGGGGTCGATGCCCTGTCTGCGGTAATAATCCGCGACGGCG
>JAAYUL010000076.1 GCA_012517675.1 Clostridiales bacterium | reverse complement strand
AGGCTTTTTCCATGGCCGACAGACCTGAAAGACAGGATAGAGAACGCCGCCCCGGCGGGCGGAAATCCCGCAGAAAAGTTTGCAGCTTCTGCGTGGACAAGGTCGAGACGATCGATTACAAGGATGTTGCGAAGCTCCGCCGTTTTATTTCCGAAAGGGCAAAGATTCTGCCCCGCAGAGTAACCGGAACCTGCGCGCATCACCAGCGCGAGCTGACTGTCGCGATCAAACGCGCTCGTCACCTTGCACTTCTTCCCTTCAGCAGCGCCTGATTGATTTTTGATTTCAGCAACGTAACCGAGAACGGGTGCAAAGCGCATCCGTTCTTTTTTCATACCGCCATTCCATTTACGGAGGATTTTATGCTTATTGATTTTCACGTTCATGTTTTTCCGGACCAGCTTGCCCCAAGAGCCCTGAACAGGCTGTTACAGGTCAATCGGGTCCCCTGCTATTCAAACGGCACTTTGGCCGACACCGAAGCAAAGATGAAGGAATGGGGGGTCGACCAGTTCGTTTCGCTGAATATCGCGACGAAGCCGACGCAGCAGACAGACGTTAATAACTGGGCCGCCGCCGTGCAGAAAAGCGGGCATATCGGTTTCGGTTCGGTTCATCCCGATGCCGCCGACGCGGTGGAGGAGCTGTTCCGCATTCAAAAGCTGGGCCTTTCCGGCGTTAAGCTGCACCCGGATTATCAGAATTTTTTTGTGGACGACCCGAAGCTGTTCCCGATTTACGACGCGCTTTCCGAACTGGGGCTGCCCGTGGTGTTCCACGCGGGGCTGGACCCGATCTCTCCTCATCGGGCACACTGTCCGCCGGCGGCGCTTGCGTCCGTCCTTCGGAAATTTCCCAGAATGAAAGTCATTGCCGCACATTTGGGCGGAATGGTCATGTACCGGGAGGCCGAGGAATTTTTGGCGGGCAAAAATCTTTATATGGACCTTTCCATGTGCGTCAGCTTTTGTTCTCTGGAGCAATTTGAGCGCACGGTGCGCAAACACGGCGCACAGCGGATTCTTTTTGCAAGCGACTGCCCGTGGAGCCGTCCTTCGGATGAATTTGCCTATGTGGAGCGGTCTTCGCTGTCTTCCGCGGAGAAGGAAAGCATCTATTGGAAAAACGCGGCTCAGCTTTTGAACCTGTCGGATCTCTCATAAAATTCGTGCGTTTCATCCGTCAGGCATGACCGGATTCACAATTAAAATCCGAATAGTTGCATCTGCATTTCTAATTTTTTTGCTTGATCGGGAATGTTTGAATTCGACATGTCGACATGAGCATCATAAAAATGCATGATTTCGGTAAACAGCTCATAAAAACACATCTTAATTTCAAAATTGCCGCTTACCGTTACCTTCTCTTTGTATTTTGCTAAAAGATTAAAATCTTTGCCGTTTGCATTGTTCAGCTGATATAGATCCAATTCCGGATCCGCCCAGCAACAATTAAATGGATCGATTACTGCGACGGTTTCGGTTGCTTCCCGATTGATCAGGACATTCCATGTGTTGTAGTCGCCATGTATGAGGTGAGCGGTTTCAATCGGCTGGCTGAATATTTTCTCATAATTCATGCATGCCTTTCGGACAATGTTAAATATGGAGTCATTCATTTCTTCTTTTTCGTGCAGCTCCATGGCTTTTTGATAAGTAAGCAATGCTTTTTTTCTATAATAAATCCTCCAGTCTTTCTCGTATTCGGTGCCGTTGATTTCACCGAACCCGTCGGGATGCGTTACCTTGTGATAACCAATCAAATTGTCTATGATCTGATTCGCAATCTTTTCCCTGCCCGTTGGTGAAATGTGGGTCACATTACCGGCGTTGATGCCGTCGATATATTCCATCATCAAAGCATCAACGGGTATTTTATCATCCGAATGATGCACAAAATAGATTTGCGGCATTTTGATCAAAGAGTGCTTGGAAAGGATTTTTATTTGCTCCGCTTCTTTGTTGTTTAAATCGTTGAAGAAGTAGGTTTTTATCGCAATTTTATATGGCGGCTGATTGAGTTCGGCTAAAAACACCCTGCCGTAAAAGCCGCCGCCTAAAGACACGCATGAAACAGGCTTTTGGTTAAAATATTTTTCGGTCAGCAGTTCTGCGCATTTGCACATATGATTCATTGGTGGAACTTCCTCTTTTCTCAGTCCTGTCTGAAGAGATGTGAATTCAATATAGCATAGGCCATGCAAAAGTAAAAGGGACATAAACCACAAAAGTTCAGGTCCCTTTTGGTTATATTTCCTGGGCCGAGGTGAAATTATTGGGCTTGGAGAAATCCAGTAATATCAGTGGTTTGAGGGCAATCAGCGAGCAGTAGTTACAATACATTTTAAATCAATCAGAAATTTTGCATCCAAATCGATGCTCCTTTAATGAGTCCTTATCGGGACGAATTTGAGCACAATCAATTTCCTTGTGTTCAAATGGCTTAATATGTTCAAGAAAGATTTCGCTAATTTGTATCTCGGGCTTATGACTAAGCACTACATGGAACTCGTCATCTAAAGAGAACTATCCATTTTCAAATGCTTTATCATGTAGCACACAAAAACATAATCCGTTTGAGGTATTGCCGCGCTTATCGAGGTTATCTACCCAACATACAGTGAAGTGGTAGTTATTCACGTTCCTGCTTGTGGTGTACCACTTGCCTTTTATACAGTGCAAAGGCAAAGCAGCGAAAACTACGCATAAAAGTTGAGGATAACAAAGGTCAGTAAGTGTGTTATACTGAAGCAGAAATAGATACACGATTTCAAGATTGGAGATGAGTGGATGGCAGTTACAATACCTGATAGCTTTTGCGGTTATGTGACAATTGAAGACAGTCGGTATGCTTTTTTTGTAAACGGACACGTCGTCAAGCTTTTGCCTGCGGGAAAAGAAGGGCAAGACCAACGGCCAGCGATTATAGGACTAATACCGCAAGAAGAAAATAATCGAAATGATTGCAAATACATTTACGGTTACGATGAATCTCAAAATCAGATTGCCTTACTTCAACCGGGTAGTCTGTCGGACTTTTTTATAGGCACCTCGTTCTTCGCTCCCATCATCATAAAGAGTAATGGAAACGCAGATGGTTTTTATCGCATGCTGACGAAGGACTGGAAACAATACGACGCTATTGTGTTTTCAGGTGGGATAATCGATTCCCTATATAATCCCAAAATCGCTGCGCTCAAAAGACCTACACTTGAAGAGCAAAAAGCCGCCTTTTCTAATTATGACGGTGCTCATTCGATTGAGATCAAACCATTTAGTGATTATACGCTTGACACAAGCATTGAGATTGCTGGGCAGAAGGCAAAGCTGGTGCTTTCTGTTTCGCAATCCGGTGGCGAAGGCAATGTTAACACTACTGATTTAGGTTCACTAAAATCATTCATACAGCTACAGTTTGACAATCCACAAGAGTTCATAACCCTTCACAGATACATCCAAGTAATAAAAGCTACGCTTGCTGTGTTAGCTCAGCAAAATAATATCGACTTTGATGTGAGCATTAAACAAAGAACAGAAGATGGCAAGTTCATGTCTACGGGGATCTGTAAGGTTTTTATGGACAGCGAAAATTTCTACAACCCGCAAAACCATCAAGTTGTCCCGATTCAAAGCCTCTTTGATCATATCCCGCAAATAATCAGAATTGTGGCGAGCGGTGAAGCGGATACCGTTTTAGCATTATTGCCGGAACGTAACAAAGACCGTAAGAGAGTCACTATTTCAAATGTCCAAGATCTATGTACTGCACTCGAGACGGAGTATAAACTATATTCCTCAAATACTCTGACCACAAAGGATGCGGCAGTTCAGCAGCTCAAAAAGAAAATTAAGTCTACTATAAAGGCTTTCACTGCAGAGAACTCAAACATTGACCCTGACAAGGAAACAACCATCAGCAGTTGTTTCCAATACCTCGACCTAAACCTAAAAAACAAGATATTCGCTCTTTATGAGCAACACAAAACTGCAGTGGATGGTATACGGCAAAAATATAGTTTGCCAGACATAACTATCGAGAGTATTGGAGAATTTGTAAATCTAAGAAATACAAAAGTCCATACTGGAAAAATTGCTTGGAGTATGAGCGCAAACCTATATACGGCTCTATTTGCTTTGGTCTATTCCTGCTTTTTTGCAAGAGCGGATGTACCGAGTGACACGATACCCCAAGTTATATCGAGAATGTTTTGATTGACGCCCTGCACCCCTCTACGATGCTTTTTAACGATACCCGAAATGAGCCTACCAGAGGGGTGTGTAATTGCACGAAAGGGGTGCACGTTCACAAGACGCCGCCGCCATTATGGCTGTGTTTAAGAGCATGATTTGAACATTTGATCGTAGCTCCTACGCAAAAGCCCTTGAAAGAAGGCACTTTTCAGCTCATAACAACAATAAAGGCTGACCGTGATGGTCAGCCTTTATTGTATCAAGAACGATTGTTTGATTTGGTCGAGGTGACTGGATTCGAACCAGCGGCCTCTACGTCCCGAACGTAGCGCTCTACCAAGCTGAGCCACACCTCGAAAAATCGGGCCCCGCTGTCGGGGCCATGGCTGCGGAAGAAGGATTCGAACCCTCACAAACAGAGTCAGAGTCTGTCGTGCTACCTTTACACAATTCCGCAATATTGATTTGATTTACAACAGCGTTATTTATTATAACAAAAACCAGAAATTTGTCAATCCCTTTTTCCAATTAAAATGAAATTAATTTGATTTTTACTTTATTGTTACAAAACCTTTGTTGATTCCGGAAATCAATCGGAATATAATAGACTTAATTTCAGTGGTTATGTGTGAAACAGGAGGATTCGGAAATGATTTTAAACCACGCGATAGAATCGATTTTGAGCAGAAGATCCGTCCGCGCTTATCGCCCGGACCAGATTGCCGAAGAAGAGCTTACGGATATTCTTCAGGCGGCGAAGTTTGCCCCTTCCGCAATGGGATTGCAGGGAAGGCATTTTACGGTGATTCAGGATCAGCAGCTGCTTGCGGATATTGTTGATGCCGCGGTAAAAAACGGGGCAAGCTTCCTGCCGGGCCATTCGCCGTTTTATCAGGCGCCTGCGGTAATTGTGCTTTCCGTACCGGAAAGCGCCAAATACGGCAGGGAAGACGCCGCGTGCGCCATTATGAATCTGATGCTTGCCGCGCACGCTTACGGCCTTGGCAGCTGCTACATCTGTTGCGCGCTGCCCGGCCTGCGCGACGAAACAATCATGAAACGCATGAATCTGCCGGACGGCTATGTTCCGTGCGGCTGTGTCGCCGTCGGCTACCCGGACGGACCGGCTCCCCAGCCGAAAGAACGCCGCACCGACGACGTGAATTACATCCGGTAAAACAGCCGCCTTGCAAAATCATGGAAAGGAGACGGTCGGCGGATGAAACTGCTTCAGATCCTGTGGCTTGTAGTTTGCCCTGTGGTGGTTGCCGTATTTCTGCAATATGCGGTTCGCTGTTTCATGCCGGCCGTTTTTTTGCTGCTGTCGGTGATCCTTTTCGCTGCGTTTTCTGCAGCGGGTTCTTTTCCTGAAATTCTTCTCTTTATCCAAAAGAGGGAATAAAGACTCCTGCGTTTTTCAAAAAAAATACAGGAGTGAAAACAATGAAAAAATCCGGAATCAGGCTGCCTGCTTTTGGACAGCCCTCTTTTCCGTATGCGGAAAGCATTGCAAAAATCAACCGTATTTCCTTTTGCAATTTAAATGACGATGAGCTGAAACATGAGGCCGAACGGATTCGTGGCCGGAAAACAGAGGGAGAAGAGGAATGGATTGCCGCGTTTGCCCTCGTGAAAGAAGTGATCTTCCGGCTTATCGGCCTGCGCCTGTTCGACACACAGCTTGCCGCCGCCGTTTCCATGAGAAACGGCCGTGTGGCCGAATTGCCGACCGGGGAGGGGAAAACCCTTTCTGCGGTGCTTTTAGCCGCGGTTTGGGCGCTGAGCGGCAGGAATGTGCATGTGCTGGTTTTTAACGATTATCTGGCGAAGCGGGACAGCCTTTTTGCCGAACCCGTTTTTACGTTTCTCGGGCTGCGTTCGGGCTGTATCCGGCAGACCATGTTGCCGGCAGAGCGCCGTGCGGTTTATGCCGGAAATATTGTCTATGCCTCGGCCAAGGAAGTCGGATTTGATTTTCTCCGCGACTTTCTGAGTACCGAACAAGGTGAGCGGCTGCCCATCCGGCAGGACTGTGCCATTGTGGACGAAGCGGATTCCATTATGATTGATGAAGCCCGAATTCCGCTTGTGCTTGCCGGGGATTCACCGGAAGAAATGCTTTCCGCGTCCTTTATCGCGCGCACGGTAGACCGGTTGCCCGCGGCCGATGTCGTGGTCAACCGCCCCGCGAATCAGGTGTATTTGAACGACGACGGAATCCAATGGATGGAAACCGAACTGCGTCTTCAGAATTTGTACGCACCGGAAAATATCAATCTTCTGTCCATGGTAAACGCCGCGCTGCAGGCGTGTTATCTGCTTGCGCGGGACAAGGATTATCTGGTCAGGGAACATTCGGTCAAAATTATCGATGAGTTCACCGGAAGAATTTCTGAAAACCGAAGGTATCCCGACATTCTGCACGCTGCGGTGGAGGCCAGGGAAACGCTGAATACCGGCACTGCTTCCATGATTTACAACACCATTGCGATGCAGGATTTTTTACTCCGGTATCAAACGCTGTGCGGCATGACGGGAACCGCGAAGACCTCTGCGGAGGAAATCGGCCTGGTGTATGGCCTTCCGGTGGATGTGATTCCGCCGCACCAGCCCTGCCGCCGTGTGGATCATGAGGATGTTCTGCTGGAAACGAATGCGGCCAAACTGAATCTGGTTGTGGAGGAAATCAGGCGCGCCCACGGAAAAGGGCAGCCGGTGCTGGTGGGGACACAGAGCGTGCGGGAGTCCGAGCTGGTATCCGGTTTGCTGCGGAAAGCGGAAATCCCGCACCGGGTGCTGAATGCCAGAAACGACGAGGCGGAGGCCGGGCTGATCGCAAGGGCCGGAGAGCCCGGCCGCGTGACGATTTCCACCAATATGGCGGGCCGCGGTGTGGACATCCGGCTGGGGGGCGAAAGGGAACAGCAAAAGGAAACGGTGCTTGCGGCCGGCGGGCTGTATGTGATCGGCACCGGCATGAACCGGAGCATCCGGATTGACAACCAGCTCCGCGGGCGGGCGGGCAGACAGGGTGACGTGGGGGAAAGCCGATTTTTTATCAGCCTGGAGGACCCGCTCATGGTGCAGTACGGGCTGGAGCGGGAGCATAAAAAAGCTGCGGATGGTCTGGTGACCGACAGGCGAATGCGCAGAGCGGTCCGGAGGGTGCAGAAATATGCAGAGGGAGAAGATGCGGAAGCCCGGTATATGCTCAGCCGGTATTCGTACCTTCAGGAGGAGCAGCGGAGAGTGATCACGGAGCTGCGCGATGCCGTGATGAACGGAGAGAAAAGGCTTTCCGGTATTTCCGGCAGCGATCCGGAATATTACGGCCGTTTGACCGCGCAAGCCGGCGAACAGGGGGTGGCCAAGGCGGAAAAGCAGTTGGCCCTCTACTATATCAATCTTCACTGGGCGCAGTATCTGGAATCCATGGAATATGTGCGCGACGGCATTCATCTTGTGGTAATCGGCGGGAAAAGCCCGGTCAACGAATACCACCGCACCGCCATCGCGGCGTTTGATGAAATGATGCGTGATATTGTCGATGACGTTGCCGCGGGAATGAGGCGGTTCCGCATTACCTCCTCCGGAATCGATATGGAGTCCGGTGGGTTGAAGGGCGCCACCGCCACGTGGACCTATCTGATCGACGACAGCAATACGCAGTTCAGCCGGATTCCCCATTTGGTGAACACCGTCTCCAATCAGGTCAGGGGCAAGGTGTTCACCGTGCAGGGCCTTTTCCGGAAAGCTGCTGGAAAATTGAGGGGAAACTGAGCTTGCCTATTCTGCTGCGGGACGGTGTCGTCTGTATTCCAGGCTTTCAGCCGGGAATGAGGGCTGCCTTCCGCGTGCTTTGTGTGGAAGCCGCACCATATGCGGAAAGGGACCGGCAGATTTTTCTGCCGGTCCCTTTTGACGCCGATACCGCCGCGCAGTCGCAAAACCGCGCCGCATCATCGGATTATTTTTTTATCAGTTGGATTAAAAGCTGTTCCGCCTTCACCGCGTCCGCGCGTCCCCGCGTCGCCTTCATAACGCCGCCCAGAATCGCCTTGAGCGCCTTTTCCTTGCCGCCAAGGTAATCCGCTGCCGCGTTCGGGTTGGCCGCGATCGCCTGCTCGCAGGCCGCCTTCAGCGCGTCTTCATCCAGCCCAGCCATATCGCTTTCGCTGATGAATTCTTTTGCGGACTTTCCGGTGTCCAGCATCTTTTCCAGTGTGGATTTCACCAGATTCATCCGGATTTTTCCGGCGTCCAGCAGCATCACCAGCTCCCTGAGCTGTTCGGGCGTGATGGCGACATCGAACGCTTCCTTTTCGGCTTCCGTCGACAAACGGCTGAACATCTGGCCGATAATGCAGTTTGCCGCCGCTTTTGGATTTTTCACCCCGTCCGCCGCGGCTTCAAAAAACTCCGCAATCCGGCGCGACCGCGCAAGCTGCTGCGCGTCCGCCTCCGGCAGGCCGAGCTCCCCGGTGTAGCGTTTCATCCGCGCGCCGGGCAATTCCGGCAGTTCTGCTTTCAGCGCCGCGACTTCTTCTGCGGAAACGCGGATGGTCACAAGATCCGGCTCGCGGAAGTAGCGGTAATCGTTGGCGTCTTCCTTGCCGCGCATGCCTTCGGTGCATTCGGTCTCCTCGTTATAGCGGCGGGTTTCCTGAACGATCTTCTCGCCGCTTTCCAGCAGGTCGATCTGCCGGTTCAGTTCATAATCCATGGCTTTCGTCATGTGCGCGAAAGAATTCATGTTTTTGATCTCGGTGCGCGTGCCGAGCGCTTCGCTGCCTGCGGGGCGAACGGAAATATTCACGTCGCAGCGCATGGAGCCCTCCTGCATTCTGCAGTCGGAAATCCCGATAAAGCGCATGATCGTCTGAAGCTTTTCCAGGTATTCCCTGGCCTCGTCAATGCTGCGGATGTCCGGCTCCGAAACAATTTCGATCAGCGGAACGCCGCCTCGGTTGTAATCCACAAAGGTGTTGCCGCGCTGATGCACCAGCTTTCCGGCGTCTTCCTCAATATGGATCCGGGTAATGCGGATTTTGCGCCCGTTGGAAAGCTCGATCCAACCGTTTTTGCACAGCGGCATGTCGTACTGTGAAATCTGGTACGCCTTGGGAAGGTCGGGATACACGTAATTTTTGCGGTCCATTTTGGAAACGGGGCTGATTTCACAGTTGGTTGCAAGCCCGGCAAGAATCGCATACTCCACGACCCTGCGGTTCAGCTTGGGCAGCGTGCCCGGCAGCCCGATGCAAACGGGGCAACAGTGCGTGTTGGGCTCGCCGCCGAATTCGGTGGAGCAGGAGCAGAAAATTTTTGTCTTTGTCGCCAGTTCAATGTGGGTTTCCAGTCCGGACACCAGTTCGTAATTTGTCATAACCGCACCCCCGTTTCGGCGGCGCGGAACGTTGTTTCACGGGTCGCCGCTTCGTATTGGTAAGCCGCGTTCAAGATTTTCGCTTCGCAGAAACGCGCGCCGATCAATTGCATGCCGATCGGGAGCCCGGCTTCATCGAACCCGCAGGGGACTGAAACAGCCGGCAGGCCCGCAATGTTGACCGGCACGGTGCAAATGTCCGTCTGGTAGGTTTCGACGGGGTCCTTCGCGGTAAAATTGCGCGGGAACGCCGTCATCGGCACCGTGGGCGCAAGCATGACGTCGCACTGCTCAAACGCGCCCTGAAACGCGTTTACGATTTCACCGCGCAGGTTCTGCGCCTTTTTATAGTAGGCGTCGTAATAGCCCGCGCTCAGAACGTAGGTGCCCAGCAGAATTCTGCGTTTCACCTCGTCGCCGAAGCCTTCGCTGCGCGTTCTGCACACCATGTCGTTCGGGTCGCTGTAGTGCTCGGCCTGAAAGCCGTAGCGGATGCCGTCGTAACGGCCGAGGTTGGAAGAGGCTTCCGCGCAGGCGAGAATATAATAGACCGGCAGGCTGTATTTCAGAGACGGCATGCCGAACCGGACGATTTCGGCGCCGAGGGATTCATAGACCCTGATTACCTGCTGCAAAGCGTCGTTTACATCGCCGCGGATTCCCTCGAAATACTCCTTTGCCACCCCGATTTTCATTCCGCGGATGTCGTTTTGCAGCGCGGCGCTCGCCGGTTCCGTTTTGCCGCGCGAGGTGGAGTCCTTTTCGTCGTAAACGGAAATCGCGTCGTAAACAAGAGCCGCGTCCTCCACGGAGGAGGCGATTGGCCCGATCTGGTCAAAGCTGGAAGCGTAGGCGATCAGCCCGTAGCGCGAAACCGCCCCGTAGGTGGGCTTGAGCCCGACAAGGCCGCAGAAGCTCGCCGGCTGGCGGATGGAGCCGCCCGTGTCGGAGCCAAGGCCGTAAACGGCCAGATTGCCGCCCACGGCGGAAGCAACGCCGCCGGAGCTGCCGCCCGCCACGCGGGAAATGTCGTGCGGGTTGAGCGCGCCGCCGAAGCAGGAGGTTTCGGAGGAGGACCCCATGGCGAATTCGTCCATGTTCGTTTTGCCGAGCAGAACAGCGTTCTGCTTTTGCAAAATTTGCCACACGGTCGCGTCGTAAATCGGCACATAGCCTTTTAGTATTTTGGAACAGCAGGTGGTTTCCATCCCTTTGGTCGAAATGTTGTCCTTTAAGGTCATGGGGATTCCCTCAAGCGGGAGCAGCGCTTCGCCCTTTGCGGCTTTCGCGTCCACGCGCCGCGCTGTTTCCAGCGCGAGGTCCGCGGTATAGCTGACATAAGCGTTCAGCGTTTCGTTTTCGCTTTCCATCGCGTCCAGGTACATTCGGGTGAGCTCTTCACAGCTCATCTGCCGGGAAGACAGCAGGCCGCTCAGCTTTTTGATTTTACCGTATTCTTTCATTGCGGCCTCCTATGCGCGTTTTTTGACAAGGAAATATCCGTCTTCCTGTTCCGGCGCGTTTTTTAGGATTTCCCCGCTGTCGAAGGAAGGCGCCACAACGTCGTCACGGAATACGTTGGAAAGATGATTAATATTGTCAAAATCCGAATTTTCCGGGCTGACGGCATTGATCGTGTCCGCGAAACCGATGATTTCGCTCATGTCCTTTGTCAGCTGAACCAGTTCGTCCGCGCTGACAGAGAGCTTTGCCAGTTTGGCTATTTTCAGAATTTCTTCATGGGTGACCATGGAACGCCCTCCTTGCTGTGTGTTATTTTCTCAGTTTGATATGAACCTCGCGGAGCTGCTGCTCGGTGACCTCGTTCGGCGCGCCCATCAGCAGGTCCTGTGCGTTGGAATTCATGGGGAACGCGATGACCTCGCGGATGTTATCCTCGCCGGTCAGCAGCATCAGCATGCGGTCAACCCCGGGCGCCATGCCGGCGTGCGGCGGCGCGCCGAATTTAAACGCATGGTAAAGCGAGGTGAATTTGGTGCGGATGTCCTCTTCCGTGTAACCGGCGATTTCAAACGCCTTCACCATGATTTCAATGTCGTGGTTGCGCACCGCGCCGGAGGAAAGCTCCACGCCGTTGCACACAATGTCGTACTGGTAAGCCAGAATATCCTCCGGTTTTTTGTTCAGCAGCGCGTCCATGCCGCCCTGCGGCATGGAGAACGGGTTGTGGGTGAACACATAGCAGCCCGTATCCTCGTCGATTTCAAACATCGGGAAATCGGTGATAAAGCAGAGCCGGAAAGCGTTTTCGTCGATCAGGTTCAGGCGCCGGCCGAGCTCGGCGCGGATTTGGCCCGCCAGCTTCGGCGCGTTTTCCCTGTCGTCCGCAATAAAGAAGACGACGCAGCCGGGTTTCAGGCCGGCGCGGCGCGCCAGCTCCTCGCGTTTATCGTCCGGCAGGTACTTGTTGATGGGACCTTTGTATTCGTTTTCCTGCGTTACGCTGATGTAGCCGAGGCCCTTCATGCCGATGCTTTCGGCAAATTTCAGCATGTTTTCAAAGAAACTTTTCGGCTGCCCGACGCAGTCGGGCACGCTGACGGCCCGAATCGTCTTATTGCGGAACGGGGCGAAGGTCGTGTTTTCAAAAATATCGGTGATGTCGATGATTTCCAGCGGATTGCGCAGGTCCGGTTTGTCCGTGCCGTATTTCAGCATGGCTTCCGCGAAGGGGATGCGCACAAACGGCGCTTTGGAAACCTCTTTGTCCGAAAATCTGGAAAATACTTCGCTCAGCACTTCCTCCGCAACGGAAAAAACGTCCTCCTGCGTGGCAAAGGCCATTTCAAAGTCGAGCTGATAAAATTCGCCCGGCGAACGGTCCGCGCGCGCGTCCTCGTCGCGGAAGCAGGGCGCGACCTGAAAATAGCGGTCAAAGCCCGAAACCATGAGCAGCTGTTTGAAAATCTGGGGCGCCTGCGGCAGCGCGTAAAACTTGCCGGGGTGTTTGCGGCTTGGAATCAGGTAGTCGCGCGCGCCCTCCGGCGAGGAAGCGGAAAGGATCGGCGTCTGGATTTCCAGAAAACCGAGTTCGGTCATTTTTTGGCGCAGAAATGAAATCACCTGCGAGCGCAGTACAATATTATTGTGGACCTTTGGGTTGCGCAAGTCCAGATAGCGGTATTTCAGGCGTACGTCCTCCTTGGTTTCCTTGGAGGAGGTTACTTCAAACGGAAGGCCGGCAAGCGTTTTGCCGAGCACCTTCATCGAAGCGACCTTGACTTCCACCGTGCCGGTATTGATTTTGGGATTAACGGTTTCGGCGTCGCGCATTACGACGGTTCCGCAGGCGGTCACGGTGCATTCCCGCGTCACATGGTTCATCAGGGCGTCGTCGTAAACCACGATCTGCACCACGCCGTAGTGGTCGCGCAGGTCAATAAACTGTACGCCGCCGTGGTCACGGATATTTTCCACCCAGCCCGCCACACGCACTGTTTTTCCAATGTCGTTCTCACTCACTTCGCCGCACAGGCGGGTGCGATATTCGTTGGCACTTCTCATTTTCCGTTAATCCCCTTTAATTGCTTTGTTATTTTAAATTGATCGAAACACACCAAACAGGATGGATCGTTTTTCTTCCGGCGCGCAGCCGCGCAGCACAAAAAGGCCTGTCTCATCGTGCATTTTGCGATTATTGTACCATAAACCGCGGGATGATTCAACAGGAAACGGCTTTGTTGCTTCATCACTTTACTATACCACAAACCGGCGGCCTATGCGACCGGAATATCAAATGGATTCGGTTTGGGCGGAAATGCCGGTTATTCCGTTTCGCAGCAGGCTCGATCCGACGACACCAGATTCACAAGCACGTCCACCATGCTGTCCATGGACTGGACCGGGATATATTCAAACCTGCCGTGAAAATTGTGCCCGCCCGTGGAAAGGTTGGGGCAGAGGAGTCCCATAAAGGAAAGGCGCGCGCCGTCCGTGCCGCCGCGGATCGGAACGGTTTTCGGCTCCACTCCCGCTTCGCGCATCGCTTTTTTTGCGCGGTCGATCAGGAAGAGGTGGGGCTCGATCTTTTCTTTCATATTATAGTAAGAATCGCGGAGCTTCAGCTCAACCGTGTTTTCACCGTACCGGCCGTTCAGAAACGCGGCGATTTTTTCAAAATCCGCCTTCTTGGCTTCAAACAGGGTGCGGTCATGGTCGCGGATGATATAGCGCAGCTCGCATTTTTCTTCGTCGCCGGTCATATGGCTCAGATGGTGGAATCCCTCGTACCCCTCCGTGCAGGCCGGAATTTCGTGGGGCGGCAGCATGGAATTGAATTCGATTGCGATCAGCACGGCGTTTTTCATGCGGTTTTTCGCGTCGCCGGGGTGGATATTCACCCCGTTCACAGTCACCGCAGCCGCGGCGGCGTTAAAGTTTTCGTATTCCAGCTCGCCCAGCTTGCCGCCGTCCACCGTGTAGGCGAATTGCGCGCCGAAGCGTTCCACGTCGAAATGATTCGCGCCGCGCCCGATTTCCTCATCCGGCGTAAACGCGACCGCAATTTTTCCGTGGCTGCGCCCGCTGTCCCTCAGCTTTTCCACAGCCGTCAGAATTTCGGCGATCCCGGATTTGTCGTCCGCGCCCAGAAGAGTGGTTCCGTCGGTGACGATCAGGTCTTTTCCCTTGTAGTCGAGCAGGCTTTCAAACTGCCCGGGGCTCATGACGATCTTTTTTTCCGCGTTCAGCAGGATGTCCCCGCCGTCGTAATTTTTTACGACGCGCGCCTTGATGTCCGCGCCGCGCGCGGAAGAGCTGGTGTCCATGTGGGCGATCAGGCCGATGCACGGTTCCCCGCAGCTGCAGTTTTCCGGCAGGGAGCCGTAAACGTAGCCGAAGCCGTCCATGCGGGCGTCGTCCATACCGAGCCGCTTCATTTCCTCCACCAGAGCACGCGCCAGATTTTTTTGGTTTTCCGTGCTGGGGCAGACGGACTCCTCCGCGTTTTCATCCGACGTGGTGTCGAAGGCAATATATTGAAATAACCGTTCCTGTGCGTTCATTGATCCTGCTCCTTATTTCTTTCATTCAGCCATATCCTTCATTTTACTACTTCAAGGCGGAAATAACAAGGTTTCGCGCCCGTTTGCACGGCGATTTGCCCGGATTTTCCGCCGCTTTGGGAGCTTTGCCGCCGCGCTTTAAAAATTCCCCTGCCAAGCGGCTTTCAGGCACTGTACCGCGGGCTCGATTTCCTGAACCGGAATCCCGGCAAAACCCAGCAGAATACTGCCGCTTCCGTTCTTGGCGGGCTGAACGCGCACCCCGTTTTCCGCCGCCAGGCGGCAGAGCGATTCGGCCGTTTCGCCGGTGCGAAGCGACAGGGTGACGGTCAGCATGGTTTCCTGCAGGGCCGCTTTTGCCGCGCCGCCGAAGGCCCGTTTCAGCGCCCGGAGCAGCAGGCCGCTTTTCTGGGCGTACAGCTTGCGCAGGCGGCGAAGCTGCCGTTCCAGCTGCCCTTCGCGGATGTACCGGCTCAGCGCAAGCTGTTCAATTTTGGAGGCGGTCTGGTTGTAGCGGCTCATGCGGGAACGGTATTGCTCCAGCAGACGGGCCGGCAGCACCATATAGCCGATTCGCACCGAGGGGAGGAGCAGCTTGGAAAACGAACCCAAATACACCACGTTCCCGCCGCCGTCCATTCCCTGAATGGCGGGAATCGGGCGCGCCGTGTAGCGCAGCTCCCCGTTGTAGTCGTCTTCGATCAGAATCCCGCCGGTTTCCCCGGCCCAGTCCAAAAGCTCCACGCGCCGGGTCATCGGGGTGCCGGACCCGGTGGGCGTCTGACCGGCCGGGCTTACAAAGAACGCGTGCGCTCCGCTCGCGTACAGCGCTTCCATCCGGACGCCGCTTTCATCGGCCGGAAGATGCGAAACCGGAATGCCGCAGTCGGAAAAAACCTGCTCGGCCTGCGGAAAACCGGGTTCCGCGAAGGCGGCTAGGCCGCATTCCGGCCGGATCAGGCCGCAGAGCGCGGAAAGAAGCGGCTGCGTGCCCGCGCCGATCACGATCCGCTCCGGCGGCGCGATGACGCCGCGCGCGCCGTAGGTGTACGCGGAAAGCGCTTCCCGCAGCTCCGGTTCCCCCTGCGGATCGCCGTAGGAGGCGATGACTTCCTGCCGGTTCAGCACGTCGCGGATATGCCGCCGCCAGATTTTTATGTCGATGCCGGCGCTGTCCACGCTGTCGCTGCCGAAATTGTAGCGGATGGTCGGGCTGTCCGGCATGACGGCGGCGGGGCGCGCCGGGATTTTTTCCGCTGCTCCCCCGTGAACCCGCGCCAGGACGAAATACCCCCGCTTCGGGCGGGCGGTCAGGTAGCCTTCCACGCAGAGCTGCTGGTAGGCGGCGTCCACCGTGGTGCAGCTCAGATTCAGGTCGGCGGATAATTTTCGGATGGACGGGAGCTTGTCGCCTTTTTGAAGATGGCCGTTTTCCACCGCGTTTTTGATGGAAAGATAAAGCTGCTGGTAAAGCGGAACATGCGATTTCGGGTCCAGCTGAATGGAATCATAGACCATGGGCTTCCGCCTCCTTTCTCATCTGTACTGATCAAATTTTTATAAACTGTATATTTCAACAATAACAGTTTTACGCTACTATTATAGCACGGTTCCAAAACGAATCAATTGTCTGGAGGGAAGAAGATGAGTGGAAATCGAAACGGGCGCACCGCGTCCGGCGTTCTTGCGGCCATGTTTGCCGCTCTGATTTTTGTTGTTACGGCCTATGTCCTTCATATTCCCACGCCGGCAACCGGCGGGTACATTCATTTGGGGGATTCCATCCTGTACCTTGCGGCGGCCATCCTGCCCGCGCCGTTCGCGGTGGCGGCCGGGGGCATCGGAGAGGCGCTTTCCGACGCCATGACCGGCAGCGTCGCCTACGCGCTGCCGACGTTAGTCATCAAATCCGCGATGGTCCTCTGCTTTTCCGCGGCGGCGGACAAAATCATTACAAAGCGCAATATTGCCGCGGCATTTTTTGCCGGAATCATCTGTGTCTCCGGCTATTATCTGACGGAAGCGTTCTTTTATCACAGCTTTGTGTCTCCGCTGGTGGAAATTCCGGCGAATCTGGTCCAGGCCGGTGCAAGCGCGGCAATCTTCCTGCTGCTTGGCGGCGCGCTGGACGGGATTCGGCTGAAGAACAGGTTCCGGCCCCTCCTTACGCCGTCCGGCGGGAAAAAATAATCGATCTTTAAAGGAGCTGCTCTGATGAAAATCAATACAAACCAGAAAGACACCACGGTAAACATCGCTCTCACCGGGCTGATGGGCGCGCTGGTCCTTGTCGGGACCTACCTGCATATTTCGATTCCCGTACTGGGCGACCGGACCATGATCGGGATCGGCAACGTGTTCTGCATCCTTTCCGGGCTGATGCTTGGCCCCGTGTACGGCGGGGCGGCGGCCGGCATCGGTTCCTTTATTTTTGACTTGATCGGCGGGTGGGCTTCCAGCGCCCCGTTTACGCTGGTATTTAAATTCCTGATGGCGTTTCTCTGCGGCGCCATTGCATACGGCGGGGATCAAACCGCGCGAAGCATCAAGCGCCTGATCGCTGCGGCGGTTTCCGGTTCTCTGGCCTACAGCTTCCTGTACATTACCAAATCGTACATTGAAGCCGTTCTGCTGGGCAACGCGGCGCAGGCGGTGCAGACCATTGTGATCACAAAGGGAAGCGTCAGCCTGACGAACGCCGTGATCGCGGACGTTGTCGCGATTCCGCTGTTTCTCGCGGTTCGAAAAGCGCTGGACCGCGTGCCGCCCATGCAGGGCAGAAACTCCCACAGGGAATAGGGAAAAATACGCAACGAGCATGAGGGCCCCGCGCCATTTGGCGCGGGGCCCTCATGCTGTCGATCAAGCCGCACGATGTTGTGCTTTTTGGCACCTTCAGGAAAAATTACTCT
>JAAYUL010000075.1 GCA_012517675.1 Clostridiales bacterium | reverse complement strand
GCAAAAGATTTATCGACCTTGCGACCATTCCGGCCGCTTTTTTCACAGAAGCCGCGGAATCATCCTTCAGACCGAGAGATTCATAGGGAACGACCGCGCCGAACCGGATGACAACCTTTCGAAACGGACGGACTCTGCCGCTGCAGCGAATCGCGGCGGGGAGAATGGGAGACTTTGCTTTGGCCGCCGCCAAAACCGCGCCCGCTTTGGGCTGAAACGGGGAATGGTCAAACACGCATTTCCCCTGCGGAAAAATGCCGACCACACCTTCCGCATCCAAAATACCGACCGCGGTTTTCAGCGACTGCGCGTCCCCTTTTCCCCGATGGACCGGAAAAGCGCCCATGCGGTTCAAAAGCCAGCGCGCCAGCGGCCCGTGGTCGGTAAACAGCTCCGACTTTGCCATATAGCGGATCTGTCTGGGAAAACACGCGGCAAGAAAAACCGGATCGATCACCGAACAATGATTGGAGCAGAGAACCAGCTTTCCGCCCCTCGGAATATTTTCCGTGCCGGCCGCCCGGTACGGAAAAAGCAGTTTCAAAAACGGCCTGACCAAATGCAGACAAAATGAATAAAACATTTTCATCCAGCCTTTTTCTCAAAAGCTTCCAGGTCACGTTCGCGCAGCTGCACAATTTCCTTCATGATCCTGCGCGACGCGCTTCGAAACTCCGCCCCTGTTCCCTCCTCGATGCCAAGCTCTTCAGGCGGGATCACCTGCCCGAAAGACACCTTGCATTTATGGAACAGCTTCGGCACACCGCCGCCCTTCGCCGTAATACAGCAGGGCAAAACCGGGGCGTGATGCATATAGGCCAGCATGGCGGCACCGGCCTTAGGCTGAAGCAGCTGGCCGGTTTTGGAACGCGTGCCTTCAATAAAAAGGCCGATTGCCTTTCCTTCATCCAGCAGCTCGCCCGCACGGTTCAGCGCGCCTTTGTCACCCTTTCCCCTTTGGACCGGAAAAGCGCCCAGAGAAGAAAGAAGACAATTGAGAAATTTATTGTCAAACAACTCGGCCTTCGACATGAAAAAAATCTGCCGCCGCTGCGTGAACGCCAGACGAACCGGGTCTGAAATGCTCACGTGATTGCAGCAGACAATCACCTTCCCCTGTTTGGGCATATGGTCGCTCTGATTGATCTCACAGCGAATAATATGCTTTAAAAACCATTGTACATAAATTTTCCCAAAAGCGTAAAGGAAGGTTCGTTTCATAGTCTCACCAATTTTCGTAATTTTACAACCAGGAACAGAAAATATCGTTTGCCAGCGCAAACCGTTAATCGATGTTGATCCTGTTTTGAATAATGGAAATCAACTGTGCAACAGATTGCTCCAGCGTGTTTCCGGTGGTATCCACAATCACCGCGTTTTCCGCCGGAATCAGCGGAGCGACGGCACGGTGGGAATCATTGTAGTCCCTTGTGACGAGGTCGCTCAAAACATTATTATAATCCACTTTCTGACCTTTTTCCAGCATTTCCTCGTATCTTCGCTTCGCGCGTTCCTCCGGCGAAGCGGTCAGAAAAATTTTCAGCTGTGCGTTTGGCAGTACAACCGTGCCGATATCGCGTCCGTCCATCACCACATTATTCCGTTTCGCGATATCCTGCTGAAGCGAAAAGAGGAAGCTGCGCACTTCCGGAATCGCGGAAACGCCGGAAGCCGCCATGGACACCTGCGGCGTCCGGATTTCCTGCGATACGTCACGGCCGCAGAGCAGGACATGCTGTTCCCCGTCTTCGAAGGCGAGGGAGATTCGGACTTCTTGCAGAAGGGGGCGCACTTCCTCCGCCTTGGCCGGATCAACCCCCCGGTTCAGCATATAAAGACCAATCGCACGGTACAATGCGCCGGTGTCCACATAAATAAAACCGATTGCTTTTGCTGCGCACCGGGCGATGGTGCTTTTCCCCGCTCCGGCAGGCCCGTCAATCGCGATTGCCGTCATCTCACTCTCCACCAATCCACTGATTTTTACTTTCATGCACATTTACTTATAATAATAGCATATTCTCCGATTATTATGATGATTCTTTTGCTTTTTCGCTCGCTGAATTTCCCGCCAGCCTTCCGGTGGAAAATGCGATCTGCAGATTGAATCCGCCGGTGTACGCATCCACGTCAATGATTTCCCCGGCAAAATAAAGTCCGCTCACCAGCTTGGATTCCATCGTCTTGGGGTTGATTTCGCTCACTTTAACCCCGCCCGAGGTCACAATCGCCTCTGCAATCGGGCGGAAACCGGTGATAGAAAACGTAAAATCTTTTAACATCTCCGCCAGATTCCTGCGCATTTCGCGCGTGATTTGGTTGCACTTCATTTCCGGGGAAATTCCCGAGCGGCGAACGGCGACGGGAATCAGCTTTCTCGGCAGCAGCGCGCCCAGTGAATTCATAAAATCACGGTTCCGATTCCGTTCGAAATCCCGCTGAATCCTGGCGTCCAGCTGCTCCGGGGTAAGCGCCGGCTTCAAATCGACCGAAATCCGGTATCTTCCCGGCGACATATCGTGCATGTGCGCGCTGGCGCTCAACACCATCGGACCGGAAAGCCCGAAATGGGTAAACAGCATTTCCCCAAAATCATCGTAAATCTGTTTCTTTTTTTCCGTGTCAAACACACGCAGAGAAACATTTTTAAGGGAAAGTCCCATCATTTGCCTGCAGTCGTCCCCCTCCGCTTCCAGCGGGACAAGCGACGGACGGAGCGGCATGACCGTATGCCCGGCGCGGCGCGCAAAAAGGTACCCGTCGCCGGTTGAACCGGTCCCCGGGTAAGAAGCGCCGCCGCAGCAGAGAATGATTTTTTTTGCTTTCAGGACATTGCCGTCACTCAGGATGACTCCGCAGGCGGAACCATCCTGAATCAGAAGTTCTCTCACCGTGCCGGTAACGACCTGTACTCCGGCGGACTGCAAAAAGCCGGACAGGGCATCAATCACGTCCTGTGCCTGATCGGACGCGGGAAACACGCGGTTTCCCCGTTCCACCTTGAGCGGAAGGCCCAGCTCTTCAAAAAAGCGCATGGTATCTCTGGGTGAAAACTGCGTAACGGCACTGAACAAAAAGCGGCCGTTCCCCGGAACGGAAGCAATCAAAGTCTGTACCTCGCAGTCATTGGTCAGATTGCATCTTCCCTTGCCTGTGATTCGTATTTTGCGGCCCAACCGGTCGTTTTTTTCCACCAGACAAACACGGCAGCCGTTTCGGGCGGCTGTTCCGGCCGCCATCATTCCGGCGGCTCCTCCCCCGACAACCAGAACATCAATCATCCTGTTCCGCACCATTGTCGTCTACTTTTTCATAGACCCCGTATTCATCCCAAATATCTTCCAGGCGCTTAAACACCTGTGTAACTTCGCTGGATTTGCGAAGCGCGGTCGTCACAATCAGCGCATTGATCAGGCTGAGCGGCGCAACAAGAGAATCCACAATCGAAGCAATGTCGCTGCGGGCAAGCAGCAGATTGTCCGCGGGCTTCGCCAACGGTGACAGCGTCGTGTCGGTGATCGCGATCACGGTGGCACCCCTTTTATGTGCAAAATCCATCGCTTTTACCGCTTTTTTGGAATAACGCGGAAAACTGATCCCGATGACAACATCCCGCTCGTCAACGCGGATCATCTGCTCAAAAATTTCGCCTTCGCTGGTGGACTGCACCAAAAGCACATTTTCAAACAGCAGATTGAAGTAATAGGACAGGAAGGTGGCAAGCGCCAGGGAGCTTCTGGCACCGAGAATATAAATTTTGCGGGCGGCTATAATGGCATCTACGGAACGATAAAAAGCCTCGTGCGAGGTTTCTTCCATCGTCCTGCGGATAATGTCAATATCCTGATTAAAAACCGAATCCAAGATATCGGACTTTCCGATGCGGTTGGCCGTAACCTCCATGCGCTGCACGGAAGTCAGCTTGTTCCGGATCATTTCCTGCATGGCGCGCTGAAGCTCCGGATAACCGGTGTAACCGATTTCCGTTGCAAAACGGACGACTGTGGATTCACTCACACCAACTGTCGCCCCAAGCTTGGACGCAGTCATAAACGCGACTTTGTCGTAATGCTCTTCAATGTATTTTGCAATTAATTTTTGTCCTTTGGAAAATTCCGACATCTTGTTTTGGATTCTTACCGCCAATAAATTGTTCATGCCACCAGCTCCTGTTATTCATATTAGTTTATTTTAAATGAAAAATCAAGGAATCCCTTTATTTTTTTAGAATTAAATGACTATTTGGTAATTGATTTAACAAAAGCAGCAGAAAATAATGCTTAAAACCCCCGTCCGCATGGGGCCAACCAAAAAAACAGACAGATCGTTCAGGATCTGCCTGCTGCGTCTGGTGGGCCATCAAGGACTCGAACCTTGGACCGACCGGTTATGAGCCGGTTGCTCTAACCAACTGAGCTAATGGCCCGGATATAGAATTTGCCGCCGCTATAAAATAACGACGGCAAACGCAATGTTGGCTCCCCAAGTTGGACTCGAACCAACGACCCTGCGGTTAACAGCCGCATGCTCTACCGGCTGAGCTATTGAGGAATATTTGTGTTGGCGCCTTCCTATTGTCCCGGGCCGCTTCCAGCCAAGTATC
>JAAYUL010000074.1 GCA_012517675.1 Clostridiales bacterium | reverse complement strand
TCATGCTGAACAGCGGCAGCCACGCGCCGAGCGAAGCCCATTTCGCTTCCGAATCCGGCGTGAAGTTGGGCCGCGCGGGAATGTCCGGCGGGAAGAAGAAGCACTCCAGAATGTGGATATACCGCTGGTTCCAGTCGTAGAGCAGCGCGTTCCAGCCCTGCGGCGGGTCGTTGACCCTCGGGTTCTGGAGCACCGCCAGCACGGTCGGGATCAGCAGCACGCAGGCCATCAGCACGCCGATCACGGCCTCGGCGAGCAGCAGGAGAAAATCGCGCAGCGAAATTTTCCAGTTGCCGCAGAGAAGGCGGGTAAAGCCGTACAGCAGGGTGAAAACCACCTGCCCGGTGAAAAAGTAGTAGTTGACGAAGCAGCACACAAAGACCATGAACGCGAACAGGCCCCTGCGGCGCTTGTACATGTATTCATCCATCGCCCACAAAAGGAGCGGGAAAAACACGATCGCCTCGTGGAAGTGGTTGAAAAAGATGTTATAGACGGAAAAGCCGGAAAAGGCGTAAAGCATGCCGCCGATGACCGCGTAATCCGGGTCCTTCATGTAGCGGCGCAGGTAAATGTAGCCCGTGAGCGACGCGCAGCCGAATTTCAGAATCAGCAGCGGGCCCATCAGGTAGGGTACCGCGGCGCTCGGGAACGGGATGGTCAGCCAGAAGAACGGGCTGCCCAGAAGATAAAACGAGTAGGAGCCGATAAAGTTGGCGCCCAGGTCGGTCGTCCAGCTCCAGCCCACGTTGCCGCTTCGGATCGCGTCGTGGCACATTTGGTAGAAAGGCACCTGCTGCACGTTGAAATCCCCGTAAAACAGGAAATAGCCGTTGTCAAACAGAATAAAGGGTATAAAAAAAAGGAACGAAACCCCCATGCCGAACAGCAGGGCCTTCAGCGCGTAATTTTGTTTTCCGTTTTTTATCAGTATGTTTGTCAATCCGACGCCCTCCATTTCCCGAATATTATATCATACTGCTTTTGCATAAAAAAGGGAAAAATAAAAATTGACCGGTTGCTTCTTGCATTCTCCGTCAAAAATGTATATATTAATAATGAATTTGACAGGAGACTTGTCCTCGGGCCGAGCCTCCCGCCCGTTTCCGCCGGGAAGGGCGTCTTTTCGCGGAATAAACGCTGTTTTTGTTTTCGGGTACCCTTGGGTTTTATCAAACCACGGGCATGTGAAAACTGCATGAACAACAAGTGAAACACGAATTTTGGAGGTTGGCCATGTACCATTTTTACGCAATTTTGTCCCGTATGAAGCTGATTTCCCGCTGGGGGCTGATGCGGAATACCCGCAGCGAAAATTTGTGTGAGCACAGCTTTGAAACCGCCGTTATCTCCCATGCGCTCGCAGTGCTGCGCAACACCCGGTTCGGGGGCAATGTGAACCCCGAGCGCGCCGCGCTGCTGGCGCTTTTTCATGACGCGACCGAAATTATCACGGGCGACATGCCCACGCCGGTCAAATATTACAACCCGCAGCTGCGCTCCGCCTATCGCGAGGTGGAAACCGCGGCGCGGAAACGGCTGCTCGCTCTTCTCCCGCCGGACGTCAAGCCGGAATACGAATCGGTTTTTTGCGCGCAGGCCCCGGGCGACGAGGAGCTGCTCGCGCTGGTAAAGGCGGCGGACAAGATTTCCGCCGTGATCAAATGCGTGGAGGAAAAGGGCATGGGCAACACGGAGTTCACCCGTGCGGAGGCCGCGCTTCGCGGCGCGCTGGAACAGATGCACCTGCCGGAAGCCGACTACTTTCTGCGGGAATTTTTGCCCTCCTACAGCCTGACGCTGGACGAGCAGGAGTAACGGGGCCCTTTTTTTGAATTCATACACTGTTTACAGTAAATGGCAGCGCAGAATCAAAGGAAAAATGGGAATAGTATAATATTCTGAGCTATTATTTTTTTTAAAATTGTAAAATAAGGGCGAAAGCCCGCGACGACAAGGGTGAGGTTGTGAACGGTATCAAAGAAGAGACAAAGCTGAGAAGGCTCCGCCTGGCGCGGAACATCGGGGTTCTTGCGGTTAGCCTGGCGCTGATTGTTTCGGGCGCGGGCATGGTGGTCGCGGACCAAATGCTGAACCGGATCAATTTCGTGGGGGACACGTCCTCCTCGCAGGAGCAGGGGGGGAATATCCTGGCCACCGTGGAAAGCACCGCCAGCGGCTCGGTCACGCAGGCCAAGTCGGGCATTCTGGGCGGGCTTTACCATGACGACGCCATCACGAATATCATGCTGCTCGGCGTGGACGATTACCGCTCCGGCGACATCGGGCGGACCGACAGCATCATTGTGGTTTCGGTGGACAACCGCCACCAGAAGCTGAAGCTCACTTCGTTTATGCGCGACCTGTACGTTGCCGTTCCGGGGCACGGCAGCACCCGCATCAACTCGGCCTACTCGATCGAGCACGGCGGCGCGGCGGGCGCAAAGCTGCTGACGACGACCATAGAGGCCAATTTCGGCACCGACATCGACCGCTTTGTGGTCATCGACAACTCGGCGTTCGACAAGATCATCGACGACCTCGGCGGGGTGCAGATCACGCTGACGCAGGGCGAGGCCGACCTGATCAATTCGGAGTTGGGAGATTCGCGCAAAAACCTTTCGGCGGGCACCTTCCTGCTCAGCGGAAAGCAGGCGCACTATTACTGCCGCATCCGCGCGATCGGCAACGATTACGCGCGCACCGAGCGCCAGCGCAAGGTGATTTCCAGCATTGTTTCCTCCCTGCAGCAGGCCAACAACCTGAGCAAGATTTACAAGATCATGTACGAGGTGCTGCCGCTGATCACCACCAACCTGACAAAGGACGAGATCCTTTCCATGGCGGCGAATTCGCTGACATACGTCAATTATCCGGTCAGCCAGTGCCGCATTCCGGCGGACGGCGAATTCACCGGGCAGGACGTGATCCTCGCCGGGCAGAAGGCGGACGTGCTGGTGCCGGACCTAGAAAAATGCAAAAAGACGCTGGCACAGTTTATTTATGAAAACGACATTCCGACCGGCACCTACCCCACCGAATCAAATTTTGAACGCAGTTCCGACCGCACAGCTTTTGCCGTGCGGTTTTTTGCAAGGAGAAACCGATATGACGACCCCTCTTTACAGCGCGCTGCTCCGCCACAGGGACCTGGGGCGCGCGTCGTTCCACACGCCCGGGCATAAAAACAACCCCGCCGCGCTGCCGGGCGACCTGCTCTCGCTCGATTTTACCGAGCTGCCCGACACCGACAGCCTGTTTGAAGCCAACGGCCCCATTCTGGAGGCCGAACAGCTTGCCGCGGAGCTGTTCGGCGCGGCGCGCACCTGTTTTTCCGCGGGCGGCTGCACGCTGTGCATCCAGGCGATGCTCCGGCTCGCCGCGCCCCTCGGCGGCACGGTCGTCTGCTCCCGCACGGTGCACCGCAGCGCGGTCAACGCCATGGCGCTGCTCGGGATCCAGGCGGTCTGGGCCATGCCGGACGACCTGGTTTCCGTCATCCGGAGCCACCCGGAGGCGAAGGCGGCTTATGTGACCAGCCCCAATTATTACGGGCAGCTGCTGGAGATTCCCGCCCTTTCGCGGGCCTGCGCCGAACAGGGGATTCCGCTTCTGGTGGACAACGCCCACGGCGCGCACCTGATGTTCACGCGGCCCCGGCTTCACCCGCTGGCGCAGGGCGCGGCCATGACGGCGTGTTCCGCCCATAAAACGCTGAACGTGCTGACCGGCGGGGCGTGGCTCAACATTGCGGACGGGCGCTTTGCGCGGGACGCGAAGGCGGCCATGGCGCTGTTCGGCTCCACCAGCCCCAGCTACCCCGTTATGGCTTCGCTCGACCTCGCGCGCGAATGGCTGCGCACCCACCGGGACGCGTACCCGCCGCTGCAGGAAAAGGCGGCGCAGATCCGCGATTACGCGGCTTCCCGCGGCATCGCCCTGCCCGGGGGGCGGACCGACCCCACGCGCATCGCGCTCAACACGGCCTCGATCGGGATGAGCGGCACGGACGCGGCGCGGAGATTCCGCGCCGCCGGCGTCGAGCCGGAGTACGCCGACGGCGCGTGGGTGGTGCTGATTGCGACGCCGTTCAATCGGGATTCCGATTTTACCCGTCTGGCGGACGCGGTGGGCCTGCTGCCGGTGCGCGCGCCGCTTGCGCAGGGTCCGGCGCTGCCGCCGCTTCCTCCGGTCAGGACGGACCTGAGGACCGCGCTGCTCGCCCCGGCGGAGACCGTCGCGCTGGACCGCGCCGCGGGGCGCGTCGCCGCGCGGCCGGAATGCCCCTGCCCGCCGGGCGTGCCGGTGGTCATGCCGGGGGAGGAAATCACGAAAGAGGCCGCCGAGTTTCTGCGCGGGTATGGCTTTTTTTCATTGAAAGTGCTAAAATAAAATCGGTATCTTTGAAACAACAGCGGCCGAACGCCGCTTGATCAGAAATAACGGAGGGGTCATTATGAAACTTGTACTGGCCATTGTAAGCAACGAGGACAGCGGAGTCGTATCCGCCGCGCTGACCAAAGACGGATTTTCCGTGACGAAGCTCGCGACGACGGGCGGGTTCCTGATGGCGGGCAACACCACCTTTATCGTCGGAACGGAAGACGAAAAAGTGGACCGCGTGATCGAAATCATTTCCCAGCAGAGCCGCCGCCGCACCCAGCTGGTCCCCAGCACCACCACCATGGACGTGGGCATGTACTCCTCCTTCCCGGTGGAAGTCACCGTGGGCGGTTCCACCATCTTTGTCATGAATGTGGACCGCTTCGAGAAGGTATGAGCGCCTTCCCTGAATCCGCCGCAGGGCCGCGCGAAGCGCTCGCCCGTCAGATGCGGGAGGGACGGCTTCCGCACGCGCTGATTCTGGAAGGCCCCGCAGACAGCGGAAAAACCGGGCTGGCCATGGAGCTTGCCCGCGCGGCGGTCTGCCTGAGCGAAGGGGAAAAGCCCTGCGGCCGCTGTGCCGGCTGCGTGAAGGCGCTGGCCGGCTCGCATCCCGACATCACGGTGCTGAACGGCGACGACGACGCGCGCGCCTTTCCGGTCGACGCCGTCCGTAAAATCCGTTCGGACGCATATATTCGCCCGAACGAAGCGCCCAGCCGTGTTTTTGTGCTTCTTGGCGCGCATAATATGCCTGAGGCCCCGCAGAACGCCCTGCTCAAGGTTTTGGAGGAGCCGCCGGAGCATGTGGTGTTTATCCTGACCGCCGTCAGCGCGGCGTCGCTTTTGCCCACCGTGCGTTCGCGCGCGCAGGTCGTTTCGCTGGAAGGCTCCGGCGCCGCGGAAAACGCGGACCCCGGGCTGACGGCGCGTTTTGCGGCCGCTGTGACCGCGAAAAACGAGGCCGACCTGCTGTTTTTGACCGGCGAGCTGATTGGCGACCGGGAAAAATTCCGCGCGGTGCTGGCGCAGATGGAACGGATTTTCCGCGACGCGGCGGTACTGCGCTGCGGGGGGACAACCTGCCTTTCCGGCCAGAGGGAGGCGGCGCAGCCGCTTGCCGCCGCGCTGACGCGGGAGCGGCTGATGCGATTGCCGGGGGAAATTAAAAAGGCCGGGCGCGCGCTGGAGCACAACGCCAACGCGGCGCTTTTGGCGACGGCGCTCTGCGCCGCCCTGCGGGAAGCCGCGGGAAGATAGGGAAACAGACGCAACATTCAGTCGCACCAGCCGATTGACGACAGAAATACGGGGGGAATCACATGGCCGAGGTAGTAGGCGTTCGTTTTAAAAATGTCGGGAAAGTATATTATTTTGATCCCGACTCCAATGATCTGAAAAAAGGCGACAAGGTGATCGTAGAGACCGCCCGGGGCGTGGAATGCGGGGAAGTCGCCATGGAAAACCGCGAGGTCGGCGACGATAAGATCGTCCAGCCGCTGAAAAAACTGATCCGCATCGCGACGAAGGAGGACCTTCGCAAGGTTGCGGAAAACCGGGAAAAAGAGAAAAAAGCCTTTGCGATCTGTGTCAGGAAAATCGCCGCCCACAAGCTTGAAATGAAGCTGGTGGACGTGGAATATACGTTTGACAATACAAAGATCCTGTTCTATTTTACCGCGGACGGCCGCGTCGATTTCCGCGAGCTGGTCAAGGACCTGGCCTCGGTGTTCCGCACCAGAATCGAGCTGCGCCAGATCGGCGTGCGCGACGAAGCGAAAATGCTCGGCGGGCTGGGCATCTGCGGAAAGCCGTTCTGCTGCTCCACCTTTTTGGGCGGGTTTCAGCCTGTTTCCATCAAAATGGCCAAGGAACAGGGCCTTTCCCTGAACCCGGTCAAAATTTCGGGCACGTGCGGCAGGCTGATGTGCTGCCTGAAATATGAGCAGGAGGCGTACCTTGACCTTCTGCGCACCACGCCGGGCGTCAACTCCATTGTCATGACCCCGAGCGGCAAGGGTACGGTGGTGGAGTCGAACATGCTGACCGGAATGCTGCACGTTCACCTGGATTCCACGGCGCCCGACGCCGCGCCGCAGGTCTTTAAGGTCAAACAGGTCAAGCTGCTCAAGGGCGCTCAGACGAAGGTCAACAAAAAGGATATGCAGGAGCTCAAAGACCTGGAAAAAGATTAGTCCCTGTTTTTAGGAAATTCAGTTGCAATTTTGCTGTTTTATGATAAAATGAAGTTGTAATTATAAATGGAGGTGTTATTCCCATGGCATATGTGATTAGTGATGAGTGCATTTCCTGCGGCGCATGCGCGGCGGAGTGCCCGGTTAACGCAATTTCCGAAGGTGACGGCAAATACGTCATCGATCCCGAGCTCTGCACGGAGTGCGGCTCCTGCGCGAGTGTCTGCCCGGTCGGCGCACCGAAACAGGAATAAGTTTTACATGAAAAAAGGCGGAGCGTTTTTACGCCCCGCCTTTTTTTGCGCCTTTTTGGATCAGCCGCCCGGTTTGAGACAATACTGAAAATATGTGGAAAGCGAATTGACAGGCTGTGCTTATTATGCTAATATGTAAATAGGTTTATCAGAATAAACCCAAAAGGCGAGGTGGTTGACGTGGCGGAACCGATCAAACTGTTTGATGCGGAGTACCGGTTTGTTTCGTTAGTATGGCAATATGAACCGATTAACTCGACCGAACTGGCGAAGCGTTGCCTGGATCAGCTTGGCTGGAAAAAGTCAACGACTTATACGGTGCTGAGAAAATTGTGCAAACGAAAGATATTGGCCAATCAGAATTCCATGGTAACCTCCATTCTCAAGCAAGACGAATATCGGGCCATGGAAAGCCTGAATGTCGTCGATAAGACTTTTGAAGGGTCCCTGCCAAAATTTTTGACGGCGTTTTTAAACCGGAAAAATCTTTCACAAAGGGAATTAGCCGAATTGGAATCGATCCTTCGGGAAGCGATGAAATGACCGGCTTTTTTAAGGAACTGTCAAACATGAGCCTGACGGGAAGCTTTGTTGTGTTCGGCGTCCTGTTCCTGCGTGTTTTATTTTGGAAAAAGCTGAAAATTTTTCTTATCTTTTATGGATCCCCGCGTTTCTCCGGCTTGTTTTCCCCGTTAGCTTTTCGTCCGTAATCAGTCTGTTCCATTTTTTCCCCGCTTCGTCGTCTTCTCCCGTTTATCAGTTTTCTCCCCCTTCTTCAGGCTCTGCTTTTCCTCCCGTCACCGTCAGCCGCGAAACCGTCGGGCCAAAACGAAGCTCCGGCAGGCGGCAAAGCATCGTCCGCCGCGGTCTTTTCCGATCAAACCGACAATCCGGCAAGCAGAGGGACATCGTCGCCGTCCGTCCGCGATTTTTGCACGCAGCCGGTTTCGGGAGAAGGAATCAAGGGATTGGCGGACCGCATCCTGAATTTCCGGAACCCCTATGACAAAGTCGTCTTTTCACTGGACGATTATCAATGGCAGCTCGTTTTTTAAATAGAAAATCCGTTATCGAAAGGTAGCGGATTTTACGGTTATTTGGTAAAATAAAGTGATTCAAATTTTTTCACCTATGGGGGAGCTTATGCTTCATGAGGGCGAGCGGCTGGAGCCGCTTTCAAAAACAAGATCCGTCATCGTTTCGGACGCGCACGGGTTCAATACCGATTCGGTGCTGCTCGCGGAGTTTTCCGCGCCGCGCGCGGGGGAAATCTGCGCCGAATTCGGAACGGGCTGCGGCGTGATTCCGCTTATCTGGTGCGGGAGGACCGCGCCGGGAAAGGTTTACGCCGTGGAGCTTCAGCCGGACGCGTGCGCAATGGCGCGCCGCTCCGTCGAATGCAACGGCCTTTCAGGTACGATTGAGATTGTGGAGGCGGATGTGAAAACGCTGCGCGCGGGAAGCGGTCCGGTCCCGCAGG
>JAAYUL010000073.1 GCA_012517675.1 Clostridiales bacterium | reverse complement strand
GATTACACATCTTATTATATCGCAATTATGGCCCGGAGAAAAGAAATTTATTAGAAATCACAGGGGGAATCATGAAAAGCCTGGCGATCCCCTCCGCACCGCCCGACAGGAACCTTTCGCCGGAATCAATGCGCACACGCAAAAACACCGGCCCTCGGCGGGCCGGTGTTCCAATCGGGAAGGGATTACCTTGTTTTTGAGTTGGCCGCCGCTCTTTTTGCCGCCTTGTGGCTTTCCCACATGACATAGAGCGGGCCCGCAATGCACACGGAGGAATAGCAGCCCGTCACAACGCCGACCATCATGGGAAGGGCAAAAGTGACGACACTCGTCAGCCCGAAAATCTGGCCGACCACGAAAACCGTGGCGATTGCCGTAAACGTGCAGCCCGCGGTGTAAAGCGAACGGGTAAAGGTCTGGTTGATGCTGGTATTGACCAAAACGGAATACGGCGTTTTGGGTCCCAGAAGCCTGCGGTTTTCTCTGATACGGTCATAAATAATAATCGTATCGTTCAGCGAATAGCCGAGAATGGTGAGAACGACCGCAATAAAGTTGGCGTCCAGCGGGAACTGGAAAATAACAAACGTAAAGTATACCATCGTAACGTCGTGCAGCAATGCGATAATCGCCATCACGCCCGCCGCCGTACCGCCGATTTTGCGGAAACGAAGGGCAATATAGATGACCAGAAGCAGGAACGCAATCAGAACCGCAACAATACATTTCAGCAGAAACTGATGCCCCATGGTCGCATTGACGGAGTTCGACTCCACCACCGTGAAGCCCGCTTTCGGATATTTGGCCGCGAGCGCCTTTGCAAGCGCCTGCTGCGCGTCGACCGAAAGGGCGTCGGAACCGGCAAAGGAAATCGAAACGTTGTGCGTTGTTCCGCTTGCCGCCGCGGATTTCACATTGCCCAGAATCAGAACCGAGGCGTCTTTTCCCGTGGACTTTTTGACGATAGACGTAACCTCGTCCTGGTCGATTGTCCCGGAGTAGGAATACTTGATCACCGCGCCGCCTTTGAAATTGATGTCGAGCTTGGTACCGTAGATGAAGTTAAAAATCAGGCCGATCAGCATGATTCCGATAGAAATGCCAAAGTACAGTTTTCTGTGTTCATAAAACTTGATACTGAAAGTTTTCATTTGCGGGCACCTCCATACAGCCATTTGCTGCGTGCGAACTTAAACCCGGAAATCGATTTTGTCATCAAACGGGTCGCCGTCACGCCGAATACAAAGTTACCCACAATACCGATCAGCAGCGTATAGCCGAACGAATAGATGGATCCGGTCGTGGAAGGACCAAACCAGAACGACAGGATGTTGCTCGGTCCAAAAACGCCCATGAGGATCAGCGCCACAATGATAACCGTGATATTGCCGTCAAAAATAGCCCAGAAGCTGTTATCGTCGCCCCTCTGGATTGCGCCGTCCAGCGTTTTTCCGGTCCAGATCTCTTCCTTGATGCGGCAGGCGGTGATGATGTTGGCGTCAACGCCCATGCCGATGGAAAGGATGATACCGGCAATACCGGGAAGCGTCAGCGTAAAGCTGTTGATAAAATTAAAGTAACCGGACACCGCCGCAAACGACAGCGCGATCTGCCCCAGCAGGGAGAAGATGGCGATCAGGCCGGGAAGCCGGAAAATCACCAGCATAAAGACGGAAATCAAAGCAAATGCGATAATGCCCGCAATCAGCATGGCCTGAAGAGAGTCCGCGCCGAGCTGGGGACTGATGGTGTTGAAGCTTTTGGTGGTAAGCTTGAACGGAAGCGCACCGGCATTGATCTTGTTTGCCAGCGCGGAAGCCTCGGCCGCGGTGAAACTTCCTTCGATTTCAGCCTTGCCGTCGGTAATGACCGCATTGACCGTCGGATTGGAAATTCTCACGTCGTCCATCCAGATGGAAATGACCTTGTTCAGATATGTCTTAGTGGCCGCGGCGAATTTTTTCGTGCCGCTGTCGCTCAGTTCCAGCGAAACCACATACTGCGTGGCTCCCGTGGACTGGCTCTGCGTCATTTCCGCTTTGGCCTGCTTGACATCGCTGCCCTGAAGAATGATGTTTTTCGCCGTTTCATCCTTCGGCGTCTTATAGACCGTCTCTCCGTCCGAACCGGTGGTTTCGGTGGTGTACGAGTCGCCTTGACGGAACGTCAGCAGCGCGGTCGCGGAAAGCTCCTGAATCGCGGTTTCGGGGTCAAAATTCTTTTCGTCATTTTTCCATGGAAAACGGACGATAATACGGTCGTTATTATAGTCCGTGTACAATTCGTAATCCGTAATGTGGCTTGAGGTAAGGCGGACCTCAATAATCGATTTTGCCGAATCGATCTGTGCATTCGTTGCCTTGGTCGTGGTCGCGGGGCTGAACGTAGCCTCTACGCCGCCGTTGATGTCAATTCCCCATCTAATATCACTTACACCCTTGATATAGGTGTTCGTATTATCACCGTTCTGAGTTTTCACGCCGAACGTGGCGGTAAAAGTCAAAACGAGTATGAGGAGGGCGACGATGAAAAATACCGGTTTTGCAACTCGTTTCATGCGTATATCCTCCAGTGCTAGTTTTTCTGCAAGTATTCGCAGACGTAACAGAATTAATTATATGGTCATTACGCGAAAAAGTCAATTGATTTGCCTATATTATTCGACATAAAAAGGGGGAGGAAAATTCTCCTCCCCCTCAAAGGCACCGTCTTCAGCCGAGCAGTTTCTCCGCCGCCGCAAGCTGCACGCAGATGCAGAACAAATCCATCGCCTGTTCCAGCTCGCTGACCGGCGGGAAGGTCGGCGCCACGCGGATGTTGCTGTCGTGCGGATCTTTCTTATAAGGATAGGTCGCGCCGGCCCCGGTCAGGACCACGCCGGCCTGTTTGCACAGGGCGACCACACGCTTGGCACATCCCTCCATAACGTCGACGCTCACGAAGTAACCGCCGTTCGGGTTGGTCCAGGAGGCAACGTTCTTTCCGCCGAGCTCGGTTTCCAGCTTTTCGGCCACCGTGCGGAATTTGGGTTCCAGAATTTCGCGGTGACGCTGCATCTGCACCTTGACGCCGTCCATGTCTTTCAGAAAACAAATGTGGCGGAGCTGGTTGAGCTTGTCGGGTCCGATGGTCTGGTATGAAAAATGGTTCCGGAGAACCTCCAGATTGTTGTCGCTGGCCGCCATGGCGGCCACGCCTGCCCCGGGGAAGGTGATTTTGCTGGTGGAGGCGAAGTAAATCGCGAGGTCCTCGCTGCCGGCCTTTTTGCATTCGTCCCACAGGCTGAGAAGCGTGTCCGGCGTGTCGTTCAGGTCGTGCACGCAATAGGCGTTGTCCCAGAAAATGCGGAAATCTTCGGCGGCGGGTTTCAGTGCCGCAAAGCGCCGCACGGTTTCATCGGAATAGGTGATGCCGGTCGGATTGGAATACTTGGGAACGCACCAGATTCCCTTCACGGACTCGTCTTCTGAAACCAGCTTTTCCACGACGTCCATATCGGGCCCGGTCGCCAGCATGGGAACCGCGATCAGGTCAAAGTCGAAATACTCTGAAACCGAAAAATGGCGGTCATACCCCGGAGAGGGGCAAAGAAATTTCACATGTTCCAGTTTTCCCCATGGTTTGCAGCCGGAAAACCCATGCGTCGTCGCACAGGAAACCGTATCAAACATCATATTCAGGCTGGAGTTCCCCCCAACGATTATATTGTTTTCATTCACGTCCATCATCTGAGCGAAAAGGCCGCAAAGTTCGGGCAGTCCGTCGGGAAGGCCGTAGTTGCGGCAATCGTCCCCCGTGGAAGCCTTTAAGTCCGATTCCGAATTCAGACAGTCAAGCATTTTCATGGAAAGCTGCAACTGAGTAACCGATGGCTTTCCGCGCGCCATATTCAGCTTTAACCCCTGCGCCTGAAACCTGCGGTAGCGCTCCTCCAAATCCGCTTTTACCGATCTGAGCTCCTGCTCCGACATTGACATGAAATCCAACATGAGCATCTCCTTAATATAAAATGCAAAATTGTTGCTATAGCTCTTACTATATTATAATAAACGCGAAAAAAATGCAAGTGTCAAACCAACGACTTGCACTTTTTTCATATTTGCTTATGATTCAAACTTTTTTCCCGCGTTTTCTGTGGAAACAAACGGAAATACCCGATCCTTTATGATCGCAATTGGCGGTAAATTTAAAATTCCGCCGAGCCGGTGGTGCGCGGGAACGGAAGAACGTCGCGGATATTGGCGATTCCGGTGAGGTACATTACCATGCGCTCAAAACCGAGTCCAAAACCCGCGTGCCTGGTTCCGCCGTAGCGCCGCAGATCCAGATACCACCAGTAATTTTCCTCACTCGGGCCAAAGTCCTTCATACGCCGCAGCAGAACGTCCATGCGCTCCTCGCGCTGGCTGCCCCCGATGATTTCGCCGATTCCGGGCACCAGAAGATCCACCGCCGCCACGGTTTTTCCGTCGTCGTTCATGCGCATATAAAACGCCTTGATTTCCTTCGGATAATCCGTGACAAAAACCGGCCTGCAGAAAATCTGCTCGGTCAGGTATTTTTCATGTTCGGTCTGAAGGTCCGTGCCCCATTTTACCTTGTACTCAAACCCATCGTTGTGTTTCATCAGAAGATCCACCGCTTCGGTGTAGGTAATACAGGCAAAATCGGAGTTTACGACATGATTCAGGCGTTCCAGAAGGCCCTTGTCCACAAACCGGTTAAAAAACTCAATGTCATCCGGACAGGTTTCCAGCACATAGCGGATAATGAATTTGATCATTGCTTCTGCAAGGTGCATGTCATCCCGAAGGTCCGCAAAGGCGATTTCCGGCTCAATCATCCAGAACTCCGCGGCATGGCGCTGAGTGTAGGACTTTTCCGCGCGGAAGGTCGGCCCGAAGGTATATACCTTGCCGAAGGCCATCGCCATGCACTCCGCTTCCAGCTGGCCGGAAACAGTGAGCGAGGTATGCTTTTGGAAAAAGTCCCGGGAATAATCCACCGCGCCGTCCTCGGTGCGCGGCGGGTCTGCGGGGTCAAGCGTTGTCACGCTGAACATTTCGCCCGCCCCCTCGCAGTCGCTGCCGGTGATCAGCGGCGTGTTCACGTAGACAAAGCCGTTCTCCTGAAAAAACTGATGGACGGCATACGCAGCGGCGGACCGCACCCGGAACGCCGCGCTGAAGGTGTTGGTGCGCGGGCGAAGATGCGCAATGGTGCGCAGATATTCCAGCGAGTGGCGTTTTTTCTGAAGCGGATAATCCGGCGTGGAGGCGCCCTCCGCCGCAATGCTCTGCGCGTGGATTTCAAACGGCTGCTTCGCTTCGGGCGTCAGAACCAGATCGCCGGTCACGACCAGCGCGGAGCCGACATTCATCCTGGCCACTTCCGCGAAATTCGGAATCCGATCCGCTTCAAACACAATCTGAACCCCTTTGAAGCAGCTGCCGTCGTTCAGGTCGATAAAACCAAGCGCCCTGGAATCACGGATCGTTCTGACCCATCCGCAGACCGTGACCGGCGCGGCGGCAATTGCCTCTGCACGGGAATATAATTCGGTGATTTCCGTTCTTTTCAAACCATTACCTCCTAATTTTAAGAAAACATCGGGAAAGCCGGGAAACAAAACTACAGCGAATATTTCACCGCAAAAAAGAAACAGTAACCGTAACCGGACAAACAGAGAATGTCACCGAACCGCTCTTGCTTTTGCAGTACGTTTTCTGCGATTGATTTCAGCCGGCCCCAAGCCCAACATAGACATATTATAACACTCCCGCCCGCTTCGCAAGGGAAAAGCCCGCAATTTCCAACGAAAAATGAAAATCTTAAAAATTAGGGCTTGATTTTTCCGCCGACATTCGATATAATAACAGAGCTGTCCAATATAAGAACAGCGTGCCACTTGGAGAGGTATTCTAATTGGTAAGGAGCCACATTGGAAATGTGGTGTGCCGCAAGGCATTGTGCGTTCGAGTCGCATCCTCTCCGCCAAAAAGCAGCATCCGCGTTTGCGGATGCTGCTTTTTTACGCAGAGGGACAATGAGAACGCCGGCGCAGGGACGGAGAAAAACGTTGATTTCCGTATCACTGAGAAAAACGGAGGGAATCGCGGAACGCGCGCCGCAGCCGCACCACCCGAGTCGCATCCTCTCCGCCACCGGACTGAGTCCGGACGCGTTTTGCGTTTGAGCTCTTTTCTGATCTGAATTCGACGCGCACACATCAAACCCAAGGTGGTTCAGGCCAATCTCATTGAAACCGGCATCCGCGTTTGCGGATGCTGCTTTTTTACGCAGAGGGACAATGAGAACGCCGGCGCAGAGAAAAAAAGAACAGGAAACAAAAAATGTTAATCGTTGACATTTGTTGTAAATTAAGGTAAACTGTATTCGCTGCTAAACATTAAACAAAATTTAAAGAAACCAATTTAATTAATGAGTACCCGCCGTTCATCACCCGGCGTTTTTTTGGAATGCTATACATGAGGCCGCAATCAAAACGGAAGCGCGAAAACGCCTATTTTGCGGCGGCTGTCGATGCACGTTCCACGCTTTCCATACGACCCGATCGGCCCCAAAGCGCATATATGCGGGAGCTGACGCAATTAAAGTAATTTATAACTATTGATATATTTTTAACAAGGAGGAAATTTTCATGAAAAAGAAACTTGTTGGCTGTATCTGCCTCGCGGCGGTTGTCAGCCTGACCTGCGCCGTCACCGCCGCCTGCGCAAAAACGAGCGTCCCGACTGCCGCCGCCCGAAACAGCCAAGTCGTTCCATCGGGAAAAACCTCATCCTCCGCCGGCATGGATTCCAACGAAAAAGTATTCAAGGAAGAAGGGTTTACCGATTCCGACCGGCGCGACGCCGCGAAACTGAGCGGACAACCGAGCGCCAAAAATGTCAGCGCCGAAAGCAACAAGGAGCTCATTTTCGACAAGATGCTCAACACCGGGGAATTTTACAAAACCGTGACCGGAAAATACCGCCGCGTCTGCAAATATCCAAATCAGGATTATACGGTGGAGTATCAAGTGGTCAACGGGCCGGCGCACCTGTCTTTCGAAATCTGCAAAGAGGCGGGAAACGCACAAACGGTCTCTTATTTTGACGGCTCTTCCTCAAGGACCATGGCGATCAACGACCAGATCCGGGCCACAAATTCCGGGCAGGCCGCGATGGTCCATAATTTTCCGGCCAATCCCGACGCTGAAAAGCTGGATTTTGTGCCTTTGATCAAATCCACGAGCCGCATTAAAAAGGACTCCTCCGGAATCAACACCTATTATTACCGGCAGGATTTAAATATGCTGTATTATTCCAGAGAATGCCTTACCCCGCAGGAAATGGCCTTCGGCTATCTGTCAAACTTCAAAACATGGAAAATCGTCGGCGAGCAGACGATTGCCAAAAGAAACTGCTGTCAGATTCAGGGTACGCTTTCCGGCGAATACGCGAAAAAGCTTCACACGGATTCGTATACGCTGTGGGTGGATTCCGAGACGGGATTCCTGCTGAAATACAAAAACTATGACCAAAACGGCCGGGAAACGGACAGCCTGGAAACACTGCAGATTTCCGTAAACCCGAACCTGCAGCCTGCGGAGCTGGAAAGCGCCGCAAAAAAATATATGCCGTAAAACAGGTTCAGACAGTCCCCCATAAATCGGGCGGGCTGTCTGAATTTTTATGCAAAGGTCGTACGCTTTGCCGCAAAAGCTTTCCTGGCCGCGCAAAAAGCAGGAGGGCATCAGCCCTCCTGCGGCAGTTTTGCTTCCGCTGTCTGCGGTTCTTCCTTCTCCTTTTCCGCATGAAAAGGAAGAACCGCCTTTTTTACAACCATGCCTTCGTATTTCAGCTTGAACTGGACGCGGCCATAAAATTTGTGGCGGCACCTGCGGCATACGAAAGGCGCGCGGAAGCTCTTGTTTTTCAACTGCCATTCACCGGCGCGGTGCGCGCGGCGGCCGCAAAGGTCGCAATTGAATTCCATGTCGCCGCGCTGAATCAAAGGGTTGTTCAGGTCGCAGATGACCGCCGTTTTAAACTGCATGCGGTCATAAAATTCGTCTGTCCGTGCATTTTGCACGAACGGCAGAATATCTTCCGGCACGTAAAGCTCCTGAAGGCAGCGCAGAGAAAGCAGGCTGTCCCCCAGCGCCCGGTGATGGTCGAAATCCTCCTCGTCGATTTTCAGCAGCTGTGCCGAGGTGCTCAGGCCCATCTGCTTGTTGGCGTCATAGTCGAGCATTTTTTCACAGTACGACTGAAGATTGACGTATTGGTCAAGGAACGGAATCCGCGCGGTTCCGCTGAAGTAGCGGCAGTTTTCAATCAGGGCGAGAATATCCGACGTTCCCCATGTCATAAGGACCGCGCCGCCCATCCATTTTCTGAACCGGCTGATGACCTGCGCATAGTTCAGGCCGTTCTGCAGGTCCTCATTTGTAATGCTGGTCAGAGTTTTGATTTTCCCGCTGATCTTTTTGCCGACCTGCGGGCGGACCAGCGCTTCAAACGTATCGACGATATGCAGAGATTCGTCCGTTTTCACCGCGCCGAACTCAATGATTTCATTGATAAACCCTTTGATGCGGCGGCTGTAAGTGCCGTTCCATTCCAAATCCAGTATTACAAAATCCATATCATTTTACTTTGTTGGCCTGTTTCATCCGCTGTTCCTTGCCGAGGACCCGTTTGCGCATGCGGATATTTTCAGGCGTTACTTCAACCAGTTCGTCGTCCTTGATGAATTCCAGGCACTGTTCCAGGCTCAGCACGGTGTGCGGGGTCAGCTTGAGCGCCTCGTCGGAACCGGATGCACGGGTATTGGTGACATGCTTTTTCTTGCATACGTTTACGACAATATCGTCCGACTTCGGGCTGACCCCAACGATCATCCCTTCGTAAACATCCACGCCGGGCCCAATGAACATGCGGCCGCGGTCCTGCGCGTAAAACAGGCCGTAGCCCGTGGATTCCCCGGCTTCATGGGCAATCAGGGAACCCTGGGGGCGCATGACGATATCGCCTTTGTAAGGCTCGTAGGAGTCAAACACATTGTTCATGATGCCGTTCCCGTTGGTATCGGTCAGGAACTCCTGACGGTAGCCCATCAGGCCGCGCGCCGGAATTTTAAATTCCAGATGCGACATGCCCGTGTCGCGCGTACCCATGTTAACAATCTCGGCCTTGCGTGAACCGAGCTTTTCCATAACGGCGCCCACGTAACTGTCCGGCACCTCAATCATGAGCAGCTCGATCGGCTCGTGCTTTTTCCCGTTGATCTCCTTGTAGATCACATGGGGCGCGGAAACCTGAAACTCGTAATCCTGACGGCGCATTTGCTCGATCAGAATGGAAAGGTGCAGCTCGCCGCGGCCGGACACCTTGAAGGTATCCGCGGAATCGGTTTCCTCCACGCGCATGGCGACGTTGGTCTCCACTTCCTTGAACAGGCGGTCGCGCAGGTTGCGCGAAGTGACATATTTTCCCTCGCGCCCCGCAAACGGGCTGTTGTTGACCATAAAGAGCATGGAAACGGTCGGCTCGTCTATTTTGACAAACGGAAGCGGCTCCACACAGTCGGGGGAGCAGATGGTTTCGCCGATATTGAGGCCGGCAATGCCGGAAACCGCGACAATATCGCCCAGCTTCGCTTCTTCCACCTCGACCCTTTTCAGCCCTTCAAACTGGTACAGTTTGGCAACCTTCACATTGCGGGTGGAACCGTCGCGGCAGCAGAGCACCACGTTTTCCCCGTCGTGCACTTCCCCGCGCTCCACACGGCCGACGCCGATGCGGCCCACATAATCGTCATAATCAATGTTGGAAAACAGAACCTGGGTCGGGCCGTTCATGTCGCCGGTGGGCGCCGGGATATTTTGGAGAATCGCGTCGAGCAGCGGTTTCATATCCGTGCCGGGGACCTTCGGGTCCAGCGTGGAATAGCCGTCCCGCCCGGAAGCGTAAACCACCGGGAACTCCAGCTGCTCCTCATTGGCGCCGAGCTCAATAAACAGGTCGAGGACCTCGTCCACCACCTCTTCCGGCCGCGCGCCCGGACGGTCGATCTTGTTAACCACGACCAGCGGCTTTTTGCCAAGGCCCAGGGCTTTTTTCAGCACAAAACGGGTCTGCGGCATACAGCCTTCAAACGCGTCCACCAACAGGAGGACGCCGTCCACCATCATCAGGATGCGCTCCACTTCCCCGCCGAAATCGGCGTGACCGGGGGTGTCGACAATATTGATTTTCACCCCGTCGTACATGACCGCCGTGTTTTTGGAAAGTATGGTAATACCGCGCTCACGCTCCAGGTCGTTGGAGTCCATCACGCGCTCCGCGACCGCTTCATTGGCACGGAAAACGCCGCTCTGCTTCAACAGCTGATCCACCAGAGTGGTCTTTCCATGATCGACATGAGCAATGATCGCAACATTTCTGATATCGTTTCTTGTGTCCATGCATCTAACCTCTTTTATAATATTCACAAAACTTTAATATTATATCATAATTCAACAATTTTGTGAACAATGTTTCCGACAAAATTACCGCAGAAACCGGTGACGCGCGCGGGCATTTCTCATTATTCCGCATAAGCGCCCCGACTGCAGGCCGTGTCCTATCATATTGTATGCATACCCGTGATTTTGCGGGGAAATCTATTTCTGGACCTATCAAAGCGCCGCGTTTGCCGCTTTGAGCCGTCCCGCCGCAGGACTGCTATTGGCCGTTCCGCGGCGTTTTTTTATAACTTCATCTGCTCGCCTTCGGTTTCCTCCGCTTTCGGAAGAGAACCCGCGGCGGGAATATTTTTGCGGTACCGGTTCGGATTTTTGAGCATGCCCTCCTCGTATTCCTCCGCCTTTAAGACACGTCCGCCTTTTCGCAGCGTCATCACCGCCACACCCTGCGTGCTTCGCGTGCTTTTGGCGGGAACCGCGCCGGAATGAACCAGCAGGATGCGCCCCTGCGCGGAGGTAACGAGAAATTCGCGGTCTTCCGTAATATGGCACAGGAACACGGCGGGCGATTTGCCGCAGTACGCGCCGACCAGCTTGCGGCGGTTGGTTTTTGTCGCGTAAGAGCTCATTTCCACCTTCGCGGCTTTTCCGTTTTCAAAGAAAAACAGCATATAGCCGGAATAGTCTTTCGTGACCGCCATATAAACGGCGTTTTCGCCTTCCTCCATACCCAGCCTGGCGGGAATGTAATCGCCCAGCACGCTGGCCTTGGTATCGCCGAAATCGCTCGCCTTCGCTTTGTACACCTGGCCGCGGTCGGTAAAGAAAAGAAGGTCGGCGGTATTGGTATTCTCGATATGCTGAACGATCCGGTCCTCTTCCTTCAGCTTTTGCTCCCCGCTCATGCGCAGGGAAAGCGGCGTGATCTTTTTGAAATAGCCGTCTTTCGTAAAGAAGAAATTCACCGGGTAATCCGGGACCTCCTCCTCCTCGGAGTATTCCTCAATTTCGTCCGGATAAACCAGCATGGAACGCCGCGGCTGCGCGTATTTTTTGATTACCGCGTTGAGCTCTGAAATAATGATCGATTTTACCTTTGCGCGGCTGTCCAGAACAGACTGAAGTTCGGCAATTTCTTTCTCCAGCTGCCCGACTTCCTCCGTGCGCTTTAAAATATATTCGCGGTTCAGGTGGCGCAGCTTGATTTCCGCGACATATTCCGCCTGCACTTCGTCGATCCCGAACCCGATCATCAGGTTCGGCACGACCTCGGCTTCCTCCTCCGTGCTGCGCACGATGGCGACCGCCTTGTCAATATCGAGCAGGATCGACTGAAGCCCCTTGAGCAAATGGAGCTTTTCCTTCTTCTTGGATAAATCATAATAGGTGCGGCGGCGGATACATTCGACGCGGAACGAAATCCACTCGTCCAACAGTTCCCCCACGCCCATCACACGCGGAGTTCCCGCCACAAGGATGTTGAAATTGCAGGAAAAGCTGTCCTCCAGCGCGGTCATTTTAAACAGGCGCTGCATCAGCCTGTCCGGTTCTGCGCCGCGTTTCAGATCGATCGTGATTTTCAGGCCGTCCAGACCGGTTTCGTCGCGGATGTCGGAAATCTCCTTGATTTTTCCCTGCTTGACCAGCTCCACGACCTTTTCGACGATAACCTCCACCGTGGTGGTCGGCGGGATCTGCGTAATGTCGATGCAGTTCGCCGATTTATCATAGCTGTAACGCGAACGGACGCGGACACCGCCGCGGCCGGTACGGTAAATATCCTCCATCGCCGCATGGTTGTAAAGGATCTGGCCGCCGCCCGGAAAGTCCGGGGCAAGCAGCGTGGACGCAATGTCGTGCTTCGGGTCGCGCATCAGCGCGATGGTGGTCTGGCAGACCTCCGCCAGGTTAAACGGGCAGATGGAGCTTGCCATGCCGACCGCGATCCCCGTATTGGCGTTGACCAGAACGCTTGGAAAGCTTGCGGGAAGAAGCGTCGGCTCCTTGAGGGTATTGTCGTAATTGTCCACGAAGTCGACGGTATCCTTGTCGATGTCGCGGAAAAGCTCCTGACAAATATTGTCCAGCCGCGCTTCGGTGTAGCGGGAGGCCGCCCAGGCCATGTCGCGCGAATAAAATTTTCCGAAATTGCCCTTTGAATCGATATACGGATGAAGCAGCGCTTCGTAGCCGCGGCTCAGGCGCACCATGGTATCGTAAATCGCGGCGTCGCCGTGGGGGTTCAACTTCATGGTCTGGCCCACGATATTGGCGCTTTTCGTCCGCGCGGAACCGAGCAGGCCCATTTTATACATAGTGAACAGCAGCTTCCGGTGGGAAGGCTTGAAGCCGTCGATTTCGGGGATGGCGCGCGAAAGAATCACGCTCATCGCGTAGGGCATGAAATTCGTTTCCAGCGTATCAGTGATGCGCTGCTCCACCACGCTGCCCGCGCCTTCAATCACACCGCGGGTACGAGGCTTTGCCGGCCGGCCGGCGTCTCTTTTCTTTGGCATTTTGCCACCTACATTCATGAGTTTTCAGGCCGTATCCCGCTGAAAAGCGCGGCAATGCAACGGCCAAACGCATTCGCATTGATAATGAATGCTGATTCGCATTGGGTTCAGCTCACATCCGCGGAATCAATGTACCGGTAACCGTATTCCGCGATAAAATCCTTACGGCCGGACAGATTATCCCCCAACAGTAAGTCGAACACCTCGCCCATTTTCCGCGCGTCTGTCGACAGTACCTTCACCAGCCGGCGCGTGGCCGGGTTCATGGTGGTCAGATTCATCATATCGGGCTCATTTTCGCCAAGCCCTTTGGAACGCTGGAGGGTAAACTTCTGATCCCCCAGCTTTTTGATGACTGCATCCTTTTCTTTTTCGGTATAAGCAAAATACGTTTCATTCTTTGCCTGTACCTCAAACAAAGGGGATTCTGCGATAAATACCTTTCCTTCGTCAATCAGCGCGGGAGTCAGGCGGTACAGCATCGTGAGCAGCATCGTGCGGATATGGAACCCGTCCACGTCGGCGTCGGTACAGAGGATGATTTTATTCCAGCGCAGCAGCGAAATATCGAACGACGAAAGGTCCTTGTTCGCCTTGGATTTAACCTGTACCCCGCAGCCGAGCACCTTGATCAGGTCCGTAATCACGTCGTTTTTGAAGATTTTGTCGTAGTCCGCCTTCAGACAGTTCAGGATTTTGCCCCGAATGGGCATGATCGCCTGAAAATTCGGGTCGCGCGCCTGTTTGCACGCGCCGAGAGCCGAATCGCCCTCCACAATAAAAATCTCCCGTTCGCCCACATCCTTGCTGCGGCAATCCACAAACTTTGCAACGCGGCTGGTGATATCCATATTGCTGGTCAGCTTTTTTTTGATGTTCAGGCGGGTTTTCTCCGCATCCTCGCGGCTGCGCTTGTTCACAAGCACCTGCGCCGCGATTTTGTCTGCGTCCATCGGGTTTTCGATAAAATAGATTTCCAGCTGATGGCGCAGGAATTCCGTCATCGCTTCCTGTATTCCCTTGTTGGTAATCGCCTTTTTGGTCTGGTTTTCATAGGAGGTCCGGTTGGAAAAGGAAGAAATGACGAGGACGAGGCAGTCCTCCACATCCGCAAAAATGATCTTGCTTTCGTTCTTGTTGTACTTTCCCGTCTGTTTCAGATAGGCGTCGATCTGGTAAACGAACGCGTTGCGGACCGCTTTGTCGGGCGCGCCGCCGTGCTCCAGCCAGCTGGAGTTGTGGTAGTATTCCAGCAGCTTATGCTGGTTGGAAAACGTGACCGCGACATTGATTTTTGTCTTATATTCCGGCTTGTCCGCGCGGTCGCGCACCTTGCGCTCCGTCTGCCAGAACTGCACCGGGGTCAGGGATTCCTCCCCCACCGTTTCCTGTACATAATCGACGATCCCATGCTCGTAAAGGAACTCCGTTTGCTCAAAGCCGGAATCCGTCTGGTTGCGGAAAACAAAGCGGATCCCCTCGTTGACAATGGCCTGCCGCCTCAAAATATCAAGGTAATACTCCACGGGAACGGAAATATCCGTAAACACCTGCAAATCCGGCTTCCAACGGATTCTGGAACCGGTATCCTTTCTGGAATAGGGTTCCCGTTTCAGCCCGCCCACATTCTCGCCGTGCTCAAAGCGCAGCGTGTAACGGAACCCGTCGCGCCGGATATCGACATCCATGTATTCCGAGGCATACTGGGTGGAGCAAAGGCCGAGACCGTTGAGCCCCAAAGAATATTCATAGCTTTCGCTGGAATCGTTGTTGTATTTTCCCCCGGCGTAAAGCTCGCAGAACACCAGCTCCCAGTTGTAGCGCTCTTCCTTGCCGTTGTAGTCCACCGGGATGCCGCGGCCGTGGTCTTCCACCTCCACCGAGCGGTCCCTGTAACGGGTGATGATGATTTCCTTTCCGTAGCCCTCGCGCGCTTCGTCAATGGAGTTGGAAAGAATTTCAAAAATGGAATGTTCGCATCCTTCAATGCCGTCCGAGCCGAAAATAACCGCCGGGCGGCGGCGCACACGGTCCGCGCCCTTCAGCGAAGAGATGCTCTCATTTCCGTATACCGGTTTTTTTGTCATATTTTGATTCGCTCCTAAACTAATGATTCGTTACCTGATCTCCGTTCCTCCGAACGCCGCGGTGTAACGGATGATAAGAAGCGGCAGCGACGGATCATTGGAACGCTGCGCCGTGCATTCACAGCCGCCGAGGAACGGCATTCCCGTCACCTGCAGGCGGCAGCTGACCGGCGCAAAGATTTTGACCCCGCCGAACACCGCGTTGATTTCCAGAACCGCGCCGTCGACAGGTACGGCCTGCCGCAGATCCACGGTCGCGCCGCCGAACACCGCGCTCACATTGCCGCCGCAGAGGGACGGCGAATTATTCGAAACCTCCACGGAACCGAACAGAGCCGTATAACTGACGGTGTTGCTGGTGTCGTTCGCACCCTTTATGCCTTCCATGATAACCGGCCCGCCCGGCATCCTGCGCCTGTGGAAGCTGCCGAAAATCAGACGGAAGCCGATCAGAAGAAGAATGACGACCAGGACCATGCTGTCGGCCACACGCGACGAAATCCACCCCTGCGCTCTTGCCAGCAGCCACGTTCCGACCACGACCAGGCAGGTGCTTCCGACATTGAAACCGTAGCCGATCAAGCCCGCAAGACCGGGAACGATCAGGAACACCGTCCACCAGCCGCTGAAATTCGTAAAATCCCACAAGCCGAGGGAATTGCCGAAAACAACGACCGCCGCAATGACCAGGACTACACCGAACAGGACTCTGGTTATGTTTTTCCTCATTTTTTACACCCCTGTATGTTTATTTGCACCGTTATGCCCCGGAACAGCAAAAAGGGAAATGCAGCAACATTCCCCCGTTTGTTTTTATTCAGCTGTAGCGCCTTCGGCGGACGGTTCCGGGGGAGTGCCCTCCATAATCGACTTAAACTGTTCGCCCGACATTTTTTCGTTCTGATAAAGATACTTCGCGACATCATGGAGTTTGTCCATGTGCTCGCGCAGGATGCTTTCCGTCTTGTCATAGGCGCTCATCATCAGCTTGCGGATTTCCTGGTCGATCGTGGAAGCGGTCGCTTCGGAATAGTTCCGGATATGCCCCATGTCGCGCCCGAGGAACGGCTCGCCTTCGTCCTGCCCGTATGTGATGGGGCCGAGGGCTTCGGTCATGCCGTATTTTGTCACCATGCTGCGCGCCAGCTTGGAGGCGCGCTCAATGTCGTTGGAGGCGCCGGTGGAAATATCGTCCAGCGTAAGCGCTTCCGCGACGCGGCCGCCCAGCAGGACCACCAGGTCTTCCTGCATTTCCCTGCGGGTCTTGTAGGAACGGTCCTCCGTCGGAATGCTCATGGTGTAACCGCCCGCCATGCCGCGCGGGATGATGGAAATTTGATGGACCGGGTCATGCGTGGGGCAGAAATAGGTGGCTACCGCATGGCCGCCCTCATGATATGCCGTAAGGGTTTTCTCCTTTTCCGTCATCACATGGCTCTTCTTCTCGGTGCCCATCACCACCTTGATGGTGGCTTCTTCAATTTCCGCCATCGTAATGGCCTTCAGATTTTTTCTGGCGGCCAGAAGTGCCGCTTCGTTCAGAAGATTTTCCAGATCCGCGCCGGTAAAGCCTGCCGTGGACTTCGCGATGGTTTTCAGAACAACGTCCGGTGCAATCGGCTTGCCGCGGGCGTGCACCTTCAGGATTTCCTCGCGGCCCTTGATATCGGGATAACCGACCATGATCTGGCGGTCAAAACGGCCGGGCCGCATCAGCGCCGGGTCGAGAATGTCGGGACGGTTGGTGGCGGCAATCATGATGACGCCCTCGTTCGCGCCGAAGCCGTCCATTTCAACCAGCAGCTGGTTCAATGTCTGTTCGCGTTCGTCGTGCCCGCCGCCGAGTCCGGCGCCGCGCTGACGGCCGACCGCGTCGATTTCATCGATAAAGATAATGCAGGGCGAATTTTTCTTTGCCTGCTCGAACAGGTCGCGTACACGGGACGCGCCGACACCGACAAACATTTCCACAAAGTCGGAACCGGAGATGGAGAAGAACGGCACGCCGGCCTCTCCCGCGACCGCGCGGGCAAGGAGCGTTTTACCGGTGCCCGGAGGGCCCACCAGCAGCACGCCTTTCGGAATGCGCGCGCCCAGCTCATTGTACCGCTTTGGATTTTTCAGGAACTCCACGATTTCGCGCAGCTCTTCCTTTTCCTCGTCGGCACCGGCGACATCCGCAAAGGTGGTTTTGCGTTTTTCGTCGGCCATCTGCTTGACCTTCGCCTTGCCGAAATTCATCTGCTTGCCCGCGTCGCCCATTCCGGCGTTCAGGCGTTTGAGCATGAACCACCAGATCGCCGCCATCAGGACAAGGCCCACAAGCAGCGGCACCATGCTGGTCAGCCACGACGTTTCCGCCGGCCGCTTCAGCGTGCGCACCATGGGGCTGTCCGGGTGCGCGGTGTCATACTCCGCGGTGTAATCCTTGATGTCGTTATAGAGAAGCAGCGAGTCCGGCGCAATATAGGAAATGGGTTCCTTGCCGTCCTTCAGCTTGATAATCATTTCGCCGCTGCCAAGATCCATGGAGTATTCGGTGACCTGCTGATTTTTAAAATAGTTGATAATTTCGGAATAAGTGTATGTCTTTGTCGGGCGATTGTTCACAATCACCGCGATCAGAAGAAACAGAACAATCGGAACACCCAGAACCAAGGCTATATTTTTCAGTGTTTTTTTATTATCCAAAACTGTTATCACTCCTTACATGAGTTACTCCGGTATTGTTCAATTCGCGTAAATTCCGGGCTTTAAAATGCCGACAAAAGGAAGGTTCCTGTATTTTTCCGCATAATCCAGGCCGTATCCGACAATGAACTTGTCGGGAACGACGGCCCCGACATAATCGGGCTTCACATCGGCCACATGGCGGCTCGGTTTGTCAAACAGGGTACACAGGCGGACACTGTTCGGGGAGCGGGACTGAAGAAGCTCGAGTATGTAGCTCAGAGTCAGGCCGCTGTCCAGAATGTCTTCTACCACAAGGACATCGTAGCCCGCAAGGTCAATATCCAGATCCTTTGTGATTTTAACCACGCCGGAGGTTTTTGTTCCGGTGCCGTAGCTGGTAACAGACATAAAGTCAATGCTGCAGGGGATAGTGATGGCGCGCATCAAATCGGCCATAAAGACAACAGAGCCTTTCAAGACGCTGACCATCAAAAGGTTTTTGCCCCTGTAATCCTCGCTGACCTGTTTTCCGAGCGACTGCACGATCTCCGCGAGTCTTTCCTCGCTCAGCAGTACCGACTCGATATCGTTTTTCAATGTTTAAGCACTCCTTAAGTTATTTTGATTTCCGCTATATTTTGAGTGTCGTCTTTAACACAGGACTCCTGAGAAGGACCAAAGCCTTCCACCCACAGAATTTTCCCGCCGCTTTCCAAAATCGTCCTGCCGCCGCGGAGCATGGGTTCCAGCCCGGCTTCATTGAAGAGCTTTTTCAGGGTTTTTGTAACGCCGCGCCCCGCCGGACGGTATGCGTCGCCTTCCCTTCTGCTCCTCACAGAAGTAATATTCAATATTGTAGCATAGTTAATAGCATTATTAAAGAACAAATTATTAAATTTGAGCCGGTTTTCATACTCTTTCTTTGTTAATTGATTCAAACGAAACATGCGGCCGTCCGGCAAAAGTGTCCCGTTCGGATCAAGCGGAACGCACCACGGCTCCTTTTTTGACGGAAGGGAAACAAACACCGTATCGCCCTGAACCGAGCACTGCACTCCGCCCGCGACCGTCACCCCGCCGGAGCCCTGCCGAACCAGGCCGGTCATATCGTAAATATGCCGGCTGTCCAGCCTGGACGCCGTCACTCTGCGAACCGCCTGCGCCATCGCGCGGGAAAGCAGCGGGTTCGGCAGCCGGGCCAGGATGCTCCGCCGGTATCCGCCGTGATACTCCGCCGCGGAAAGCTTTTCCCCCGCCAGAGCGGACAGGCAGGCCTCGTCCTCGGAAATCCGGCGCGTCAGGCCGGAAACGGCGCTTTCAAACGCCGGGTTGATTTCACGCAGAACGGGGACCACCTGATTCCGGATTTTATTGCGGGAATAATCCCCGGTAAGGTTGGTGCTGTCCGTCACATAGGGGATGCCGCAATCGGCGCAGTACCGTTCCACCTCGGCGCGGGTCACGGCAATCAGAGGCCGCACAATATTCCCGCGCACGGGCGGAATGCCGCTCATTCCGCGCGCGCCGGCCCCTTTGGCAAGATTGAACAGAACGGTTTCGCAGGAATCCGAAAGCGTGTGCGCCGTGGCGATTTTTCCGTTTTCACCGCACAGGCTCTGAAAATAGCCGTACCGCACCTGCCGGCCGCACTCCTCCAGCCCCAGGCCGCGCTCCGCCGCAAGCGCGGGGACATCGGCGTGAAGAAAACGGACTTCCACCCTGTTGTCTTCACACCAGCGCGCCACAAAACATTCGTCCCGCTGCGCCTCCTCACCGCGTATCCCATGGTTAATATGCGCCGCCACAATATGAATATGACGCGGAACCGCATATTTTAAAAGAAAATGAGTAAGCGCCATGGAGTCCGCGCCGCCGGACAGGCCGACCACAACGGTACAGCCCTGCGGCAGCATGTTCCACCCGGCGATTACCCCTTCTATTTTCTTTTCAATTTTTCGGATTTCATCCTTCACGCCGGACAACCTCCTGCGCGGTAAAGCGCATGAATTCGCCCTGCCAATGCAGAGGAACCGTTTTTGTTTCGCCGTGCCGGTTTTTTGCAATAATGCACTCGCCGCTGTTTTTGTCCGCGTTCTCATCCGGCGTCTCCGAATCCTGATAATAGTCCTCGCGGTAGAGGAACATTACGATATCGGCATCCTGTTCTATGGAACCGGAGTCGCGCAGATCGGACAGAACCGGGCGGTGGTTGGTCCGTTTTTCACTGTCACGCGCCAGCTGCGACAGCGTCAAAACCGGCACGTTCAGCTCTTTCGCCATGATTTTCATATTCCGGGTGATCTGTGAAATTTCCTGCACGCGGTTGTCGATGCGCTGGGCCGAGCTCATCAGCTGCAAATAATCCACCACCACCAGGTCGACGTCGCGCAGGCGGCGCAGCTTCGCATTCATTTCCGGCACGGAAATGGAGGGCGTGTCGTCAAGGTAGATCTGCGTTTTGGAAAGGATATCCCCCGCCTCAATGATGCGGATCCACTCGTCCTCGCTCAGCTTTCCGGTGCGCAGTTTGGTGCCCCCCACCATAGCTTCGGTGGAAAGCAGGCGCGAAACCAGCTGTTCCTTGCTCATTTCAAGGGAAAAGAACGCGACCCGCTTGTTCGCTTTCACGGCGGCGTGCCTTGCAATGTTCAGCGCAAAGCTTGTCTTTCCCATTCCGGGGCGCGCGCCCAGCAGGATAAAATCCGTTCGGTTCAGGCCCGTAATGGTGTCGTCCAGCTCTTTAATGCCGGTCGGCACCCCTTTATAAAGCTCCGCGTCAGGCGAATTGAGCAGATCGAGCCGGTCGAACGTCTGCACGATGACCTCATCGATCCGCTGCAGGCCCTGCATATTTTTCCCGCGCCGAATGTCAAAAATACGCTGCTCCGCGGAATCCAGCAGCGTGGACGCGTCCGCGGCGCCGGAGGAAGCCTCTTCCACAATGTCCCGGGCCGTGGTGATCAGCATGCGGATGTCGTATTTGTCCCGGACGATACCGGCGTAGGATTCCACATTGGAAATGGAGGGCACCAGCTGGGCGAGCTGCAGCAGGTAGGTCTTTCCGCCGGCTTCGTCAAAGCTTTTGTTTTCCTTCAGCCTTTCCAGAAGGGTGACGAAGTCGATGGACTGGCCCAGCGTGAACATATCCAGCATAACCGAATAAATCAGGCTGTTGTTGGTCTGATAAAAATAATCGGGACGCGGAAGAATTTCCGCGACCCGGTCCATGCAGGAAGAATCCAGAAGAACCGCGCCCAGAACGGATTGCTCCGCCTCCGGGCTGAACGGCAGATTCAGCGCGCTGTATCCGCTTGTTTTCATTTCATCCATGTGAACGCTCTCCCCTGCCGTTTGTTTCCAACGGTTATTCCTTTTCGCCCACTACGGCATAGATTTTTGCGCTGATGCCGTTGTAAAGCTTGACTTCGCACTGATAGGTTCCAAACGCCTTGATGTCGCCGTCCGTCACGATTTTGCGCTTGTCAATATTCACCTTGAACTGCTTTTTCAGCTCCTCGGCGATTTCCTTCGCCGTAACGGAGCCGAAAAGCCTGCCGCCCTGACCGGCTTTCGCGTAGATCTTTACGCTTTTCCCTTCGATGGCTTCGGCGGTTTTCCGTGCCGTTTCCATTTCGGTTTTAATTTTAAAGGCCTTGGCTTCCTCCGCGTTTTTCAGCTCGTTCATCGCCTGCGCGTTTGCTTCCTTTGCCAGCTTGCGCGGAAAGAGGTAGTTGCGGGCGTAGCCGTCGCTCACATTGATCAGCTCGCCCTTTTTGCCGCTCCCCTTAATATCTTCAAGAAGTACTACTTTCATTGGAAATCCTCCTGTAAAATTGATATGGTTTCCGCCGCCCGATCAACGGAGCGCTCCGGTTCAGGACTGCGCCGAATGCGGCACCGTTTTGCCCAAAATCGCGATCAGCTTTTCCCGGGCCTGCCCCACGGTGACGCCGTTGAGCTGCGCGCCGGCCATGGTCAGGTGGCCGCCGCCGCCCATTGTTTCCATAATCAGCTGCACGTTCACCTCACCCAGGGATCGCGCGGAAACATTGACCGTGCCGCCCGCCGGGAAAATCACGAACGAAGCGATGACCCCCTGAATGGAGAGCAGCTCGTCGGCGGCCTGGGCGGCGGTAATCCGGATATCCGGAAACTCGTGTTCCGCCGAGGCAATGGCGCAGTCGTTCAGAATTTCCGAACCGGAGACGATCTGATATTTTGCCTTATAGGTGTCGATGGTGTCGGAAAACATGCGCTTTACTTCAACCGTGTCCGCCCCGCGCCGCCGCAGGTAAGCCGCGGCTTCAAACGTGCGCACGCCGGTTTTCAGCACAAAATTCTTGGTGTCCAGCATAATGCCGGAAAGAAGCGCCTCCGCTTCCACCTGGCCGAGCGAATTGTCGCCGATATACTGAACCAGTTCGGCCACCATTTCGGAGGTCGAGCTTGCATAAGGCTCGTGATAAAAAACGATCGCGTTCTCGATGTGCTTGACCATCATGCGGTGGTGGTCGATTACCACCACGCGCGACACCGCGCTGAGGAGCTCGGGGCTTTCCACAAACTCGGGGGAATGGGTGTCCACCACAATCAGAAGAGTTTTGGGCGTGATCAGCAGCATGGCTTCCATGGGCGAGACAAAAACGCGCTCATCCTGCACGGCGGCGTCGATGGAGGAAAGAATGGGCGAAGCAAGACTCTGCGCGCGGTTCACGACAATAAACGCCTGCTTTTTCAGCGTGCGCGTCGCCGCGCTCCAAAGCCCGACGGAGGCCCCGACGCTGTCGAGGTCGGAATATTTATGGCCCATGATCAGGACATTGTCGCTGTTTTTAATATGATCGGAAAGCGTGGCGGCAATGACCCGGGTGCGGACCTTGTCGCGCTTTTCCACCCCTTTGGAGACGCCTCCGAAAAACTCGTATGTATCGTTTTTCTGCTTGACGGCCACCTGATCTCCGCCGCGGCCCAGCGCCATATCGAGCGCTTTGCGGGACCATTCCTCCGCTTCCTGAAGCGAAGCCGCGCCCCGGCCTACCCCGATGGAAACCGTCGCGCTCCGCCGTTCCGCCGTTTTGATGGAACGCACCGTGTCAAGGATTTGAAAGCGTTTTTCCATGGCCCCGCGCAGATTCGACTCGTCCGTCATAATCAGGTAGCGCCCGCCGCTGAGACGTTTCAGAAAACCGCTCATTTCCTGCGACCAGTTGATCAGCGCGCTTTCCACCGCCGCCGCAATCCGGGAATCCTCGCTGCCGCTTGTGTCGCGCGCGAGCTCCTCCCGGTTGTCGAACGAAGCCAGCACGACCACAGGACGCTGTTCCGTGTACTCGCGGTTGATTTCCTTGTAATAGGTATCGTCCACAAAATACACGATGCTTCCGTATTCCGTTTTTGCGGCGAAAACCGTGAACTGGCGCGCTCCCACGGTCACGTCGGCACTGTTTTCCTCTATGATCTGCTGAATGGTCTTGGGGTAAATGAATTTTAAAATGTTTTCACCGCGGCATTCGCGCTTCCCGCTCACGCCGTCGAAAAACGACCGGTTCACCCAGATGATGTCGCCGGCTTCGCCCACGACCGCAACCGGAATGGAAAACTCCTCCAGTGAACGGTATTCGTCACCGGTCAGAATCTTTTTCGCGCTTTTCACCGCGGTGGAAACATGGGCCTTAAAGTACTCGGTCAGCAGCATCACCGCAAGAACGGAAACGACCGAAGCCACAAGTTCCGTCATGAAAACGGCATAATTCCAAAACCAGCTGATGCCGGTCATGATAAGCATTACAGCCGTAATAATATAAAATACCGGTGACGATACCCACACTCTTCTTTTCAAAACCCATTACCCCTTTGGATATTTAAACTTCCATAATAATCGGAAGAATCATCGGACTGCGTTTTGTGCGGTCATACAGCATTCGGGACAGTTCGTCCTTGATACGGGTTTTCAGCGTACCCCAGTCATGCACTTTGTTGGCCGCGCAGGTTTCCAGCACGGAGGTGACCAGCTTTTTCGCCTCTTCGATCAGGGGTTCGGACTCGCGGACATAAACAAACCCGCGGGAAACAACATCCGGCCCGGAAACGACATGGCCGTCGTCGGAGCTGATGGTGCTGACGACCACGATCAGGCCGTCTTCCGCCAGATGCTTTCTGTCGCGCAGGACAATACTGCCCACATCGCCCACGCCAAGGCCGTCCACCAGAACGCGGCCCGCGGGAACGGAGGGAAGCTGCTTCATGTAATCCTGATTCAGCTCCAGCACGTCGCCGATGTCGCCGATGTACACATTGGAAGCGTCCTTGCCCATGGCATACGCCAGCCCGGCGTGTTTGCGCAGATGCTTCTGCTCCCCGTGAACCGGTATGAAATATTTCGGCTTTGTAATGCCCTGCATCAGCTTCAGCTCTTCCTGGCAGGCATGGCCCGAAACGTGGACCTCATACATGGATTCATAAACGACCTCGCAGCCGCGCTTCATCAATTCGTCGATCACGGTGCCCACCGTTTTTTCATTGCCGGGAATCGGCCGTGCGGAGATGATGATGAAGTCGCCGGGGCCGACCTCCACCTTGCGGTGGTCGGCAAACGCCATGCGGGTCAGCGCGCTCATCGGCTCCCCCTGGCTGCCGGTGGTGACCAGCACCACTTTTTCCTTCGGATAGCGCTTGATCATGTCAAGGTCGATCAGCACGCCGTCGGGAACCTCCAGATAGCCAAGCTCCACGCCGATTCCCATCACGTTGAGCATGCTGCGCCCGGAAAGCGCAACCTTGCGGCCGTATTTGACGGCGCAGTTGATAATCTGCTGCACACGGTCCACGTTGGAAGCGAACGTCGCGATAATGATGCGGTTGTTTTCCGCGCGCTTGAACAGGCGTTCAAACGATTCGCTGACCTTTTCCTCCGTCATGGTATAGCCGGGACGCTCCGCGTTCGTGGAGTCGGCAAACAAAGCCAGAACGCCCTCCTGCCCGAGCTGGGCGAAACGGCCCAGGTCGATCATGCCGCCGTGCGTGGGCGTGCAGTCGATTTTAAAGTCGCCGGTGTGAACCACCGTTCCGGCGGGCGAATGGATGGCAACACCCACCGCGTCCGGAATGGAGTGGTTGACATGGATAAATTCGATCTCCATACAGCCCATCTTGATGGACTGCCCGGGACGAATCACATTCAGCTTCGCCTTATTGTAAACGCCGTGCTCCTTCAGCTTCCCCGTCACCAAGCCAAGCGTGATCTGGGTGCCGTAAATCGGAAGATTCACCTTTTTTAAAAGGTAGGGGATCGCGCCGATATGGTCTTCATGGCCGTGGGTCAGCACAAGCCCGCGGATTTTATCGATATTGCGCTCCACAAAGGTGAAATCCGGCAGAACGAGGTCCACGCCGAGCATGTCGCCGTCCGGAAAAGCCATGCCGCAGTCGAGCAGGAACATGTCGTCCCCGCATTCGAACAAAGTCATATTTTTTCCGATTTCATTCATGCCGCCCAAAAAATAAGCTTTGATGGAAGGCTTCGGCTGGCTCTGCGGGCCGCGCTTTCCGCGCGGGCGTCGATTCCCCTGCTTTTGCTGCTGGGGCTCCGCTTTTTGCTGCTGAAGCGCCGCCGGTTTGTTCAGCCCGGCGGCGGGCTGCTCCGCCTGTTTGCGCGGCTGCCTGGCCGGGGCCTGGCTGCGGGGCTTGGGCGGCTGCCTGTGCCTTTGCTTCGGCTGCTCCGCCGGCACCGCTGCGCCCCCGATCACCTGGTCCGCCGGCTTCGGCGGTTTCCCGGCTGCCTGCGCCGCCTTCGGCGCGCGCCTGCGCGGCGGAACCACTTTCTGATAAAGAGGGGGATGCGGCTGTTTTTCCGTTTCATTCCGCGGCTCCCCCGCCGTGGTATTCTCCGCCTGCATATTCTGATTTTTTTCTGTCACAAAATAACCTCCATTATTCATTCAGGGTACAGTAAACATGTCCGACGGCAAACGGTGCCTGACAGACCGAACAGATCCCTGTAATTTTGCTGTTTTTTCCGCACTGCTTCGGCGGCCGCAAACACCGCGCGCCGCATCTCCGTGCGGACCGAATATATTTCATGTCTAAAATATAAGCCTGTACTCAAATAAGCCTGTATTAAAAATCCGGACACAAATTATTGATTCTTATTGTACCTTGATTCCGAAATACTGTCAAGGGATGGGAATTGCCGCAGGATAAATATATTATAGCCCCGCGGAATTCGCATTAAACGCACCGTGTGATTGTTTACAAAAAAGCGTTATGCTATAATGAAAACCAGACTTGCTGAAAAGAAGGATGATGCCAATGAAACGGGTCGAAATTTTTACCGACGGCGCGTGCCGGGGAAACACCGGGCCGGGCGGCTGGGGCGCCGTTCTGCGATATAACGGAGTGGAAAAGGAAATCAGCGGAGGCGCCGCCCAAACCACCAACAACCGCATGGAGCTCAGCGGCGTGATCGAAGCACTGCGCCTGTTAAAAGAGCCCTGCGAGGTCGTTCTGTGCAGCGACTCCAAATATGTCTGCGACGCGATCACAAAGGGCTGGGCAAAAAGCTGGCGGCGCAGCGGCTGGCGCAAGGCCGACAAAACGCCGGCGCTGAACGCCGATTTGTGGGGCGCCCTGCTGGAGCTTTTGGACCGCCACCATATAACGGTCAACTGGGTAAAGGGGCATGCCGGCCACCCTGAAAACGAACGATGCGACAAGCTTGCCGTGGCTGCGGCAGAAAAATACAAATAATTTTTTTACGCTATTGTAATCTATACCGTTTTGGTGTATATTAATAACCGTAGAAATCCTACAAGAATAATAATATTTAGACAGGTGAGATTCAGATGGCTCGTTTCATTTACGCGGACAACGCCGCGACAACTTCCGTTTCCAAATCGGTTCTGAAAGCGATGGAGCCTTTTTACACCCAATATTACGGAAACCCCTCCAGTCTGTATTCCGTCGGCCGCGAGGCGAAAAAACCGATGGAGCAGGCGCGCGAAACCATTGCCGAATGCTTCGGCGCGCTGCCGAGCGAAATATATTTCACCTCCGGCGGAAGCGAAGGCGACAACTGGGCGATAAAATGCACCGCCCGCTGGCTTGCGAAAAAAGGGAAAAAACATATCATCACTTCAAAGTTTGAGCATCACGCCGTCCTTCATTCCTGCCAGGCGCTGGAAAAAGAAGGCTTTGAGGTCACCTACCTCGACGTGCACAGCGACGGACTTGTCCGCCCCGAAGAGCTGGAAGCCGCGATTCGGGAGGATACCGCCCTTGTCACCATTATGTATGCCAACAACGAGATCGGCACGATCCAGCCCATTCCCGAAATCGGCGCGATCTGCAAAAAGCACGGCGTTCTTTTCCATACCGACGCAGTACAGGCGGCCGGAAACCTCCACATCGACGTGAAGGAACAGAACATTGACCTGCTCTCCATTTCCGCGCACAAATTTCATGGGCCGAAAGGCATCGGCATGCTGTACATCCGCCGGGGAATCGCCATTCCGAACCTGATCGACGGCGGCGCGCAGGAAAGCGGCCGCCGGGCCGGCACGGAAAACGTGGCCGAAATCGTGGGCATGGGCGTAGCTTTGAAAGAAGCCTGCGACACCATGGACGAACGCAACGCCCGCCTGACCGCAATGCGTGACCGGCTGATCGACGGCGCGCTGAAAATCGAGCGCTCCCGCTTAAACGGGGACAGGCAAAAACGCCTGCCGGGCAACATCAACCTTTGCTTTGAAGGCATCGAAGGCGAATCCCTTTTGCTCAAGCTGGATTTGGCCGGGGTATGTGCTTCCTCCGGCTCGGCGTGCACCTCCGGTTCCCTTGACCCCAGCCACGTGCTGCTCGCCATCGGCCTGCCGCATGAAATCGCCCACGGGTCGCTGCGCATTTCGTTCAGCGATCAGAACACCGAGGAAGATGTGGATTATATTCTGAAGGTTCTCCCGGAAATCGTTTCCTACCTCCGCTCCATGTCCCCGCTTTGGGAAGAAATCATCAGCGGCCAGAAAACCTTCACGGCCGCCGCGGTATAATCGAAGATTCACAATGAGAAAAAGAGGGAATTCAGTATGGCATACAGTGAAAAAGTAATGGACCATTTTGCAAACCCGCGCAACGTGGGGGAAATTCCGGACGCCAGCGGCGTGGGCGAAGTCGGGAACCCAAAATGCGGAGATATTATGCGCATGTATATCAAGGTGGAGGGCAGCACAATCACCGACGTTAAATTCAAAACGTTCGGCTGCGGCGCCGCCATTGCGACAAGCTCCATGGCCACCGAGCTGATCAAGGGCAAAACGATCGACGAAGCGCTCAAGCTGACCAACAAAG
>JAAYUL010000072.1 GCA_012517675.1 Clostridiales bacterium | reverse complement strand
CTTCTGCGACGAATCGCACAAGGCCGCCGGCGGCGCGGACCACCTTCGCTCCCAGATCAAGGATTACCTGGAGGATTCGTCCCGCGCGCGGATGGAAGTCGAGGAGTCGCGCCGTGAAATCGAGCGCCTGAAGCGCGAAATCCAGACGCTCCGCTCCCGCCTTGCCGAAAACGGCGAAACGGAATCCGCCGGGGAAACGGCCCCGGCAAGGCCGATCGCCCCGGCGCCGCCGGTGCAGCGCCCGCAGACCGGCAGCTTTTCGCGCGTACAGCCGGATAAGGCCGCCGAGCAGGAAGGCTTTATGAGCTTTTTTGAAAAGAAAAATGAGGACTGACGCCGTTGAGGTGCTTGCGCCGGCCGGTTCGCCCGAGAGCCTGACGGCCGCGGTGCGGGCCGGAGCGGACGCGGTTTACCTTGGGGGAACCCTGTTCAGCGCGCGCGCCGGGGCGAAAAACTTCGGGAACGCGGAGCTGGGCGAGGCCGTGCGGTACTGCCGCGCGCGCGGGGTGAAGGTTTACCTCGCGGTGAACACCCTGCTTTTGCAGGAGGAGCTTCCGGCGGCGCTGGAGCTCGTCCGGTTTGCCTGCTCCCTTCCGGTGGACGCCGTTCTGGTGCAGGACGCCGGCCTGCTCCGCCTTCTGCGCCGGTGCGCCCCCGGCCTGCGGCTGCACGCCTCCACACAGATGAGCCTGCACACGCCCTGCGGCGTAAAAGCCGCGCGGGATGCGGGCTTTTCGCGCGTAGTGCTCGCCCGAGAGCTTTCCTTGAAAGAAATAAAAGAGATTCACGACGCCTGCCCGGTGGAGCTGGAGGCCTTTGTGCACGGCGCGCTGTGCATGTCGGTCAGCGGCCAGTGCTATTTCAGCTCCGTGCTGGGCTCGCGCAGCGGCAACCGCGGCCTGTGCGCACAGCCCTGCCGCCTGCCGTTTTCCGTGCCGGGCGGCACGGGGCACGACCTGAGCCTGAAGGACCTTTCCATGATTTCCCGCATCGGCGAGCTTGCCGCGGCCGGAATTTGCAGCGCGAAGATCGAGGGCCGCCTGAAACGGCCCGAATACGCCGCCGCGGCCGCGCATGCCTGCCGCCTTGCCGCGGACGGCGAACCCGTGCCCGAGGACCTTTTGCGGGACCTCGGCGCGGTTTTTTCGCGCTCCGGGTTCACCGCCGGCTATCCGGACGGCAAACTCGGCCGCGAAATGTTCGGCGTGCGCTCCAAAGAGGACGCGTCCGAAGCGACCCCCGCCGTATTCGCGCGGCTTCACGCGCTTTATAAAAACGAGTGCCGGCGGATTCCGGTTCGTTTTACTCTGAAGGTTCAAAAAGGGGAGCCGGTCGTTCTGACCGCCCGCGATGAAAGCCGCGCGGTTTCCGTGCGCGGGCCGGTCCCCGAACCGGCGCTCAACCGCCCGCTGGACGAAGCCCGCTGCGCGGAACAGCTGAAAAAGACCGGCGGGACACCGTTTTTCGCCGCGTCCGCCGACTGCGCGGTGGGGGAAGGGCTGACCTTCCCGGTTTCCGACCTGAACCGCCTGCGCCGCGAAGCGCTGGACAAGCTGCTCGCTCTGCGCGCGGCGCATCCGCCGGTGCTGTTTACCGCCGCCGTTCCCGAAACGGAGCCCCACGCCGCCGGGCCCATGGCCCTGCGGGCGCGGTTTGCCGGCGGCGCGCTGCCGGAAGCCGCAAAAAGCTGCGAGCTGGTCTACCTGCCTTTCACAACGGGGGCCGACCGCCTGCGGGAACTGCGGCAAAGCGGTTTTCCGGCCGCGCTGGAAATCCCGCGCGGCCTGTTCGGCATGGAGGAAGCGGTGCGCGCGAAGCTGGCGGCCGCGAAGGAAGCGGGGATCACCCATGTCTGGGCGGGAACCCTCGGCGCGGCGCGGCTGGGCAGGGAGCTCGGCCTGACGGTGCACGGGGGATTTTCCCTCAACATCACCAACACGCACGCGCTGGAATGGTACCGGGAATCCGGCCTTGCGGACGCCGAGCTCTCCTTTGAGCTGACGCTCCGTCAGGCGGCGGAGCTGGGCGGGGCGCTGCCCCGCGGCCTGCTGCTGTACGGCCGGCTGCCGCTCATGCTCACCCGCAACTGCCCCGCCGCGAACGCGGGCGGCTGCCTTCACTGCCGGACCGCGCCGGAGCTGACCGACCGCAGGGGCGTGAAATTCCCCGTTCAGTGCTATGGGGCGTGCAGCGAGGTGCTCAATTCCGTCCCGCTTTACATGGCCGACCGCCTCGCGGAGGTAAAAAATCAGGATTTCGGCCTGCTTCGCTTTACGACGGAAAGCAAAGAGGAAGCGGCGGAAATCATCGAAGCATACCGTTCCGGCGCGCCCGCGCGGGGCGGATACACCCGCGGGCTGTACTACCGCGGAATGGAATGAACGGGAGGATGAAATCCATGGAACCAATGAAAATAAAACGGGTCCGCCCCGGCGCGGTGCTTCCCACGCGGGGAAGCGCCGCCGCCGCCGGGCTCGATCTTTACGCCTGCATCGACAGCCCCGTCACGCTCCTGCCGCGCGGCCTGTACCAAATCCCGACCGGGGTGGCGGTCGCGCTGCCCGGAACGAGCACCGTCGGCCTGATTTTCGCCCGAAGCGGGCTTGGGGTCCGGCACGGGGTTTCGCCCTCCAACGCCGTGGGCGTCATCGACAGCGACTACCGCGGCGAGCTGGTGGTGGGGCTGTGCAACCACAGCGATGAGCCCTACACGCTTTGCCCCGGCGAGCGCTTCGCCCAGCTGGTGGTGATGCCGGTGCTGCTCCCCGGGCTGGAGGAAACCGGCGACCTCGGCGAAACGGAGCGGGGAACCGGCGGTTTCGGCTCCACGGGAAAATAAGGGAGGGAGGAACCGAATGACGGAATATAAAATTGCGGTTGCCTTGAAGGCGGTCCTTGTATATAATAGGAGAATCCTGATGCTTCAGCGTTCGTTTGAAGACGACATCGGCCCGGGCATTTGGGAATTCCCGGGCGGAAAGCTGGAATTCGGCGAGACGCTGCGCGACGGCCTCAAACGGGAGATTCGGGAGGAAACCGGCCTGGCCGCAAGGGTCGGGCGGATGCTGTACGCCACGTCGTTTCAGACGGGGCCGCAGCGGCAGGTGGTCCTGCTGACTTACCTTTGCGGCTGTGAAAGCGGCGCGGTGCGCCTTTCGCAGGAGCACGAAGCTTTTCTTTGGGCGGCAAGGCCGCAGCTTGCCGAACGGCTGGACCCCGCCATTCTGGCCGACCTGAAGGAAAACCGGGTGCTGGAGCTGCCCGAGCTGGCGGACCTCGAATCATCTCTTGTAACGGGAGCCATTATATCATGAAAAAAAACCTGACGAAAACATTTTTGTTCATTATTCTGCTTCTTTTGGCGGTCGTTCTGGGTAAAATAACCGGAGCCGCCTGCGCCGGCATTCCTTACGCGGCCTGGCTCGGCACGGGCGCGAAATTCGGTTTTTCCCCTTTCAGCGTCAACCTTTCCGTCGTGAGCTTTACCATCGGAGCCACGGTCGACATCAATGTCGCGCAGGCGGTTTTTCTGCTGGCCGCGATAATAGCATACCCAAAAATCAAAGTTTAAAGCCGAGGTGCTGAATATGTTGATCCTTGCGTCATCGTCGCCCCGCCGCAGCGAAATTCTGCGGATGGCGGGCTTTGAATTTACCGTTGCCGCCCCGCAGGTGCATGAAAGGCTGCCGCACGGCACGCCGCCCATTCAGGCGGTGGAGCAGCTGGCCGCCCGCAAGGCGCGCGCGGCCGCGCTGGAACACCCGGGCGAGCCCGTGCTTGCCGCGGACACGCTGGTGGTTTTCAAAAACCGCATTCTGGGCAAGCCCAAAAACGAAGAGGACGCCAAAGCCATGCTGCGCCTGCTCTCCGGCGCGGTGCATCAGGTCTACACGGGTTACTGCGTCCTGCGCGGAAACGATATGCTGACCGGGCACGAATGCACCAGCGTGGAATTTTACACGCTGCGCGATGCCGAAATTGAACGCTATGTGGCCACCGGCGAGCCGATGGACAAAGCGGGCGCTTACGGCATTCAGGGGCGGGGCGCGCTCCTGGTCAAACGGATCGACGGCGATTTTTACAATGTAATGGGCCTGCCGATCGGAAAAATCAACCGTCTTCTGCGCGAATCCGTGGGAAAATAGCCGGCCCCCGTTTTGCCGATTGGAAAAAAAGCCGCCAGAAGTTCACAATTTAACTGTTGAGAAATCTGAATTTTGAGGTTATAATAGGGTTTATAAAAAATGATTATTTTGTGCGATTTGAAAGGGGAAAATTACTCATGTTTTCAAAGGATATAGGGATTGACCTTGGGACAGCGAACACGCTGGTCTTTATGAAGGGGAAAGGGATCGTTATGCGCGAACCGTCGGTCGTTGCGGTCGACGTGCGCACCGACACGGTCCTGGCCGTCGGCACGCAGGCCAAGAAAATGATCGGCCGCACCCCGGGCTCCATCGTCGCGGTCCGCCCGCTCAAGGACGGCGTCATCGCCGATTTCGACATCACCGCGACCATGCTCAAGCATTTCATCCGCAAGGCCGTAAAATCCAGCGCGTTTTCCAAACCGCACATTATCGTCTGCATCCCGTCCGGCGTGACCGAAGTGGAACGCCGCGCGGTCGAGGACGCCGCCCGCCAGGCCGGCGCCACCAACGTGGAGCTGATTGAAGAACCCATGGCCGCGGCCATCGGCGCGGGGCTGCCGGTCAGCGAACCGACGGGCAGCATGGTGGTGGACATCGGCGGCGGCACCTCCGAGGTCGCCGTCATTTCCCTGGGCGACATCGTGACCTCCGTTTCCGTGCGCGTCGCCGGGGACAAGTTCGACGAATCCATCATTTCCTACGTGAAAAAGAAGTACAACCTCCTGATCGGCGAACGCACCGCGGAGGATATCAAAATCCGCATCGGCTCGGCCTTCCCGACGGAAGACACCGAGGACGCCAACCTGGAGATCAAGGGCCGCAACCTTGTGGACGGCCTGCCGAAGAACGTGACCATTTCCGCCAAAGAGGTGCGCGAGGCGCTCGCAGACCCGCTGGCCATGATTGTCGACGCGGTCAAGTCCACACTGGAAAAAACCCCGCCGGAGCTTTCGGCCGACATCATCGACCACGGGATCATGCTCACCGGCGGCGGCGCGCTGCTGCGCGGACTGGACCGCCTGGTCGAACAGGAAACCGGGATGCCCGTCCATGTTGCGGAAAGCCCGCTCGACTGCGTGGTCAACGGCACCGGAAAGCAGCTGGAGGTCACCATGCCGGATTCCTATTACCGCAACAACCGCAGATAAGCATTTTTATGAAAATGCGCGGAGGGGTAACGCTCTCCGCCTGTTTTTTCCCCGGGCGCCGTAAAAGCGGCCGGGCCGCGCCGTTTCCCATCATGAAAACCGAGAAGGAGGTTCCGGGTTGAAAGATTTTTTTCATTCCAAAAGCTTTAAGCTGCTGATCGCCGTGGTCTTTATCCTGCTGGGGCTCATGCTTTATACCGCCAGCAGCGGCGGTTCACTGACCGAAACCCTGCTCGGCTTTCTTTCCACCCCCATGCAGAGGGTCAGCACCGTGGTGACCAACAACGCGGCGACCGCGGCAACGAACGCTTCGCTTTCCAAGGAGGAGCTTCTGGCGAAAATTTCCTCGCTGGAAAGTGAAAACGCGGAGCTTCGCAGCAAGCTGATCAACTATTACACGTACCAGCAGCAAAACGCGCAGCTGCTGAAATACTACCAGCTCAAGAAGGACAATCCCGACCTGAAGCTGACCGCCGCCGCGGTGATCGGCCGCGACCCGAACGATTTGTTCTACGGCTTTCAGATTGACCGCGGCAAAAGCTCCGGCATTGCGCTGAACGACCCGGTCATTACCGAAAACGGCGTGGTCGGCTGGATTTCCAGCGTGAACGCCAGCTACAGCAGGGTGACCACCCTGCTTTCGCCCGACACGAAAATCAGCGCGATCGACAAGGTGAACCGCGATTCGGGCGTGGTGAGCACCAACCTGAAAATGGCGGACCAGGGGCTCGTCAAGCTGGGGTATCTGAGCGCCGACACCACCGTGAAGGCCGGCGACATCATCGTCACCAGCGGCATCGGCGGCATTTACCCGCGCGACCTTGCCATCGGCACGGTGAAAAAGGTCGGGCACGAAACGACCGACGTCTCCCTTTACGCCGAGGTCACCCCGTTTGTCGACGTGAAGACCGTGCGCGACGTCATGGTGATCACCTATTTCAACGGGCAGGGCCAGGCGCTGGACGACGGGACTTCCTCGTCGTCGTCCTCTTCCTCGTCGTCGTCGGCCTCGTCGTCGGCCTCCAGCGGAACGGACTGAGCCATGGGAAGATTAAAATGGATTCGTTATTTCGCCTACACAATCGAACTGCTGGCGTTTTTCGTCGTTCAGGAAACGCCGGGCCTGATCCCGGCGGTGTTCGGCGCGCGCCCCGTCCTGGTGATTCCGGCGGCGCTTTCCATCGCGCTGTTTGAAGAGGAGCTTCCGTCCCTCTTTTTCGGGGCTTTCGCCGGCCTGCTGACGGACCTCGGCATCAGCCCCACGCTGGGCTTTCACGCGCTGCTTTTGGGGGTCGCGTGCTTTTTTCTGAGCGTGCTGGCCGCCAACCTGATTCACACCAATTTTCTCACGGCCATGGCCTCGGCCGCCGTGGTTCCGTTTTTTCTTTTTCTGATCCAGTGGGTGTTTTTTTACGTCCTGACGGAATACGAAAGCCCCTGGTACGCGTTCACAACACACTATCTTCCCATTTACGCCTACACCGCGGCGCTTATGCCGGTCGCGTACTATTTTAACCGCGCGCTCGCGCTGCAGCTGCGCGACAGGGAAGAATGACCTCCGGGAGGTGCCGTTTTGGAAAATTCGAAGGTTAAATTCCGCTATCTGGCCTGCGGGCTCATTCTGACCGCCGTGCTGCTGGTCTACGTGCTGCGCCTTGTGGACTGGCAGCTGGTGAAGGGCGCGTCCTTTCTGGAAAAGGCGCAGAAAACCAGCACCGGCCAGGTCACAATGGACGCGGCCCGCGGCGAGATCCTCGACATCAACGGCGTTGGGCTCGCGGTAAACAAGACCGGCTACGCGATCGTGTTCGAGCGGGTCTACATGCCGGACGGCAGCGCCAACAAAACCATCTCTCAGCTTGTTTCGCTGCTGGACCAGCGCGGCGAAAAATGGACGGACGTTCTGCCCATTACGCTGGACAAAAACGGAAAATATCAGTTTATTTCGGGTCAGGACAAGGAAATCACCACCCTGAAATCGAAGGACTATCTCGATATGAACACCTACGCGACGGCGCAGCAGTGCATGGACGCCCTCGTGAAAAAATACGAGATCTCCGGCTATTCCGCCAAGGAAACGCGCGCCATCGCCTCCGTGCGGTACAACATGACGAAGTGCGGGTTCGGCCTTTCCGCGCCGTACACCTTCGCTTCCGACGTGAGCAAGGATACGGTGGGGATCGTGAGCGAAAACTCGCAGCTGCTGCCCGGCGCGACCATCAAGGTGACGACCGTGCGCCAGTACCCCTTCGGCAATTTGCTGCCGCACATTCTCGGCAATGTCGGCGCGCTGGACGCGGAGGAATACAAGGCAAACAAAGACAAGGGCTACGCGCTGAACGATGAAATCGGAAAGAGCGGCGTGGAGCAGGCCCTGGAAAGCACCCTGCGCGGCACCGACGGCGAAAAGGTGATCGAAACCACCAACACCGGCGCCCTTTCGCAGGAAACCGTCACCCAGGCGCCCGTTTCCGGCAACACCGTGTACCTGACCATCGACAGCAATCTGCAGAAGGTCATCAACGCCTCGCTGGCGAAAAACGTGCAGGCCACGCAGGCGTACGGAAAACAGCTGTGCGCGGAAAATTACAAGGGCAGCAGCGAAAACCACGGCGAGGACTGCGTGGCCGGCGCGGCCGTCGTCATCCGGGTCAAGGACTTCGCGGTGCTCGCCGCGTCGACCTACCCGACCTTCGATATGAACGAGTACCTTTCCAGCTCCGACTACCGCGTGGCGCTCAACACGGACAGCAAGACAAAGCCGCTCATCAACCGGGCGTTCAACGGCATTTTCACCCCCGGCTCCTCGTTCAAGCCGAGCGTGGCGCTGGCGGCGCTGCAGGAAAACGCGATCACCGCTTACACTCAGATCTTCTGCGGCGGCGCCTTCACCCGGTTTTCGAGTCAGGGGCTCACTGTGAAGTGCATGAGTCATCACGGCAGCATTTCGCTCAACACGGCGCTGGCGAAATCGTGCAACGTTTTCTTCTGCGAAACCGCCTACCGCACCGGGATCGACGCCATGAACCTTTATGCCAAGCGGCTGGGGCTCGGCGTGAAAACCGGCATTGAAATCAGCGAAAGCGTCGGCATTCTGGCCGGCAGGGAGGAGCGCCAGGCCAGCGGCGGCACCTGGTGGGACGGCGACACCTCGCAGGCCGGCATCGGCCAGAGCGACAACCAGTTCACCCCGCTGCAGCTCGCCACCTACTGCGCGACCATCGCGAACAACGGCACACGTTTACAGACCCATATCATCGACAAAATCACCGATTACGCCCGCTCCAAGACCATCACGAAAAAGGGCGCGACGAAAGTGGACGACATCGGCGTTTCCGCGCAGAACATCAAGTATGTGCAGCAGGGCATGCGCTCCGTGGCGACAAGCGGCACCGCCGCCTCCGTCTTCGCCAATTACGGCATTGCCATCGCCGGAAAAACCGGAACGGCCCAGACCGGGGACCACTCCTCCGACAACGTGGTGTTCATCGGCTACGCGCCCTACGACAACCCGCAGATCGCCATCGCGGTGGTGCTGGAGCACGGCGCGACCAGCAAATTTTCCAACGCGGTCGCCAAGGACATTTTCGACGCCTATTTTTACCACACCACCGTGGACAAAGACGGCAACATCGTTTCCGCTTCCTCCTCCTCCGCTTCCAGCGCGTCCTCCTCGCGCTGAAAGAGCGGGGAAACAAGCGCGCTGCACAGGAAATATCGCTGAAATTTGTTAAAATCTACAAGAAAAAGCGCTTTGACACCCATAGTTTATTGTGGTAATATAATAATGGGGTATTAAAAAATGGGAGTCATTACTGTAATTGCATCCGGAAAGGGCGGCGTGGGCAAGTCCACCGTGGCCGCCGGGCTCGGCCTGGCGCTGGCGGACCGCAAACGGCGTGTGCTGCTGATCGACTGTGACGCGGGCCTCGGCTCTCTTGACCTGATGCTCGGGGTTGCCGAGCAGAAGGCGTTTGACCTTTCGGACGTTGTGTCGGGCCGTGTGGAGCCTGCGGGAGCGGTTTACGCATGCCCGTTCGCACAGGGCCTTTTTTTGCTCCCCGCACCCGTCAGCCAGGAGGACGTGGTGAGCCCCGGAATTATGAAGCAGCTGGTGCAGGCATTCGCCCGGTACTACGACCATATTCTGATCGACTGCCCGGCGGGGGTCGGCTCCGGATTCCGCAGCGCGGCCGCCGCGGCGCAGCGCGCGCTGGTGGTGGCGAACCCCGACCCGGTGTGCCTGCGGAATTCAAACAAAACGCGCATCCTTCTCGAACAACTCGGCATTTCGCAGCAGCGGCTGGTCATCAACCGTTTTTCCGGCCGGAACTTCCGGCTGCAGGGGTATTTCCCCGATCTGGACTCCGTGATTGACCGCGCGGGGGTCCGCCTGATCGCGGTGGTCCCCGAAGACCCGCTTCTTGCGGCGGCGGCGGCAAAATCGGCCCAGGCCCCGCAAAAATCGCCCGGCGCGCTGGCGCTCGCCCGCTTGGCCGCAAGGCTGGAGGGGGAACAGGTCCCGCTCGGGCCGCTGCAAAAATTTTAACACGGAACGTTCTCATCAGATTTAGGAGGAGATATGCAATCATGAATATCGCATTAATTGCCCATGACGCGAAAAAGGAGCTCATGGTTCAGTTCTGCATCGCCTACTGCGGCGTGCTCAGCCGGCACGAGCTCTGCGCCACCGGATCCACCGGCAAGATGGTTTCCGAAGCGACCGGGCTTGAAATACAGCGTTTTCTCGGAGGCTCCCAAGGCGGCGACCAGCAGATCGCGGCGCGCATCGCCTGCAACGAGGTGGACCTTCTTTTATTTTTCCGCGACCCGCTGAACCCGAAGCCGCACGAGCCGAACGACATGAACCTGCTCCGCCTTTGCGACATGCACAACATTCCGGTGGCGACCAACATCGCGACCGCCGAGGTGCTGATCCACGGCCTGGAGCGCGGCGACCTCGACTGGCGCAATATTTTGAACCCGAAGGCCTGATCCGAAAGACGGCGGCGCCCCGCGCCCGCCGGCGAAATACAGGGCAAAGAACGGAAAGAGTATCCATGGACCCGCCACAGGGAGGGCGTGCCGCGACTGAAAGCGCGCCCGCGCAAGGCACATGGGGAAGACATCCGGGAGCCCGGCGGCGCCCCGCGCGACAGGGGCGGTTTTGAGGAAGGCGTTTCCGCCTTCGAAAAAGGGTGGCACCGCGAGGATTTCCCCTCGTCCCTTTCCGTGGGACGGGGGCTTTTTGTTTTTTTCCGGGCCGGTCCCCGGTTTCCGGCGCAAAAAAAACGCAGAAACCGGAAGCGGCCTTTCAGGGGAGAAGATTTTCCCGCCGTGACGGAATTTATCTATCAGAGATTTATCAAAGGAGAATGACCATGGAACTGATCAAGGCACAAAAAGGAACACAGGATCTGCTGCCCGCGCAGACCGAAAAATGGCGGGTCCTGGAGAACGTGATGCGCAGCGAGGCGAAAATCCACGGCTTCGGGGAAATCCGCACCCCCGTGTTTGAGGACACCCGCCTGTTCCAGCGTTCCGTGGGCGAAACCACCGACGTGGTGCAGAAGGAGATGTACACGTTCAGCGACAAGGGCGGGCGCACCATCACCCTGCGGCCGGAAGGCACCGCGGGCGTGGTGCGCGCCATGCTGGAGCACGGCATGTACAACGACGGCCTGCCGCTCAAGCTGTACTATTTCACCTCCTGCTACCGGTATGAAAACACGCAGGCCGGCAGGCTGCGCGAATTCCACCAGTTCGGCGCGGAGCTGTTCGGCACGGCCTCCCCCGTGGCGGACGCCGAGATAATCGCCCTGGCGAAAAGCCTGTTCGACCGGCTGTGCGTGAAAAACCTTTCGCTCGAAATCAATTCCATCGGCTGCCCGGACTGCCGCGCCAAATACCACGAGGCGCTGAAAACGTATTTCGGCGGCCACAGGGACGAACTGTGCGAAACCTGCCTCGGCAGGCTCGACCGCAACCCCATG
>JAAYUL010000071.1 GCA_012517675.1 Clostridiales bacterium | reverse complement strand
TGGCGTACATGGGCTGCCGCACGCGCGTGATGGGCAATCACCACGACAAAACGAAGGAGGGCACCTGCGGCCGGGGCAACCTGAGCTTTACCTCCGTCAACCTGCCGCGCATCGCCATTGAGGCCAAGGGCGACCTGAACCGTTTTTACACGCTGCTCGACCGCAGGATGGACCTTGTGGTGCGCCAGCTGCTGCACCGCTTTCAGATCCAGTGCGGCAAAAAAGTGTTCAACTACCCGTTCCTGATGGGCCAGGGCGTCTGGATCGACTCCGACAAGCTCGGCCCGGACGACGATATCGCCGAGGTGCTCAAGCACGGCACGCTCAGCATGGGCTTTATCGGCCTTGCCGAAACGCTCAAATCGCTCACCGGCAAGCACCACGGCGAAAGCGCGAAGAGCCAGAAGCTCGGCCTCGAGATCGTTTCGCACATGCGCGAAAGAATGGATGAGGAGTCCGAAAAAACGGGGCTCAACTTCACCCTGCTCGCCACCCCGGCGGAGGGCCTTTCCGGGCGCTTCGTGAGCATTGACCGCAAAAAGTACGGAAAAATTCCCGGCGTGACCGACCGCGAATACTACACCAACTCGTTCCACGTACCGGTTTACTACCCCATCGGCGCGTTCCGCAAAATCAAGCTGGAAGCGCCGTACCACGAGCTGACGAACGCCGGCCATATCAGCTATGTGGAGCTGGACGGCGACACCAGCAAGAATCTCGACGCGTTCGAGGCCGTGATCCGCTGCATGAAGGAGTCCGGGATCGGCTACGGTTCGGTCAACCATCCGGTCGACCGCGACCCGGTGTGCGGCTACAACGGCATTATCGACAACGAGTGCCCCCAGTGCCACCGCACCGAAAACGACGGCGGCCCCAAATTTGAGCGCATCCGCCGCATTACCGGCTATTTGGTGGGCACCACCGACCGCTGGAACAACGCCAAGCGCGCCGAAGAAAGGGACCGTGTCAAGCATGGAATCTGAGCTGCGCATCTGCGGCGTGGAGCCCGAATCCATTGTGGACGGCAGGGGCTTCCGCTACGTGATTTTCACGCAGGGCTGCCCGCACCGCTGCCCCGGCTGCCACAACCCGCAGAGCCATGATTTTGAGGGCGGAACGCTCGCCGACCCCGACGGCCTGTTCCGCGAAATCTGTGAAAACCCGCTGCTGAAGGGCGTCACCTTCAGCGGCGGGGAGCCGTTCTGCCAGCCAAAGCCGCTTTGGCTTCTGGCAAAGCGGCTGCACGCCCGCGGGCTGGACATCACCGTTTACACCGGCTACCTTTACGAAACCCTCGCGGAAAGCGGCGACCCGGACGTGGCCGCCCTGCTCCGTGAAACCGACGTGCTGGTGGACGGCCCGTTCCTGCAGGCGGAAAAGGACCTGACCCTGCTTTACCGCGGCAGCCGCAACCAGAGGGTGATCGACATGAAGCGGACCCGGGCCGAAAACCACGTGGTGCTTTGTGATTTGTCGGAATGAAAAAACACCCAATAAATGGATTATATTTCTTTTACGGAACGCATTTTTGCGTTCCGTTGTTTTATAATGAGGAATATATTATGTTATTTGTAAGATTTTGGCCAATTTTGTGACCAGCCCTTTCCGCCGGTTTCAAACCGCGCGGGGAACGGCTTTTGCATCAGCCGAGCGGCGAACCTTTTCATTTGAACAAGCGCCCGCGCCGGTTACGGTTCGGCAGCAGGATTCCCTGCTGTTTTCACGACTTGTCAGAGTAATGCAAATATGATACGATAACAGCAACAAACTGATCAGAGGTGATGCCATGCTGCCGGAAAACAACCGCCGCCCCAAGGTGGAAATCACAATGCTGGGCGATTTTTCCATCACCATCAACGGAAACCGCTGCGATCATCTGAAGGGCCGCACCAAACGGGTCTGGATGCTGATCGAATATCTGATTGCCAACCGGTACAACGACCTTCCGATTCAGAAAATCATCGATATTCTGTGGGAGGAAAGCGAGTGCGGCGATCCGATGAACGCGCTGAAAAACCTGATTTACCGCGCGCGCACCCTTCTCCGCCAGATCGCGGGGGAAGGCCGCTTCGAGTTTATCCTGTTTGAGCGCAATACCTACTGCTGGAACAACGACTGCAGCTGCATGGTCGACACCGAGGAGTTTGTCGACCTTTATAAAAACGGCTGCAACGTTCTCAAGCCGTCCGAACAGCGGCTGGAAAAGCTGCTTGGCGCCATCGACCTTTACACGGGCGATTTCCTGCCGAAGTCTTCCTACAGCTCGTGGGTGGAAAACGCGCAGACCTATTATTCCAACCTGTACAACGACTGTGTTTTGAAGGCGGGCACGCTTCTGCTGGACAGCCTCCGGTTTCAGGACGCGATTTCGCTCTGCGAGCACGCGCTCCAGTTTTCCCCGCTGGAGGAATCCATTCACAGGCTGCTGCTTTACGCCTACATCAGCGCCGACCAGCGAAACAAGGCGCTGGACCATTACAACTATGTGGTCGACCTGTTTTACCGCAAGCTCGGCGTGGACATTTCCGTTTCGCTGCGCCCGCTGTACAAACAGCTGATCAACAGCATCAACCATATTGAAATCGACCTGTCGGTGATCAAGAACGACCTGAAGGAAGCCGCGGCCCTGCCCGGCGCGTTTTTCTGCGATTACGACGTTTTCAAGGCCGTTTACCGCCTGCAGGCGCGCGTCATGCGCCGGAGCAAGCAGCCGACCTTCATTATTCTTTTTACCCTGACCGATTCGGACGGGGGTCTGCCCGCGCCGGAGATCGCGGTCCCCGCGGTCGCAAAGCTGAAGGATTCCATTCTTTCCAGCCTGCGCATGGGGGACGCGGTTTCCTCCTACAGTGCGACGCAGTTCATTATTCTGGTCCCGCAGGTGGATTACGAGGGCGCGGACAAAATCACCAAGCGTATCCTTCAGCGGTTCCGGTTCCAGTACCGGAGGGATAACGTGAAAATTATTACAAGAATCAACCGGGTGGACACCGCAGAATAAGCCCGCGAATGGGAGTGAAGCCATGAAACAGAAGAGATGGACAGCGGTTGTCGTCGCTGTGCTTTTGCTTTTTTGTTCCTGCGCCTCGCAGACACAGCCCCCGGGGCTTTCGTCCGCGGGCGGCGCATCTTCCTCCGTCTTTTCGGGGCTGAATTCCGAAAGCAGCTCTTCCGGCAGCCCGTCTTCGTCTTCCTCCTCCGCCGCCTCTTCGGCCTCCTCCTCCGGAAACGGGGTCTCCTCGGTAAAGCCGGGCAGCCTCTCTTCCTCGGCGCCGTCCAAAGCGTCTTCGAAGAACCAGACGCAGGACCCCTTCGTCGTTCCGTCCAAAGCGCCGGCCCAAACCTCGTCCAAGGCGGCGACGAAAAGCGCGCCGAAAACCTCTTCAAAATCGACGACGGCGAGCAAATCCACGACGGCGAGCAAATCGACGACCGCGTCAAAATCCGTCTCATCGTCGAAACCCGCCATGGCGCCCGTCACCGCAAAAATGCCGAGCGCGCCCGGCACGGCCGTGTTTTCCGAAGGGGGCGCGAAAATCGATTACAGCCACGCTTCGCAGGGGTATGTCATGGTCAAATACTCCGGCGGCTCCAAAATAAAGCTGCTGGTCTATTACGGCAGCAGGTCCTCCTACTACCAGTACAACATCTCCTCCGGCAGCTCCTACGTCGCCATTCCGCTCCAGAGCGGGAGCGGCACCTACCGCATCCGTTTTATGGAAAACGTGGGCGGCAGCAGCTACGCCGAGCTTTGCTCCACCCGGATCAGCGCTTCGTGCGGGACAAACTACACCCATTACCCCAATCAGTATGTCAGCTACACGCGCTCCTCCTCCGCGGTGGCCACCGCGAGAAGCATCTGCGCCTCCGCCTCCAGCAATTCGGAAAAGGTTTCCATTATTTATAAATACATCTGCCGGAATATCCGGTACGATTACGCCAAGGCCGCCAGCGTTTCCTCGGGGTACCTGCCCAATGTGGACCGCACGCTCTCCACAAAAAAGGGGATCTGCTTCGACTACGCCGCGCTGATGGCCGCCATGTGCCGTTCCCAGAACATTCCCACCAAGCTGGTCATCGGCAATACCAGCAAGGGCTACCACGCCTGGAACGAGGTTTATGTGGGCGGATGGAAGCGCTACGACGCCACCTTCGGCGCGGCGGGGCAGACGGCCGGTTCCTACACGCCGCAGCGATATTATTGATTTACGCGCCCGTCCGGCGCGGCAGGGAGGTTTTCAGTATGGAAACAAATAAAAAAGGCAACCCACGCGCGCTCTGCGCCGGCGACGTTTCGCTGTTCTGCGCGCAGGCCGCCATGATTTTGAAATCGGGCATTCCCCTGCAGGACGGAATCGGCGAAATCGGGGATGCCATGGAAAACAGCGCCGGAAAGGAAATGGTGCGCCTCATTCAGGCACACATGGAAAAGAACGGCGCGCTCGCGCCCGCGCTGCGCCACACGGGCATGTTCCCGTCCTACATGGTCAGCATGGTTTCCATCGGCGAAAAGGCCGGCCGGCTCGACAACGTGATGGAAGCCCTTTCGCTGTATTACGAGCGCGAGGACCGGATCTACCGCCGCATCCGCAGCGCGGTGCTGTACCCGCTGGTCCTGATTCTGATGATGGCCGCCGTCATCGCCGTTCTGCTGATCCGGGTTCTTCCGGTTTTCAGCGACGTATTCGCGGACCTGGGCGGCAATGTGAGCGACACCTCCGGCGCGGTTCTCGCCGTAGGGATGACCATCGGCCAGGTGGCCCTCGCGGTCGTCGTGCTGCTTTCCCTCCTTCTGGCGTTCAGCCTTCTGATCGCCAAAACGCGGGGCGGCTCGCAGTTCCTTTCGGGCCTGGCCGCACGTTTCGGGCCGACGCGCCGTCTCGCGAATAAAATTTCCTCGGCGCGCTTTGCCTCCGTCATGTCGATGATGCTTTCCAGCGGATACGACACCTCCGACGCGCTGGAGATGATTCCGGACATCATCACCAGCCCCGAGGTCAAGAAAAAAATACAGCTCTGCCAAAATCAGCTGCGCGAGGGCCGTCCGTTTGCGCGCGCGGTGGAAAACGCGGGGATTTTTTCCGGCATTTATTCCGGCATGGTGAGCGTCGGCGCAAAAACCGGCAACCTCGACACGGTCATGAAGCACCTGGCGGAGCTTTACAGCCAGGACGTGGACGAAACCGTAAACCGGGGCATCGCCATGATCGAACCGGCTCTGGCCGGGGCGCTCTCGGTCGTCATCGGCGCCATTCTTCTCGCCGTCATGCTGCCGCTGATGGGGATTCTGTCCTCCATCGGCTGACGGCCAAAAAGATTTGAAAGGGGGAAGCCGCTTGAAATTCCGCCGCATTGCCGCGCCGCGCGGCCTGGTTTTATCCGTTTTGATTTTCTGCGCGCTGATTGCCCTTTTCTGGTTCGGGTTCGGCAGCGCCTCCGGCGGCAACGAGGAACAGAACCTGAAGGTGACGCGCGCCGCGGTACAGAGGGCCATTGTGAGCTGCTACGCGATCGAGGGCGCGTACCCGCCGAACGTGAAATACCTGGAGGACCATTACGGTGTCATCATCAACCACGACAAATATGTCGTCAGCTATGAGCGGGCGGGTTCCAACATCATGCCGGCGTTTGAAGTGCTGGAAAAGGGAAAAGGGGAATCCCAATGAATGAAAATAAAGTCAGCTCCATCACAACGCTTTTCACCCTGCTGGTTTTCCTGCTTTTTACCGTGCTTTCCCTGCTGATCGTGCTGATCGGCGCGAAATCCTACCGCGGAATCGTGACCGGCATGGAATCGAACCAGCAGACGCGCACGGCGCTGAGCTACGTGACCAACAAGGTTCACGCCGCGGGCACGGGCGAAACCGCCCTGCGGACCGTCGGCGGGCGTCAGGCGATCGTGATTTCGTCCAGCTACAACGAGCAGGATTACAAAACCTACATTTACGAGTACGACGGCGCCATTCTGGAATGGTTCACCCGGGCGGACCGGGCGTTTCAGGCGGGCTCGGGGGACACGATCACCGCGGTTTCCGGGTTTTCCGCAAAGCAGGAGGGCGGCCTCCTCCGCCTGACCGCGCGCGGAAAGGACGGAAAGGAATTCACGGTCAGCGTGCTTCTGTCCTGAGTTTTCAACCGTTTGCAGCAATCCTGTGAAAAACGTTACGATTTCGACAACAGAAAGGGTGGCCATCATGAAAATCAGCCAGAATCATTCCAACAGCTTTTTTGTGGAAATCACCCTGACTGTTTTATTCTTCGCCATTTCCGCCACTGTGATCCTGCAGCTTTTCGCCATGGCCGGCAAAACGGCAAACCGGAGCAGCGACCTGAACGGCGCCGTTCTGCAGGCGCAGAGCATTGCGGAAGAGGTGCGCGGCCTGACCGGCGCGGACGAACTGCCCGCCTCGCTGAAAAACGCGCAGGCCGCCGGCACGCGGCAGTACCGGCTGAAATTCGACAAAAGCTGGAAACAGACCGACGGGCAGCCGTATTACACGGTCGACGTAACGCTGAAAAACAGCGCGGGAGAATCCGGCACCATGGTCGGCGCGGAAATCCGTGTCGCCCTTGCAAAACAGACCGCGTCCGACCCGCTTTACACGCTCCAGGTTTCCAAATACCTGCCGCGGGCCAATTGACGAGAGGGGGGATCGTATGAAACAGAAGGACAGCTTTCACCCCAATATCGGCGCTTCCTCGATTCTGATGATCTTTGTCGTGCTGTGCCTGACCACCTTTGGCGTACTTTCCCTGGTGACCGCCAACGCGGACAAAAAGATTTCCACCAAAAACGCGGAAACGGTTCAAAGCTATTACAAAGCCGGCGGGCAGGTGGAAAGCCGGCTCCAGGAGCTGGACGCTTCGCTTGCAACCGCCCGGACGGACGCGCAGAACGCCGTGAAGGACCCGATGTTCCTCACGCTGATGAGCGATTCGGTGTATTCCGAAAACGGACAGGAATACAAAAAGGTGGAAAGCCTGCTGAAAGGCGGCGAACCGCAGAGCAAAAAGCTTGCGGAGGTTTACGGCTATTTCGCGCGCTGCCGCGCGGCGCGCAATACGGACGTTTCCGTTTCCGGCAGCGGGGAAACCGGCTCCGCTTCGTTCCAGGTCAAGATCGACGACAACCGCTATATTCAGGTCACGCTTTCCATTCTTCCCTACGGTTCCGCGCAGCGGTACGGAAACTTGAAGGAACAAATGATGGTCCGGGACGAAAGCCAGGACGACGGGTCGCTCCAGCTTTGGCAGGGCGACAGCTCCGCGGCGGATTAAAGGAGGAACCATGGAAATTCAGGTGCTTCAGCTGCTTTCCCGCTCGGTCGAATGCGGCGCATCCGACCTTTTCCTGATTTCAGGCTGCCCTGTTTCCTATAAGGTAAACAGCCTTATCAAGCCTTACCCGGACGAACCCTATTCCCATTACAAGCTGAGGCCGGAGGACACCCGACACTGCCTGAAGCAGATCTACGAGCTGGCCTCCTCCCGCTCCATGGAATTTTTTGAAAAGACGGGCGACGACGATTTTTCCTTCTCCATTGAGGGGCTGGGCCGCTTCCGCTGCAACGCCTATTTTCAGCGGGGCTCGCTGGCGGCGGTCATCCGCATTGTGGGCTTCGGCATCCCGAAGCCGGAGGACCTCTCCATCCCGGATTCGGTCATCAACCTGCACCGCAGCAAAAAGGGGCTGGTCCTCATCACCGGCTCCGCCGGAAGCGGAAAATCCACCACGCTCGCCTGTATCATCGACCGCATCAACCACACGCGCAACAGCCATATCATCACCATTGAGGACCCCATTGAGTTCCTGCACCGGCACAACAAAAGCATTGTGAGCCAGCGCGAGGTTTCGCACGACACGCAGAGCTACGTGCAGGCGCTTCGCGCCGCACTGCGCCAGGCGCCGGACGTGATCCTGCTGGGCGAAATGCGCGATTACGAGACCATTACCACCGCCATGACCGCGGCGGAAACCGGCCAGCTGGTGCTTTCCACGCTGCACACCGTCGGCGCCTCCAACACGGTCGACCGCGTGATCGACGTCTTCCCGCCCCAGCAGCAGCAGCAGATCCGCGTGCAGCTTGCCATGGTGCTGCAGGCGGTCGTTTCCCAGCAGCTGATCCCCGCGCTGGACGGCAGCCTTGTGCCCGCTTTTGAAATCATGCTGGTCAACCCGGCCATCCGGAACATGATCCGCGAATCGAAGGTACACCAGATCGACAACGCCATCGCCGCCGGTTCCGGCGAAGGCATGATCTCCATGGACGCAAGCCTGCTGAGCCTGTACCGGAAAAACGTGATTTCGCGTGAAAACATGCTGTTTTACGCCGCCAACCCCGACAGCCTGGAAAAAAAGCTGGACTGACCGCGACCGGGAACACCGGAAAGAAATCAGAAAACGCGCCCCGAAACGGCTGTGAAGGCCGCTCGGGGCGCGTTTTTCATGTCTCTTCTCTTTAACTCTATCTTTGCCCGATAAACCCGGGGCGGTATTTGGAATACATGATTTTCTGCCTGCTGTAAAGGCCGGTGTAGCCCGAAAGCATGTAGCTCACCGCGATGGCGAGAAAATAAAACGTGATTCCGTTCGCGCCGAACAGCTCCACGCTCATCGCAAGCGAGGCGAGCGGGCAGTTGGTAATGCCGCAGAACACGGAAAGCAGCCCGACCGCCGCGCCGAACGACGGGGAAAGGCCGATCAGCCCGCCGGCAAAGCACCCGAAGGTCGCGCCGACGAAAAAGCCCGGCACGATCTCGCCGCCCTTAAAGCCCGCGCCGAGCGTCAGCGCGGTGAACACCGCCTTGAGCAGAAAAGCCTCCGGCCGGGCGCTGCCCTTCAGGGCGGCCGAAATCATGTCCATCCCCGCGCCCATGTAGTCGCGCGTTCCGACGGCCAGCATCAGCAGCAGGACCAGCGCGCCGCCTGCGGCTGCGCGTAAATAGACGTTTGAAATATACTTTTTGTATAATTTACCCGCGTTTTGCAGCAGATAGCAGAAGCCCACGCTGACCGCCGCGCAGAGCGCGGCCAGCAAAATCACCTGGAAAAACGGGCGCAGCTCCGCCGCCGGCACGCCGGTGATCAAATGCTTTTCCGGGACGGCGCCGAACGCGCGCGCAATCCACATGGCCAGCACGGAAGCCGCCACGCAGGGGACCAGCGCCGCGTAATACATGATGCCGACGCTGACCACCTCCATGGCGAACACCGCGGAGGTGACCGGCGTGCCGAACAGCGCGGAAAACGCCGCGCTCATGCCGCACATGGTGATGATGTGAAGGTCCTTTTCGTCCAGCCGGAACATTTTTCCGAGCTGGAACCCCAGACTTCCGCCCAGCTGGAGCGCCGCGCCCTCACGCCCTGCGGAACCGCCGAACAGGTGGGTGATCAGGGTGGAAATAAAAATGAGCGGCCCCATCTTCATCGGAATCGGCTCCGGCGAACGCACGGCGAGCAGGATCAGGTTCGTCCCCTGCGACTTTTCCACGCCGTTGAGCCGGTACAGGTAGACAATGAGCGCGCCCGCAGCGGGAAGCAGCCAGACGATCCATCCGTTTTGCTGCCGGTATGCGGTCACATAGCGCATGCCGAAATAAAACGCCGTGCCCACAAGCCCCACCAACCCGCCGGTAAAAATCGCGTAAAGGAGCCACCGGCCAAACGCCGTCAGGTTTTTTCTCAGCTCCGTCGCCGTCCTTTTTACTTTTTCAGCCGCAAGTCCCAAGGCCAAACATCCCCCGCATTTGAATTTATAATTTATTATACGATAATCCCGGAAGCCGGAAAAGGCGCGTTTAATAGAAAATGCACCAGAACGCCCGGCTGTTTTTATAACTTTTATACTTATTTTAACCTTTTTCCCGTTTCAGGCAAAAAAAAAACTCCGCCGGGCCGTGAAGCCGGGCGGAGTTTACTCCCTGACGGGGATGGCTCAGGAAATGGATTTGCCGTTCTGCAGCTGCTGCCACAGCGTGTAAACCGCGTCCACGTCGGAAGACGTCACGATTCCGACGGTCTGGCCGTTCACCACGGCAAGATAGCGGCGGTCGCCGGCCGAATAGAACTGAACGGTATCCGTTCCGCTCTTGTCGAAATACCGGTATTCCAGGGTGTAGACCGGGGAACCGGAGGGCTTCGCGGAGGAGGCCTCCAGCAGCTCCACGGCGATCAGCTTGGCATAGAACGGCTGGTAAGCCTTGTCGTAGTCCAGCTTTTTGCCGCTTGTGCCCTTCACCGTGTAAGTGTACGCCGTCGTATCTTCGGTCGATGTCTTTTCGTCCTTGGTCCGCGTGATGTTCACAACGGAGGAATTGCTCCCCTTCATAAACACGACGGACTTGACCGCGGTGATGCTGGGCAGGAAGACCAGCTTGCTGCGCAGCGTAAACACACTGCCCTTAACCCACGCGTCGATGCTGTCGGCAGCCACCTGGTAAACCACGTGCCCCTTGTCGAGCATCACATAATAATTGTCGCCCGTTTTCGCGCCGGCAAGGATTTTATAGCTGCCCTTGTTCACGGTGAACGACGCGACCGCGGACGGGTTGTCAAGCCCGTACTTTTTCAAAGCCGCCGCGTCGGGGTTCACGGCCTCCACGGAGGCGGCCGTCACGGAGGTGAGGGCGGTTTCCAGCGAGGAAAGATTCGTCTGGTCCGTGCTCGCCTTAACCGGGGAGGTCATCACCAGTTCGCTGCCGCTTGTGGCAAAAGCGATGGACTGCGCGTAATTTTTTCCGCTCAGCACGATGGAAGTAAAGTCGTTCGTGCCGCTGCTGCTGCTGATGGACAGAATGTCCTTCTTGATGAAATAATTCTTGCTCTCGAACAGCCCGGAGTCCACACTCACCACATACACGCGGCTGCTGTCCTTTGTGCACATATAATAAGCGGTGCTGTCGGCCGCGCTTTCATTGCCGATGAGGTAGGTGACGGAGCTGCCGTCCTTAAAGCTCACCACCACCGTGGCCTTCGGGTTCTTCAGGCCGAATTCGTCCAGCTTGTCGACTTTGCCGAGGTCCTGGGAGGCGACAAGGCTGTAGCCGTTCTGGAACACCGACGAGGTCAGGTCGGTGTCGACGGGGAGGCCGCTCAGCCCCTCCACCATGTAGGTCGTCGTGGTGGAGGAGGATGAGGTGCCGGAGGACGTGCCGGAACTGACCGTCGAGGTGGAGCTGGCGGGAACGACCTGCGGGACCAGCTTGTAGCTGCCGTTTTGGTTCTTCACCGTCATGGAGGAAACGTCGCTGCTTTTTTTGGAGATCAGCTCAATGGAGGAGGATGCGGAGGAGGATGCGGAAGAGCCCGTCCCTTGGCCGGTCAGCGTGAGCGCGGCCACCGCCCCGCCCAGCACCGCAATGCTCGCCGCCACAACGATCAGGTTTCTTGTTCCGCTCTTCATTTACAGGTGCCTCCTCTTGTGGTAAACCAGAATGCCCGCGAATGCGATCAGCAGCGGGATCAGAATGGTGAACACGCCGAGGCCGAGCAGTGTGCTGACGCCCGTGCTCAGGGTAATGTCGGAAGCGTTCGTCTGTTCGGAGGTCGTTGTGATCTTCGTGTCGGAGTTGCTGGTGCCTGTCGCGTATTTGGAAAGGTCGATCACATACTGCGCGTTGCTGAAGGTGCTCGCGCCGAGGATCTCCGAATTGAACATGATGGTGCTGCCCAGCACGACCACATTTGATTTATAGCTCTTTTCGCCGACGGTCACGGTGTCCTGGGAAAGCACCGCCGTGTTGTAGGCGGCCTTGGTCAGGCCGTCCAGCGACGTGACGTTGCTGTCCACCGAATAGCAGGTTTCGTTCGATTTTGCAAGGGAGTAGGTCGTTTTCGAGCCTTTCGAGCTGAACAGGAGCTTGATCGGAACGGACTGCGGGGTGGTGAACAGGCTGTAGCTGGAAGCGCCGCCCAAACTGAGGTCGGACTGCACGTTGGACAGAATATAGGTCGGGTCGGTGGTGAAATATTTGCTCTGGTCGCTTTCATAAACCACCGACTGCTCGGTCTGGATGCCCCATTCCTGCAGGAAGGTCGCCAGCTTGGGCATGGTGGCCTGGTTGGGGTGGAAGGTGATGAGCAGCGTGCGGTCGCCCGTGAGCGATTTGCTGCTTAAAAATTCATCGAGCTTTTTGATCTCGGAATCGGTGTAATCGGTCTTGGGGCAGCCCAGCACGATCATCTGGGTTTTGTCCGGGATCTTATCCGTCAGCAGGCTGAAATCCTCGGTTTCAAAGCTGTTGCCGGTCAGCAACGACTTGTAGGACGTCGAGTCCATCTGCTCGCTGTGGCCCGTGTCGAACGCCACGACCGGCAGCGTTTCGGCAATGACGGTGTTCAGGCCCGAGGCAAGCGCGCTGTCCACCTGGGAGTACGTTTCGGTGGAAGTGCCGTCCGAGCTGTACTGCACGCTGAAAAGGTCGGTGTAGGCAAGGACGCGGTACCGTTTTTCGCTTTTCACGATCACGTCGCCCTCCGTGACATTGTCGCTCTTGTAGGTGGAGGCGAAGGTCGGGTTTTTATTCAGGTCGATATACTGCACCTTGATGTTGGAATTGCGCTCCGCGATTTTCGCCGCCAGGATTCCGACCTGGCTGTATTTGATGCCGTAGTCGGAAAGGATCTCGTCGTTCTTTGTCTGCGATTCTGTCGCGATGATATAGATCGTCACCGGCATTTTAACGCTGTCCACGATTTTGTCGGCCTGGTCGGAAAGGGTGTTGCTGCTGTTTTTCGTCATGTCTATGTTGAGGGACGGGTACCGGTCGACCAAAATTCCCACCAACACGTTGATCAGCACGATCACCACGAGGAACCCCGCGGTAAACGCCGTGGAAACGCTGCCGCGGCGGAATTTGCTGCTGGAAAAGAAATCCTTCGCGCGGTGCCGCTTTTCCTCTTCCGGCTTTTCTTCTTCCGGTTTTTCCTCCGGCCCGGCGCTTTCCGCCTTCTTTTCCTTTTCCGGCTCCGCCGTTTTTGCCTTGGCGTCAGCCGGCGCGTTTTCCGCCCCGGCCTGCCGGGAGGCGGTTTCCTCCGCCTTTTCCTGCGGCTCTTCCGGAAGGTTTTTTTCCAGATTGTTGTTGTTTGAATCCTGATTCATCTTCATTACCCCCTTAGCTCCATCTTCTGCTTTCGAGCTTTCGGGCGGTCAAAAAGATAAATACCGCAATCACGCTCAAAAAGAACACAATGCTCGAAATGTCGAAAATTCCCTTGGTGAAGGGCTGGTAGCGCGTGTTGAACGAAATCCAGCCGATCAGCTTGGTGATCACCGCGTTGCTTGTCACGCTGGTGAGCTGGTCCAGAATAATCAGAAGGATGGAAACGCCGAACGTGGTAATGGCGGCCACGATCTGGCTCTGGGTCAGGGAAGAGAGGAACACGCCGATGGCGATCATGGCCGCGCCGTAAAGCAGCGAGCCGAAGAAGTTGCCGAAAATCAGCGCCCAGCTCGGGGAGGAAAAGATGCCGATCACGGTCACGGGGATCAGGCTGCCGACGGTCGCGATCGCGTAAACCGCGAAGGCCGCCAGGAACTTGCCCATGACGATGGAGGTCACGCCGACCGGAGCGGTCAGCAGCGCCTGGTCGGTCTTATTGCGGATTTCCTCGCTGAAGCTGCGCATCGTAATGATCGGGATGATCATCATGGTCCAGATGAACATGATGCTGTACGCGCTGGCAATATAAGAGGAGGAACGGGACATCAGCACCTGATAAAAATACAGACCGTACAGCAGCAGGATCGCGCTGACGCAGATATATCCGATGGGAGAGAGAAAATACGATTTCAGCTCCCGTTTTGCAATTGCATTCATGCCGTTTTACCACCTTTCATCGCTTCTTTCAGCGCCGCCCTGCCCTTGCGGTAATCGGCGCTGGTCAGGCGCAGGAACACTTCTTCCAGCGAAAGGTCGGTGCTGCGCAGCGAAAGAATCGGCCAGTCGCGTTTCGCGGCAAGATGGAACAGATCGCGGCGCAGGTCGGCCGCACCCTTGGCTTCCACGGCGAACTCGTACACGCCGGTCTCCTTTTCGCCATGGCTTTCCACGCCGGCCACGCTTTTCATTGTCTTCAGCGCGGAACGGATCTCCGCCTCCGGCCCGGCAAGGCGGACCAGCAGCTTGTTTTCGGAGCTCAGGCTGTGCGCAAGCTCCTCCTGCGTGCCGTCGGCCACCAGGGCGCCCTGGTTGACGACGATGATGCGCTCGCACACCGCCTGAATTTCCGGCAGTATGTGGGAGCTGAGAATAATCGTGTGCTTTTTGCCCAGATTATGAATCAGATTGCGCATTTCGATAATCTGCTTCGGGTCCAGCCCGACGGTCGGCTCGTCCAGAATCAGGACGGGCGGGTTGCCGAGCAGCGCCTGCGCCAGGCCGACACGCTGCTTGTAGCCCTTTGACAGGTTGCCGATCAGCCGGTCGTAAACATTGCCGATGCGCACCAGCGCGCAGATCTCATTGATGTGCTTCTGGCGCGGGAGCGTCACCTTTTTCAGGTCGTACATGAAGTTCAGGTATTCCCTGACGGTCATGTCGGGGTAAAGCGGCGGCATTTCGGGCATGTAGCCGATCAGCCGCTTGACTTCGTTCGGGTTGTCCAGCGTGTTGTAGCCGCCCACCGTGACAACGCCGGAGCTCGCCGAAAGATAGCCGGTGATGATGTTCATCGTCGTCGATTTCCCGGCGCCGTTCGGCCCGAGGAAACCCACCACGGTTCCTTCCTCCACCGTGAAGCTGATGTTGTCCAAAGCGATATTCTGGCCGTATCGCTTTGAGAGGTTTTTGACCTCGATCATTCTTTTGTCCCTCCTGTAATCGGCCCGCCCCGTGATTCCCCGCGCGCCGCGTGATTCGCGGATTGCATAAGCGCATAAAAAAAGAGCATGGCCGCTTGAATTCTTTCTTATTTTACCAACTGAATCCCGAAAAATTGTAAACTTTTCATTAAGAAACAAAGGGCGTTTTCTTAATTTTAGGTGATGGTTCGGTGAAGTTTCCGCGGGAAGGCGTTTTTTTCGTCAGAATCCATAAAAACGCGCCGCGCCGATGAATTTCTTGACGAACTCCCCGCGATTGCTTACAATGAAACCAACTGATTATCTGGAGTGTGCGAATATGGCAGATCTGTTTCCGTTGCGCGCGCTGCGCTACACCGCCGGGGCGGGCGGGCTTTCCGCCCTTGTCCTTTCTTCCCCCGGGGAGCCGGAAACCGGCTCCCCGCACGGCGCCGGCCGGCTTCTGCGGGGCGGGGACGAACGGGCGCGGCAGTGGCAAAAGGACGGGATTTTAAGGCGGGAAAGCGCGCCCGCCTTTTATATTTACGAGCAGGAGTTCCGCATGTTCGGCCGCGACCGCGCGGTCAGGGGGATCGTCGGGCTTCTGGACCCGGGCGCGGAACCCCCCGCCCTTCTGGAGGAAGCGGGGGAGCGCGGGGTCCGGGCGGAGGAAAGCGCCTTGGAAAGCGGCTCCCTTTCGCTTTTCCCCGCCGCCTTCCTGTTCCGGCAGGACGACCCCGCCGCCGCCGCGCGCATGGAGCTGCTTTCGCGCGGAAAGCCGCGCTACCGGTTCCAAAAGGGCGGCGCGGTCCACCGGCTCTGGGTGGTGAACGACACGCTCGCCGTGCGGGAGCTCCAAAAGGATTTTGCGGGCAAAAAGCTCCTGCTCGCGGGGAGCGCGGCGCGGTACGAAGCCCTTCTGCGCCGCAGAGAGTACGGCGGCCGCGTCCCCGCGCTCCTGATGGACGCCGCGCAGAGCGGCGTCACGCCCGTTCCGTACCACTGCGCGGCAGCGATGGAAGCCGGTCGAAGCGCGGAACGCCTGCTTGCGCCGTGCGCGCCTTTTTTCGAGCTGATTTCCCGGGAAAACCCACGGGAGATCCCCGCGAACCTGGACGCGCTCTACCGGCAGGGGAAAACCGCGTTCGCCGCCTACACCGGCGGCCCGGGATGGACGCTGATGATTTTAAAGGACCGGGAGCTTCCCCGCCTGCCGGGGGAAAGCGAAGCCCTCCGCCGGCTGGACGCCACCGTTTTCCGCCGCCTGGTGCAAAACGCCTGCGGGAGCGGCACGGAGCCGGCGCGCTGGGTCCCTTCCATGGAGGAAGCGATGCGCCTGGCGGACGAAGCGGCGGGAACCGCCGCCTTTCTGCTGAACCCGCCGCGGCTCAAGCACCTGGAGGAGATGGCCGCCGCCGGGGAAAAGCTGCCCTCGCGCACCGTGTCGTTCCTGCCGCAGATGCCCCCGGGGCTGTTGATTTTTACCCCGTAAAAACCCCTTTCGCGCAAACAGAAGCCCGGAACCAGACGATGCGGTCTGATTCCGGGATTTTTTTCGCCGACCGGGCGTCCCGCCGCGCCTTACGGTCTGCCGTCCGGCTCTTCCGCGTCTTTTCCTTCGGAATTTGTGCGCCGCTCCGCGCCGTTTTCCACCGTTTCCTCATTTTTGGTGGAAAGTTTTTCGGGGTCCTTCGTTTTCCTGCCGCGCCCGAAAATCCAGTCCGACGCAATCGCGTACAGAAGGCCGGCGCCAATGCCGGCCGCCAGCCAGACCTGGTCCGGGTCCCTCGCCGCGAAGAACACCGCGGCGGCAAGAAGGCTCAGGTAAAAAAACAGCCGTTTGGTGCGGGCGTCCGCGTTCCATTTTTTCATGCCGCGCCTCAGATCTTTCCTTCTTCCAGAAGCCGGGCGGTTTTCAGCACCAGCACCTGGGTTTTGGAATCCGGAATCTCGTTGTTCATCACCATTTCCACCGCTTTTTGCATCGGGATGCGCTCGATCTCAAGAAACTCGTCGTCGTCGAAATTGGTGCTGCCGAACGACGCCGCGCGGCAGGCGTAAAGGTAAATGATTTCGCTTGTGTAGCCGGGGGAGGGGTACAGCTGCCCCAGAAAGAGGTAATGCTCCCCCGTCGTGCCGGTTTCCTCAAGCTGCTCGCGCTTGATCGCCTCGACCGGGTCCTCGCCCTTTTCCAGCTTGCCGGCTGGCGCTTCCATGACCTCCTCGTGATAGGGGTAGCGGAACTGCCGCACAAAAAGCATCTCGTTCTGCTTTGTCAGCACGGCGATGCACGCCCCGCCCGGATGGTCGACCACCTCGCGGGTGGAATGGTTGCCGTTCTGCAGCTCGATTTCGTCCACGTGGAACCGCAGGATCCGGCCGTCGTAAGCGGTCTTTTCCGCCAGTTTTTTCTCCATCATTTCCGTTTTCTCCTGTTTTTTTATTCGGCGCGCCGCTACTTGCTGTAGGCGTAGCTGTAGTCTTTCTGGTAGCTGTAAAGCTGCCGGTAAACCTCGACCGCGCGGCTGCGGTAAAAATTCATGACCGCGGTTGCTTCCGAAACCTGCGCCAGAGTGCCGCCCGCCGCCTGCGCGTCCGCGCTGATTTTCGCCAGCGCCGCCTTTTTGTCCGTGAGCCAGTCGTTCTGGTCGGCGCGGATCTCATCGAGCGCGCTGCCCGTGGCCAGCTTCGTCACTTTGCCGTACGCCGAATTGATCTCCTTCTGCCAGAGCCCGGCGTATTTGTCCGCGATACCGATCATATCCTGATTGGAAAGCGCGTTGACCGATTCCGCGACATACGCCTTGTCGATCGGATTGACGGCGAATTTTTTGTTGAAGTCCTTGTCGTTCGTCTCAATCTTTCCGACGGCGCCGGGCAGGGAATCGCTCTCCTGATTGCCGGAGGAGGAAACCGCAGCTTCCGAGGAAGCCGCGCTCTGCGCCGGGGCGCTGCTTTCCTGCGGGGCCGAGCTGACCGCCGCCTGCGACGAAACGGACGCGGAATCGCTCTGCGCCGGAGCGCTGCTGCTCTGACCGCCGCCGAAAATCCCGCATCCCGCCAGCACGGCGGAAACCGTGGCCATGGACAAAACAACGCTGCACAATTTTTTGTGTATCATTCTCGTCACCTGTTCCTTATTCTTCGGAATTGTCGTCGTCCGCTCCCTCGTCGGCGTCGCCGTCGTCCTGCGGCAGGGCGTCCTCGGGTTCATCCTCTTCGTGCGCGGTGCGCGCCAGCGTCACCACCTGGCTGCCCCTGCCGAGCCGCATGAGCAGAACGCCCTTCGCCGGCCTGGCGCACTCGCGGATGGAGCTCGCCTGAATACGGATGATGATGCCGTCGGAGGAAATCAGAATGATGTCGTCCTCGCGGTCGACCACCTTGATGGCGGCCACGCAGCCGTATTTGTTCACATGGTAATTGAGCAGTCCCTTGCCGCCGCGGAACTGGACGCGGTAGTCCTCCGCGTTTGAAAGCCTGCCGTAGCCCGTTTCGGAAACGGTAAGCACCAGTCCGCCCTCGCGCAGGACGCTCATGCCCACCACGCAGTCGCTTTCCTTCAGGGTAATCGCCTTCACGCCGCGGGCCGTTCTGCCCATGGCGCGCACGTCCGTTTCGGGGAAGCGGATGGCCATGCCGAGCCGCGTGGCGACCAGCAGCTCCATCTGCCCGTCGGTCAGGCGGACCCAGCTCAGCTCGTCGCCGTCGTCCAGCCCGATCGCGATCACGCCGCCCTTGCGCGCGGTATGGAACGCGCTGAGCGAGGTGCGCTTGATGATCCCGTTGCGCGTGACCATGACCAGGAAGCTCTCCTCGTCGAATTCCGGCACGCGGATCATGGAGGTGACGCGCTCGTCCTGCGAAATGGGCAGCAGGTTCGCGATGTTCATTCCCTTGCTGGTGCGCGAGCCCTCCGGAATTTCATAGCATTTCAGGCGGTAAACGCGGCCCAGGTTGGTGAAGAACATCACGTAGTCGTGCGAGTTGATGACAAACATCTCGGACGCGACGTCCTCCTCGCGCCGGGTCATGCCGCTCACGCCCCTGCCGCCGCGCCGCTGCGTGTGGTAGGTGTCGGTCGGCTGGCGCTTCACATAGCCGAAGCGGGTGAGCGTCAGCACGCAGTCCTCGCGCGGAATCAGGTCCTCAATGTCCACCTCGCCGCTGACGGAGGCGATTTCGGTGCGGCGGTCGTCGCTGAATTTATTTTTGACGGCGATCGCTTCGTCCTTCACAATGCCGAGCAGACGGCTTTCGTTGGCAAGGATATCCTTGTAATCGGCGATCTTCGCCTCCAGCGCGGCAAGCTCGTCCTCCAGCTTCTGGCGCTCCAGCCCGGTCAGGCGGCCCAGGGGCATCTGCACGATCGCCTGGGTCTGCGGATCGTCGAGCGCGAAGCGCTCGCCCAGCCTCGCCCTCGCTTCGGGAACGGATTTGGAGGAGCGGATGATGCGGATGACCTCGTCGATGTTGTCCACCGCGATTTTCAGGCCCTCCAGAATATGGGCGCGCTCCTCGGCCTTGCGCAGGTCGTACTCGGTGCGGCGGCGCACCACGCTTTCCTGAAAATCGATGTATTCCTGCAGCATGCCGCGCAGCGTGAGCGTTTTCGGCACGCCGCCCACGATCGCGAGCATGATCACGCCAAAGGTCGTCTGCATTTGAGTGTAGGAATACAGCTGGTTCAAAACGATCTGCGGGGAGGCGTCGCGCTTGACGGTAACGACGATGTGCATTCCCTCGCGGTCGGAGTGATCCTCCACGTTGGAAATGCCCTCGATCCGCTTGTCCTTGACCAGCTCCGCGATATTTTCGATCAGGCGCGCCTTGTTCACCTGGTACGGAAGCTCCGAAACGATGATGGAGAACCGGCCGTTCTTTTCCTCCTCGATTTCCGCGCGCGCGCGCACGCTGATGCGCCCGCGGCCCGTGGCGTAGGCGGCGCTGATGCCCGCCCGGCCCATGATGATGCCGCCGGTGGGAAAGTCCGGCCCCTTGATGCTCTGCATCAGGTCGTCGAGCGTGGCGTCGGGGTTGTCGATCAGGGTGCACATGCCGTCGATGACCTCGCCCATGTTGTGCGGGGGGATGTTGGTCGCCATGCCGACCGCGATGCCCGTGGAGCCGTTGACCAGAAGGTTCGGAAAATGGCTGGGCAGAACGGAGGGCTCTTTCAGGCGGTCGTCGTAGTTCGGCACGAAATCGACGGTCTCCCGGTCGATATCCTGCAGCATTTCCACGGCAATTTTACTCATGCGGGCTTCGGTGTAACGGTAGGCGGCCGGCGGGTCGCCGTCCACGGAACCGAAGTTGCCGTGGCCGTCCACCAGCATGTAGCGCATGGAAAAGTCCTGCGCCAGCCGCACCAGCGCGTCGTAAACCGAGGCGTCGCCGTGCGGATGGTACCGCCCCAGCACGGAGCCGACCGTGTCGGCGCACTTGCTGTAGGGCTTTTCGGGCATCAGCCCGTTTTCAAACATGGTGTATAAAATTCTTCTGTGCACGGGCTTCAGCCCGTCGCGCACATCCGGCAGCGCGCGTGAAACAATGACGGACATGGAATAATCCAGAAACGATTTTTTCATTTCCTTTTCCAGGTCAACGCCGATGATTTTCTGATTTTCCTGTAATTCGTCCATTAGCGGGCACCTTCCTGCTGATATTTTTCCTGCAGTTTCGTTTGAAGGACATGCCTTAATTGCCTGCATTCGTCCTCGTTCATTGCGCGTTTCGGAATGAACCGCATTTCATCCATTCCGGTATATAAAATAAATACCCGGCCGTCCTCATACGCCTTGAACAGCATTTCGTACGGAACGGCGGCGGAGTATCTGTCGTTCTGAAACATCACTTTTTCTTCCGAAAATTCCACGTTCTGCGCGGAAAACCGCTCTTTGTGCGCCGCGAACTCGTTCAGCGCGCGCAGCCGCACGAAAAGCCCCGAAAACCATTCGTAAAACGCGCCGACGGCGATTCCGGCGAGCGCGATGGCGGAATAGGAAAGAATGCGCAGCGGGTCGCTGCCGAACAAGCGGCACAGGACCAGCGAAGCAAGCACCAGCAAGCACCCCGCCGCGCGCAGAATCATGATTTCGCGCCGCTTGAGGCAGGCCTTCGCGGCCGCGCTTTTAAAGTCGGCGTAGTCCGGCGCGGTGATTAAAAAGCTGACGGTAACCGGCTGCATGTAAATTCCCCCTTTACCGGCCGAATTTCTGGTACCGACGCGCGAACGCGTCCTGAAAATGGGCGGAAAGCGTTTCCCGTTCGCTTTTTTCCAGCCCTTCCTTTTGCACCGTGAGAATCCAGCGCTCCCTGCCGCCCACCAGGACAAAAGCGTCCCTGGTTTCCACGCAGCGGGCAAAATCCGTCCAGTATTCCTGAAAGGTTTCCTTCTCGCTTTTCGCCACAATGCTGTCGCGGTAAACGGTAATGGTCTGCGGCAGCGCGAGAAGGGCGTTGGAACGGTAAATCTCCCCGGCCCAGGAACGGATGTCGTGCGGCTGGACAAAGAAAAACAGAAGGGCGGACCCCAGCCCCAGGGCGCAGACGGCGATCAGGCCGCCCAAAAGCCCGGGAGTGCGGTAAAACAGGGGAATCAGCGAACCGCCGACCACCGCAACGGTGAGGCAGATCCCCGAAAGCACCTCTTTTCTGCGCAGCAGCGAAACCGTGCTTTGCGCGGCGTAATAGGCCGCGGCGTAGTCCGGCTCGCGCAGGGACTGCTCCACCGTGGCAATCGGTTTTCCTTCGTAAAATGTAGGCATAAACACCCCTTCTTATTTTTCCGGCCGCGTACCCGCGTAAAGCATGGCCTGCACCTCGGGCAGCACCGCCGGTTCAATGCTCCGGATCGGCAGAATGACCGTGTTTTCTTCGTCTATGTAAAGAAGAATCAGGTCGCGCAGGACCGTGCGCCCGCAGCTGCCGTCCAGCGGGAACTCCCATTCGTTTTCCCCCCGGCCCATTTCCACATGGTCGGGGTAAACGGTCATCAAAATCTCTTTTCCGTCGGCAAGGCTTTTTGCAATCGCGCGGTTCCTCGCGGCGGGCATCCATAAAATCAGGAACACCAGCACCAGACAGACCGCGCCGAGCAGCAGGTTCTGATTCGCGTGCAGGCTGTAAAAGTTGACAAAGCTCAGCACGGCGGAAATCAGCCCCAGAACGGAGGCGGCAACGGTCATCACCACGCGCTGCTGCGTGTACTGCATTTTCATGAGGGCGGCGTAAACCTCGCCGGGCCGGAGCGTGTACTTCAGCTGAATGCCGGTATTCTGCTCCTCATAATCGGCGGCGTCCTCGTCGGCGACCAGCTCCGCTTCGGAGCCGTCCCATTCCACCCGCTCTTCCTCCGCGAATGTTTCGTCCGAAAGCGTTTCTCCGGAATTCTGCTCCAGCTCCCGTTGTCGCGCTTCGTCGGGGGACGGTTCCCCCCGGCGTTCCGGAGGCTTCGCGGCGTTTTCCTGTTCCGTCATGTACTTTTTCATAGCTGAAAGCTCCTTTTTGTAAATAAAGGTGTTATTTATACTCATGGGATATATGATAAAGCGGCAATTCCGCGGAAAACCAGAACTATCTTTGCGGGTGCTGCCGGATGCGCGGCGGATTTGGGCGGAACCGCTTAAACATCCAGGTTCTGCACGTATTTGGCGTTGCTTTCAATAAACGCGCGGCGCGGCTCCACCTTGTCGCCCATCAGGATGGTGAACGCCTCGTCGGCGGCCGCGGCATCCTCCACCTCCACGCGGAGCATGGTGCGCGTTTCGGGGTTCATGGTCGTCTCCCAAAGCTGCTCGGCATCCATTTCGCCAAGGCCTTTGTAGCGCTGAATCTCATACCCGTTGCCCAGATCGGTCATCAGGCGGTCGCGCTCCTGGTCCGAAAACGCGTAAAAATGCTTTTTCGCCTTGGTCAGCCGGTAAAGGGGAGGCTGCGCAAGGTAAATGTGGCCTTCCTCCACCAGGGGCTTCATAAAGCGGAAGAAAAAGGTGAGCAGCAGCGTGCGGATGTGCGAGCCGTCGACATCGGCATCGGCCATGATGATGATCTTGCCGTAGCGCAGCTTGCTGAGGTCGAACTCCTCGCCGATCCCGCAGCCGAGCGCGGTCACGACCGGCATGAGCTTTTCATTGCCGTAGACCTTGTCGAGCCTTGCCTTTTCCACATTGAGCATTTTGCCCCAGAGCGGCAAAATCGCCTGATATTTCCGGTCGCGCCCGCCCTTTGCGGAGCCGCCGGCGGAGTCGCCTTCCACAATGTAGATTTCGGTTTCCCCGGGGTTGCGGCTCTGGCAGTCGGCCAGCTTTCCGGGCAGGGCCGCGTTTTCCAGCGCGGACTTGCGCCGCACCAGGTCGCGCGCCTTGCGCGCCGCGTCCCTCGCGCGGGAGGCCGCCAGCGCCTTGTCGAAAATGGCGCGCGCGGTGGCCGGGTTTTCCTCCAGATAAGCGGTCAGCTTGTCGGTGATCAGGCCGCCGACCAGCGTGCCGATCTCCGTGTTGCCCAGCCTCGCCTTGGTCTGGCCTTCGAACTGCGCCTCCTTCATCTTGACGCTGATGATCACGGTGAGGCCCTCGCGCACGTCCTCGCCCGAAAGGTTTTTGTCGCTGTCCTTCAGGATATTGTATTTTCTGGCGTAATCGTTCATCACGCGGGTGAGCGCGCGCTTAAAGCCGTCCTCATGCGTGCCGCCGTCGGTGGTGTGGATATTGTTGGCAAACGAGATCATCAGCTCGTTGTAAGAATCATTATACTGCATCGCGATTTCGGCTGTTGCCGAATCGTCGGGGGAAACGCAGGAAAAATGAATGATGTCGGGGTGGATGACCTCGACCGCCTTCTTGCGGTTGATGAATTCCACAAAGCTGCTGATGCCGCCGTGGTAGCAGTAGTTGTTGCAAATGATATTTTCCGGGTCGCGCTCGTCCGCCAGCTCAATGTGAATGCCCGCGTTCAGAAACGCCTGCTCGCGCAGCCGCGCCTGCAGCGTTTCGTAGTCGAACACCGTGCTTTCCTGGAAAATCTGCGGGTCGGACTTGAAACGGATGAACGTTCCGGTGCGGTCGGTGTCGCCGCGCCGCTCCAGCTCGGTAACGGCCTTGCCGCGCTCAAAGCGCTGAAAATAAATGCCGCCTTCGTTGCAGACCTCCACCTCCAGCCATTCGGAAAGCGCGTTCACCACCGAGGCGCCCACGCCGTGCAGCCCGCCGGAAACCTTGTAGCCGCCGCCGCCGAATTTGCCGCCCGCGTGCAGAACGGTGAATACGACCGTCACCGCGGAAATACCGAGCTTCGGCTGAATGCCGATCGGAATGCCGCGCCCGTTGTCGCGCACGCTGATGATGTCGCCCGGAAGGATCTTCACTTCGATTTTATCGCAGTAGCCGGCCAGTGCCTCGTCGATGGCGTTGTCCACGATTTCATAAACCAGGTGATGAAGGCCGCGCGGGCCGGTGGAGCCGATATACATGCCGGGGCGCTTGCGAACGGCCTCCAGCCCTTCGAGTACCTGTATTTGATTTTCATCGTATTTCTGCTGTGTCTGCGTGATTTCGCTAAACTCCAAGTTTAACCCTCCAATATTATACGTTTCGTATATTCTTACTTTTCGTGATTTCAGAACGGGTTCTTACTTTTTGGGGGCTCCCTTTTTGCGGTAACGAACGGTAAACGGAACCAAAGCCCATGCAGCCCCAACACCGAGCGCCGTGACTGTCGCCAAAAACGTAAGATTCATTGCGGGAACGGTCAGGAAAAACCAGTTGACCGCAACCAGCAGGATAAACGCGGCGAGAAAAAGCAAATATTTAAACTTTTTGTATATTATAAATTCCTTATTACAATAAGGACACATTTTTGTCTTTTTTTTGGCGGAAGATTTTACCGACCGGTAAAAAAACCGCGCCCCGCAGTAGGGGCATACCGGAAGCTTCAGCATCGGCTCACCGCTTCGGAATAAAATCCATCATGACGGTTTGCTCCATGCCCGGCGGAGTGTTTTCCCGCCGCACGCCCGGCTGCGGCCCGGTCCCCTGCGGC